>JBDNFD010000028.1:0-30490 GCA_041689995.1 Flavobacteriaceae bacterium | reverse complement strand
ACTCCTTGTCCTCCTCCAAACCTCCTGCGATAAAACCGATGACGGCCAAAACTTTTCACTGCCACCAATTACCCAAACCGGGGAAAACACATTTGGTTGCTACATTGATGGACGGTTGTTGATACCAAGGGATGGATCGGGGAGCTTTAATGTGCATGATGCTGGATTGATTTTTTGGAATGGGGTAGGAGATTTTTATGAAATTGATGTACATGATTTCGATAGTGAACATACCGGAAGCATAAATCTGCATATTATAGGATTGGATTCCATTGGTGTTGGGGAATATAACGTAAACGAAAGTAATTGTAGTGACGGAACAAGTAGCCCTGAAACCAATAATATATTTTGTAGGATATATGATTATGAGGAAAACATTTATAAAATGTACTGTTCGAATGAAAATTCCGGTATTATCAATATCACCCGCTTTGACAATGGAATTATATCCGGAACTTTCAGTGGTATAGTGGTAAATAAAAATGACCCCGATGATACTGTAAAAATTACAGAGGGGCGGTTTGATATAAATAGATCAACTGTCCATTATACAAATTATCCAAATCAGTAATTCTAATACTTAGCATAATGAAACAAATTTTACTCATGGCATTTTTAATGCTCAGCTTACAAAGTGCCTTTGCACAAACACATGACGAACCTGAACCGAACATCGACAGTATGTTGGTGAACATTGACAAATCAAACTTTACTTCGGGTATTTTATATGAACGCGTATTTCCTTGGGCGCATCTGGATCTGTTCCAAAACAAGGAAAGCAAAACCGACACGATCGTCAATATTGCGGATACGGATTATTTTGAACAAGCTTTATTGGAACTGTACCAGGCATCGAATGAGCAAAAACTCATGTCCCATAAAAGTTTGAGGAAATTATATGCTTCCGAAGATTTGTTGGATGTTGTAGATGTTGGTGTAATCAACGCATCTTTCCACACATTGAATTATAATCCGGAAAACGACAAGCTTGGTGGGTTGCGTATTGTTGATGGACTATTTGAAGAAAATGGAAGCGGTGAACCTGCATTTTTGGCGAAACATGCATTTATTGCATCGCCCCTTAAAAAATATGTGAAGACCAAGAATGGCCAACCAATTGTTTTCCGTTTTAATTCCAATTTTATGTTGCAGGACACGGCAGGAAAAAACATTGTGGGCCTCACCGCCAACTTCGGAACAAGCTCCGAATATGTTTTAATGGAAAATGGCATTATCGTTAAAGAACAAACAGAAATTGTATATGCGAACAGTGGTCCAAAAAAGCTTTCTTTTAAAGCAACATTTTCGGATGGTTCTTCCAGCACCACGGGTGCGGCAATGCTCGTTACTTTAACATCGTACCAGGGTTCCAGTGGTTTGATGGAAGATGGATCTGTCGATGCCGATATCCCCTATCAGGGCCTTGGGGAACAAAATTCATTTGACGGCCATATAGAATATAGAATATTTTACCATAATGGGGCCACAGAGAAAAAATTGATGAAACCCATTGTTATTATTGATGGCTTCGATCCAGACGATAGACGAAAAATATAGGACTCTGATTCCAATTTGCCAGATAATGATCATGATTCCATTGAGGAAATAATGTATTACGTTGACAATTCCGGTGAAAATAATATTATTCAGGAGCTGCGAGTCCTCGGCTATGACGTGGTTATAGTCAATCATCCCACTTATATGCGTGGAAATGTGGAAATCGACGGCGGCGCCGATTTTATTCAGCGCAATGCCATGGCGCATGTGAAGCTTTACCAAGATATTAATACTGAGCTGATAGCGAACAATAGCAATGAATAATTGGTTATTGTTGGACCAAGTATGGGTGGACAGATTTCACGCTATGCCTTGGCCTACATGGAGAAAAAATATGCCGTTACACAACTTCCGGAATGGCAGCATAATTGTCGACTTTGGGTTAGTGTGGATAGTCCGCATTTGGGAGCAAATATTCCAATAGGTTTGCAGTCCCTTTTAAACCAAGTAGCCAATTCGGGAAATGTTGAGGCACAAGATTTTGTAAATAAACAGTTGAGTTCAGCTGCTGCCAAGCAACAATTGATCGAGCAATTCAATGGATGGAACGGTAGTCAGCTCAAAACCGATTATTTCGATGGAAGAGCAAGTGCTCAAGGCTATCCAGCTTCGCATGGTCATCCATTTTTTGTTCAGTATTATAATGATTTGTATAATAATGGTTTACCAGATAGCCATGGATATCCTTTAAACCTGAGAAAGATTGCTTTGATCAATGGCTCTTTGGATGGCAGTAAGTCTTTTTATAATCCATTTACACAACAAGAAGATAATTATATTGGGAATAAAGCGATGGGATTAAATATTCGAGCCTTTCAAACAATTTGTTTTGTTTTTTGTTTTGATGTTCATATAGGTAGTTTGGAGGCCTATAATCTTCCTGATTATAATGATTATGGGAAAATTTCACGATTCAAAAAAGCATTTAACGATCACTCTAAATATGCAACGAATATCAATCCTAGAGGAAATATGGATAACGTACCTGGAGGATGGTATCCTAGTTTTGATGATGTGGCGAGTCCTATTGATGGAACAGATCCTTTTCTTCCGGGTGGGTCGTTCTGGAATTTTGAGTTTACAATGGACAATGTCATATATGCAATATCCGATTTCTTTGGATCCGCAGATTTGAACGTATATAAAAATGAGCATGTAAATTCTTTTATCCCTACTGTTAGCTCACTCGGCTTTAAAAACCCAAATTTCAATTGGAACCAAGAATTGGATCGTGTTTTGACCTGTACCTCAGGTGAAATCCCTTTTGACAATTATTATGGCCCAAAGCAAAATGAACAACACACTTCCTTTACAGAAAAAAGCATAACTTGGTTATTAGAGGAATTGGATGGTGATTCGGTTTATCCGGTACCAACCGTTTATTTGGATGGCGGCGACTTAAGTGGGCCCTCGACTATTTGCGAAAATCAAACCTCAACTTATAGTTTTGGTCCTTGTGAAAGTACCCCGGTCCTTAGTTGGGAAGTTTCCAATAATTTAATAAAAACCTCATACGATGATTTTTCGGTAACAGTAAGACCAAAAAACCCAATTTCAAATGGAACCGGATATATTAGAGCTATCTTTGAGAACTATCCGCTACAAAAAGAGTTTTGGGTTGGAGCTCCTGAAGTTCCCGCAGGTTCCGACATAACCACCAGCGACACCTCTGTTTACATGAATACAACCAGTTTTTTTTGGGCACCAGATTTGGCTCCCGGCATAAAATATGAATGGGAAATATCATATAATAGTAACTGCCAAAACGATCCCAATGCAATAATGCCTCTATTTTCTGGGTATGGATCCAATTATGAAATTACTATTAGTGACTTCATGAGTGTAGCTTGGGGCGATTGTTCAGGTATGTATTCGGTTGTTTGCTATGCCGTGAACGATTGTGAAGAAAAGAGCCCTATTGGAGTTCAAATGGTAGAAGTTTTTGATTATTCAAGTGACGAACCATGTAATAATTTATGGCTTGACATTGTCCCTAATCCAGTGGAAGACGATACTGCAACTGCCAGTATTTTAGCACCACCGCCATGTCCTCCCATCGGTGGCGATGATGATCCTTTTAATTACAAAAATGTTCAGGCAATACTCTATGATATGCAAGGGAATATACGAATTTCTCAAACTTTTGATGGGCTGCAATTCACCCTTCGCGGCTTTAGTGCATTGGAACAAGGTTTATATGTCTTGAATGTGGTAACCCAGAAAGGCAAACAGGGAGAGGAAATCATTATAGTGGAATAAGAAATAACCAAATTTTTAGGGATATCAAGGGGAGCGGAATGCTTCCCTTTTTTAGTGAAATTTCAAAGCAATAAATCTGCTACGGAATTGACTATAACGATTTTCCCAGTTCCACCATCCATAAAGTAAATAAATTCCCAACAAAATAACCGCTCCGATCATGAAAATTAAAACAGAACCGCATGGGATTTATAACCTGTCTTCAAAACGCTTCTGCACGTGTCCTACTTATAAGAATGTCACCTTTCACTCAATTTCATAATCCCCTTACCGGAACTTGGTCGCAGCGAATTACCCGTGAACATCGTTTGGTTTACGAAATACAAAACAACAAAATATTGATCCATTCTGTCAAGGGACATTATTGAAATTCGCAACGGAAAAAGCATCTTTTTTTACTCAATTTCATAATCCAACCGCATGGTAACCGAAGCGGTTTTTTTCTTGTCTTTGGTGTTGAACGCGCCTCCCCACGTATAATCTTCGCCACTATTTTGGCCAATGATCTGGAAAACGCCTAGTTCGGCATTTTTCAGTTTTCCCAGTTCACCACCGCTATGGGCGGCAATTTTTTCCGCTCGCAAACGCGCATCTTATGTGGCCTGTGAAATCATTTCAATTTTCAGATCGGTGAGTTTTGTGTAAAAATACCGCGGGGGAGTGGAATTGAACTGCACACCTTTGTTCAGCAATTCAGTGATTTCCCGTGAAACATTTTCTACAAGTTCCACTTGGTTCGATTCTATTTTCACCCTTTGAACCAAATCGTAGCCCACGAAAATACTTCCGGTATAATTTCCATTTTCATATTGATTTTCTTGACGTTCCTGCGTTTCCACCGAATTGAAAATAATATTTTCAACATTGATCCCTTTTCCCACCAGATAATTTTTGACTATAACTTTGTCAGCATTCAAATCTTCATAAGCCTTTTTCAAATTGGTGTTGAAACGTGTAAATGTGCCTTCCCAAACGATCAGGTCTGAAGTGAAATTTTCGTTTCCAGAACCGGTAACATGTACGGTTCCCGCAGGTTGCGCTCGCTTCACATAAGAATTTCCGAGAAAATAGGCCGCTAAAACAATGGCAATGGAAAAAATAATAGCCGTTAGATACTTCATAGAAAGAATTTTTTGTAATTTCTGCTAAAGATATGAAAAGTTCGCTTCGCAAGCAGGGAATTTTGACCTCAAATCCTTATTTTTGCCTATGCGAAATAACGTACTCATTTTAGATTTTGGTTCACAATATACCCAATTGGTCGCACGGCGCGTTCGGGAGTTGAATGTTTACTGCGAAATACACCCATACCATAAAATCCCTGAAAATTTGTCCGGGTTCAAAGCCGTCATTCTCTCAGGAAGTCCTTTTTCCGTAAGGGCCGAAGATGCGCCACACCCAGATTTGTCAAAAATTAAGGGGAAAATTCCGCTTTTGGCGATTTGCTATGGCGCGCAATTTTTGGCCCATTTTTACGGCGGAAAGGTGGAAGCTTCGGATACCCGTGAATATGGCCGAGCACATCTTACTGTAGTTCGCGACAACGAAGGTTTATTTGAAAATATTACTGAGCATTCCCAAGTGTGGATGTCACACAGCGACACCATCAAGGAACTTCCGGAAAATGGTGTTCGTTTAGCAAGCACTTCCGATGTGCCGAATGCCGCATACCGAATTGAAGGGGAGGAAACTTTTGGAATCCAATTTCATCCAGAAGTCTATCATACCACGGAAGGGAAACAAATTTTAAGTAATTTCTTGGTGAAAATCGCAGGGTTGGAACAGAATTGGACCCCGGGCGCTTTTGCCGATTTGACCGTTTCGGAATTGAAAGAAAAAATCGGCGATGGAAAAGTGGTCCTCGGTTTAAGTGGGGGTGTGGATTCTACCGTGGCAGCAGTTTTACTGCACAAAGCCATTGGAAAGAATTTGTATTGTATTTTCGTGAACAATGGATTGTTGCGTAAAAATGAATATGAAAATGTGCTGCATCAATATAAAGACATGGGATTGAATGTTCGTGGCGTGGATACTTCTTCCCGTTTCATGAAAGCTTTACGGGGAATTTCAGACCCAGAATTAAAGCGAAAAGCCATTGGAAAAACCTTTATTGAAGTTTTTGACGATGAAGCTCACCGCATTGAAAATGTCGATTTTCTGGCGCAAGGAACCATTTATCCCGACGTCATTGAATCTATTTCCGTAAACGGGCCTTCTGTAACCATAAAATCGCATCACAATGTGGGCGGTTTGCCGGATTTTATGAAACTAAAAATTGTGGAACCTTTGAGAATGTTGTTTAAAGATGAAGTGAGAAGGGTTGGTGCCGAACTCGGGATAGATCCCGAATTATTGGGACGTCATCCATTTCCCGGTCCCGGTTTGGCGATTCGTATTTTGGGGGATATTACCGAAGAAAAAGTACGTATTTTGCAGGAAGTTGATGCCATTTTCATTAACGGATTAAAAGAATGGGATCTTTACGATCATGTTTGGCAGGCAGGTGCAATTCTGCTTCCCATCGATGCTGTGGGAGTTATGGGCGATGAACGAACCTATGAAAAAGTGGTTGCATTGCGGGCCGTGGAATCCACCGATGGAATGACCGCCGATTGGGTAGATTTACCTTATGTTTTTTTACAAAAAACCTCTAACGCAATAATAAACCGGGTGAAAGGCGTTAATAGGGTAGTCTATGATATTAGCTCTAAACCGCCAGCAACCATTGAATGGGAGTGATTTTAGTTGACAGTGTTCAGTCGCAGTTGGCAGTGGCCGCTTGATAAAATATATCGAGAACCCACATTAATTCGTATCTACATGAAAAAGATGTTTGTTTTTTTGTTCCTGCTGGCCTTTGCCTTTGAAGGATTTGCGCAGAATTATCGTACCCACAAAGTGGAAAAAGGCGATACGGTTTATAAACTAGCCAAGGAATATAATACCACGGAAGAAGCCATTTACACTTTGAACCCGGGAGCAAAACAATCCATTCAATTGGGACAAATTTTGATGATTCCTTCTTCTAAAATTGGGGGGTCGAATGAGAAAATACCGCTTCGTTTCGAGAATTATGTGGTCAAACAAAAAGAAACCATTTTTGGGATTTCACAGCAAAAAGGTATCAATATGAACGAGCTTAAAAAATATAATCCTTATTTATATAATGAAGGTTTGGGAATGGGCGATACCATCCAAATTCCAGTGTACACAAAAGGAAAACCCAAACCCATCAATTACAATCAAAGTATCCAAAACTCAAATTTCGGCAATCTTTTACATGTAGTGTTGCCAGAAGAAACTGCTTATGGAATAGCCAAGGAATATGGAATAAAGCTAAATCGATTGCAAGAACTAAATCCAAATATGGGCACTTTAAAGCCGGGGCAAGTCTTGGTTGTTTCCCGTGAGAAAAAATCTGGCAACATTCCAGCGCAGATCATTGATGACACGGCTTTTACCTATTATATTGTAAAACCTTATAATGAAAGTTCCCCCGAAACAATTTTTAGTTTGACACGAAAATTCGGAATAAGCCGTGATTCATTATATGCACTAAATCCGATTTTAAAAGAAGAGGGCTTGAACGCAGGAATGAAGTTGAAAGTTCCCATTCTGAAAGAAACCGTTTCTAAAGTGACAATTGGAGCCGAAATCACGGATTTAGAAAAAATTATCGTCAATTATGAGCCGAAAGAATTGGTGGTTTTATTGCCCTTTCAGCTCTCAAAGTTTGAAAATGACAGCTTGTTGAATAGAAGGGAAGAACTAAAAAGAAATCGAATTTCACGTATTGCACTAGATTTTTACAGCGGGGTTTTATTGGCTTTGGAAAAGGCGGGAAATCAAGGTATTTCCATCAATTTGAGAACATTTGATACAGAACAAAGTAAAAGTAAGCTTTCTGATATTTTGAGTGAAAATAATTTTTCTCAAACCCAAGCCGTCATTGGACCACTTCTCGGAAATCTGTTAGAGATGACGGCCACAGAACTTTTGCGTAAAAATATCCCTGTGTTTTCACCCCTCACAAAAATGGAAATGGAATCGACTGAAAACCTCTTTCAGACCAGGCCCACAGATGAACAATTGCAAAATGCAATGATAAAATATATCGATAGCGTTCATCATAATCAACATATTATGCTTTTAACGGATACTCAGCATTCTGAAGTAACGCGAAAATTGCAGGCACATTTTCCAACAGCTGCTTCCGTTAGCATTTCTGGTGAATATTCAAAAAAAGGGGATTTGATTACAAAATTGCAAAAAGGAGTTCCAAATTGGATTATTTTTGAGGCTGAAAATATTCCTTTGATAGGAAGTGTTTTGGCACATTTAAATTCGCTGGCCGCCGCAGGTTATGATATTACCTTGTTCACCACTAACCGAAATGATAGCTATGAAAGCGACGAGATTTCCAATTTGAATTTAAGCCGATTGAAATTTACTTTTCCATCGTTCACAAAGGATCCGATATCCGAAGGTAATTTAGAATTTTTGGAAGCTTACAAAACTAAATATGGTATAAAACCCAATAAATTTGCGGTGAGAGGATATGATCTTACATATGATATCCTACTGCGCTTGGCCGCATCGAAAAGTTTGGATGATTCTTTAAAGGAAGATTGGACCACGGAATATACAGAAAATAAATTTCATTATGTCGAAAAGAAAAAAGGAGGTTATGTGAATACCGCCATTTACATTTTGAGATTGGAACAAGATATGACAATGAAACCTGTGCAATTATGACATCAATTGTAACCTATTTGGACGATTTAAGAACAAAATGCCTTCATATAAAAAGTGGAAATACTTTCATTACCGATGCTCCTATAGATAATAACGGAAAAGGCGAGGCTTTTTCACCGACAGATACCGTGGCCACTGGCTTGGCAAGTTGTATGCTTACTGTGATGGGAATAAAAGCCGAACAGATGAAGGTGAATTTGAAAGACACCCGGGCAGAGGTTATCAAAACAATGGCTGCCGATCCACGTCGAATTTCCAAGGTGGAAGTAAACTTTATTTTTCCGGAAGCTTATGATGAAAAAACACGTAAAATTCTGGAGAACACCGCGCGTACTTGCCCGGTTGCCCAGAGTTTACACCCGAAAATTGAACAAGTGATAAAATTCAGTTATCCCAATGCATAAATCCTTTTTGTTATTGTTGGTTCTGTCCCAATTAAATTTATTCGGACAGAAGAATGAAGTGGAATCAGTAAAATGGTCTCCAGAAAAATTAGTATGGGAAGATTTTAGCGGAAAGCCCAACCCAAACCAGGAGCACCACGCTGCTTCCACTCAGTCAGGGATCACTTATACGTGGTCTTATGAGACCAAATCCGACAGCATTGATTTGAAATTCGAAGTTTTTGCCAATTTTTATCCGAATAGTTCTTGGGTAATTCCTGAAAAAAAAACATCGTATTTATTGGCGCATGAACAGCTGCATTTCAATATCTCCGAACTATATGCACGAAAGCTTTTTCGAACTTTTAAAGCTTATGTTCCGATGCGGAATATTCGTCGGGATTTAACCCGAATTTATCAACAAATAGAATTGGAGCGGAAAAAAACGCAAATCCTTTACGATCGGGAAACCAATCACGGGCTATTAAAAGAAGCCCAACAAGAATGGGAAATGAGGATTGCCAAAGAATTGAATGACGAAAATTGATATTTAGAGAATATTCAAATAAAGATAAATCAAATTGCGGTATGTTTGGAATGTCGTCAATTATTGTTCGAAATACGTTATCTTAGCTTTATGAATTTAAAAGAATCTATTAAATATAAAATGGCGGACTTCTCATCATTATGTAAATCCCATTATGTAAAAAGTTTATATGCTTTTGGTTCTTCAATAACTGACCAATTTAATGAGGATTCGAGCGATATAGATTTATTGATTGAAATTGATATTGATGATCCAATTGAACGTGGGGAAAATCTTATGAATGTTTGGGATAAACTCGAACAGTTCTTTCAGAGAAAAGTAGATTTATTGACAAACTCGTCAATTAAAAATCCAATACTAAGAAAAAGCATTGATTCAACCAAAATTTTAATCTATGACGGAAAAGAGCAAAAAATAGCTATCTGATATTTTAATGGCTATCGACTTGATAGAGAAATTTATCGTTGGCATTACCGATTTTACTATTTATCAAAATGATTTAAAAACTCAAAGTGCGGTCGAAAGGCAATTGACAATTATCAGTATTATATGATCTCTTTTCTTATTCGAATTTCAAAAAAAAACCAATTTCAATTCGATACAGCTTTGAGCCCAATAATTGAACCAATCAAGGTCATAATAAAGAAAATCCGCCAGAAATTTGCTGGGTCTTTGAAGATGAAAATTCCCATCAAAACGGTTCCCACGGCCCCAATTCCGGTCCAAACGGCATAAGCTGTTCCGATGGGCAATGTTTGTGTCGCTTTTATCAATAAGATCATACTGATCGTCAAGGCCAACAAAAATCCACCATACCACCAGTAAACTTCATTTCCGGTACTTATTTTTGCTTTTGCCAAGCAGGAAGCAAAAGCAACTTCGAACAATCCGGCAATAATTAAAATGATCCAATTCATTTTCTTTATATCTTTACTTTTATAAATTCCCAACTTCACAATACTAATTCTTCGAACAAACATTTCAAGGTACTTTCTGGATCTTCGCAAAATCCAGGATGGGGGCGCGAGGTTTGTAAAACGGAACTGCGCACAGCCGTCAACCAGCGAAAGCGGGAAGCCAAATCAAATTGTGCAATGGGACCGGCATTTATATCGCCGAGACTTATTTTCTCAAAAGACTCTAAATTTTCTTTTATTTGACAAATATCCACATCTTCACAAAGAGCCGTCAACTTCTTTTCTTCAAGTTTCAAAAGAACTTTTAGAAATTTACCGTTTTTGCAATACAAAATCACCCCAACATTGAGGAATTCCTCGCGCTCGACTTTCGGCACCACGCGAATCACTGCATATTCATAAAGACTTGCTTCTTGCATTTTCGGCTTCTTGTATAAATAAATCGGTGTGTTCCAATCGTAGATTTATGAATTCCATATAGATTTTTCGCAATTCTTCGGGCTTTTCCTTAACGCCGTCCCATTGTAACCAAGTGTTGGGAATGAGTTCAACTATTGCTTCAATTTTATCCTTTGACAGTTTGATTTTTAGTTCTTTATCAACTTCATGAAGTTTTGTGGCCTTCAATATTAAAACATGATCTTTGATGAATGGAAAAGCTGTTTTTGCAGCTTTTTCCCAATTTGTCCATGAGTGATGAAAATAGAAGGCAGCGCCATGATCGATGAGCCATAACTCGCGGTTCCAGATCAGAAGATTTGTGTTTTTGAAAGTTCGGTCCACGTTGGTTATCAATCCATCGAGCCATACGATTTTGGAGGCAGTTTCTTCATCGATCTTATTTACCGAGGGATCAAATGTCAATGCCGACGACAAAAAATGAAGTCCTAAATTCAAACCACGGCTGGCTTTTAATAAATCCTGGATTTCTTCATCTCCCTCTGTTCTTCCAAAAGCCTCATCCAAATGGGCGAAAACAAGTTCCGGTACTTTCAAGCCCAATTCTTTGGCGATTAATCCGCCCAAAAGTTCGGCGATCAAGGCTTTTGTTCCGTGGCCGGCACCTTTGAATTTCAAGACATATTTAAATCCGTCATCAGCTGCGGCCAATGCAGGCAAAGAACCGCCCTCGCGCAATGGCATTATATAACGGTTCACATTTACTTGCCGCAATTCGGGTTTTTCTGACATGGGACAATCCGATTTCGATGTCAAAGATAGGAATTTTGAATTCACGGTTTTCATTCACTTTTTGGATTCAGGTGTACTTAAAAATTCGGGTGGACTCCGCGTTCCATATTTGGTCGACTAATTTTGTATTTTTGAATTTTCAAGGAAAACCCATGCCGGAAAAGCCGGTTTTTTTTATTTTGGGAAGGGAACGTTCAGGAATGACCTTGCTTCAAAATTTATTGAATAATCATGTGGAAATTTTTATTCCGAATGAAGCGCCTTTCATCAGCTTTTTGCAGCATAAATATGCCAAAAGAAGAAACATCGATCCCGGAAATTTCATTAAAGATCTTTTTGGTGAACCTTATCTGGGTCTGTGGAAAATAGATAAAATTAAACTTCTCCATCAACTGGAAATATCCGAAGATCGCTGCTTTCCCACATTTTGTAAAATTGTGCTCAATTATCACAACTCGAAAAACGCCGCGATTCTGGGCGATAAAAATCCTATTCATTCCCTTTTTGCAACTTCTTTGGAACAGACTTTTGAAAAGGCAAAATTTATCTGGATCGTTCGTGATTATCGCGCTCAGGTAAATTCTATGTTAAAAGTGGATTTTGAGCGAAAAAACTGCACTTCGTTGGCGATTCGTTGGAAAAAAATACAATCAGCAAATCGAAAAATTGCAGAAAGATCATCCCAAAAAGGTGTTGCAAATCCGTTATGAAGATCTTGTAACATCGCCGAAGAAAACACTTATTGAAATTTGTGATTTTCTGGGGATTTCCTATCAGGAAGGAATGGATAGAAATGTAGATTCTTTCGACAAGCGAATTCCTGAGCATCACAAAAGTCTTCAAAAAAATTTAACTTCAGAAAACTTGGGACTTTGGAAAACCGAATTGACCAAAAAGCAGCAATTGGTTTGCGAGTCTCTGGCGGGTGAGTACGGAAAACAATTTGGATATGAACTTTTCCACGAAAAAAAACACTTCGGGATTGATATAAATGGATTTCTTTTGGGATATTCGTATGTTCCTTTTCTAAAAATCTTTCAAAAACTCCCGATTTTTTGGAAGAATTGGATGGGACAAAGTTTGATCAGGCCGAATTTCGCCTTCTGGAAGAATTCGGAAAAGACATTGAAAATGGAATGAAAATTTAATCTCGACCTATGGTTTATTGCTACTGCTGCATTTTGTTCACAAATTCATGCAAAGCATCGTTACTGGGATCTGAAATCATTGCTTTTTTATAATAATACATCGCACGTGCCGTATCTTGTTTCACATAGAAATAATTCCCCATTTTAATACTGAAAACGGGACTGGAACCTTCAAATTCCGGGGATATCTCTAACAATTTAATTTCAATTTTCGACTGAAATTTTTGATTTTGGGCAATTAGGAATAAATTGTTATACGCCAATTCGATCTCTGGATATAATTTTATGGATTTGATAAGGTAGGGGATGGCTTCTTCGTATTGTCCGGTCATATAATAAGCATACGCCAAATTGGAAACCACTTGGTCTTTATTGTCCATTTCGGCTTTTTTCAATAAAGGAACCGCCTCGTCATATTTGCCCAAATATTTCATATAAATATAGGAGAGATTATTCAAGGCCGCCGCATAATCTGGAACGATTGCCAGCGCATTTTTGTAATATTCCACCATTTTTGTGAGTACCACCCGTTTTTTGTGCCTATTCATGTTTTCGTTCAAGGAACTTTTCAGTTCATTTGCGGTCAACACGTTCGCCTTGGCAGAATTTTGAAGATGCTCAATATCGGCGGTGTAAAGGCTCAAGTAATTTTCCCATTCTGGATTCCTGTTCATTATTTTTATGGAATAAACCAAGAAAATTATACCCATTACCGCACAAAATACCACTGGAACCTGAACCGTATTTTTCTTTTCTTCTTTTAGCAACCCGAATAACCGAACCAATAACGTTCCAATTACGATACAAAATCCGATGGAAAAAAGATAACTGAAGCGTTCGCCAACAATGCCAACAATAGGGAAGGCCACATTGATCATTCCCAGCATGACACCCAACCAAATCACAACGCCCAGACCTAAAATATCCCGTTTTAAAAAGCGTTTAATACCATAAAATGCTAATGGAACAAAAATGATGACCCCCAACCAAACTTGATAAAAGCCCCACGTGACGATAGGGATTTGTTTGTATCCATAATAAAATGAAAATTCTTTCGGGAATATCATCATTTTTAGATAGAAAAAAGCACAGTAAAAACCCATAGCGATCCGCTGCAAAAAAGTGCCCTCGTAGAGTAACGGATTTTCAAAATATTTTATGTTCCGTACCGCATTTTCGGTCAAGAGAGCCTTTTTGGCTAAAACGGCAATGAGAAATACCAATAAGACCGTAAAAACAGCCAATCCAATTTTTTTATAATTTGCCTTGGTAAAATACAGCACCACAGGAATGATTCCGATTAGGGAAACTGCGGATTTTTTGGAATACAAGGCCAAAATGATACAAAACATCCCAAGTAGTAGGTACCAGAAGTTTGTCTTTCGGGCAAATTTCACGTAAAAAATCAATGATCCTAAAATCGCAATCACCATTAATAAGACGTCCCGGCTCTTGATATTGTTCACAGGTTCCGTGTGAATGGGAAGGAACAAAAAGATCAAGGCGATAAGAAAAGCAAGAACAAGTTTCTCCCTTGGGAGAATGAGCACTAAGAAATAGAACAATAAACAACATGTGAGCGCATAGCAAAACACATTGATCCCGTGGCTGATATTTGCTTGCGTCAATTTATTGTCCACAGCTTTTTGCGCTTCCGTCTGGAAAGCCGGCAATTTGCTAAAAAATTGTTTTTCTAAAGCAAAAGAAAAAGTCGCTACCGGTCGGTAACCAAAAGATTGTTCACTGTCGGTGGTATAGGGCGTGGTGAATATTTCACCGAAAGCGGTAATTCCGTTCTCTATTTTTCCGACCCCATCCACCACTAAATTATCGTCGATGGCATATTCGTTGTCCAGAGCGTTCCAATAGAGCAAGAAGGGAAGGACCAAAAGGGTCAAATAAAAATACTTTTTGGTCTTCTGTCCGATGTTGATTTCCACGATTGAGTCTTATTTTATCTGAAAATTCTCTACTTTTTTACGGTATTCAGGCTTTATGAGTTCCAAGTTTTCCTTCGCCCACATAATGGTACGGGTTCTGTATTCTTCTTTGGTTTCACCGTCTTTGTAAATTGGGAAATCGGCAGGGATTTCTTTCACTGTCAAGTGATTTAAAATTTTTTCCTCTTTCCCTTTATAATTTCTTTCTTGGGAGACATCAGCGGAAGTCGTTACAGGTTTTTGTATTGTTTTTTCCGAAGGTCCGTCTTGACATGCAATGACGAGGAAACCAATTATCAATGGGAGGAAGGTTCTAAATAATTTCATAAAACAGGTTATTTTTTTGTAAATATAAACAAAAAATCATTTGCTCAAAAATTCAAATTTTTGTTTTAAATTCGCTTTTTGCCAAGTGAAAATCATGAAAATTCAAACTGAAGGAAAAAAAGGATTTTCTGAAAATTCTGATCTTCCCATTTTTTTTATTGTTGGAATGGGCAGGTCAGGGAGTACATTGTTGCAGTTGTTGCTCGATGCACATCCTCATGTCCGCGTTTCATTTGAAAGCCTGTTCATTATTTTTCTCTTTAAAAAATATGCCCATAAAAAAAAGTGGAATAAAAATTTGCTGGAAGCCTTTTATAAGGATTTATTTTGGGAAGAAAAAATCCATTCCCTGTGGGAAATTGATAGAAAGAAACTAAGGGATCAAATTCTGTCACAACCCGAAAACACTGATTTTGGAAAACTTTGCCGGCTTGTGCACCTTAATTTTATTTCTTTGTACGAAAAAAAAGAAATACGGATTATCGGGGATAAGAATCCAATAAATACGCTGCAAATCCCAGAACTGCTCCAGGTTTTTCCCGAAGCGAAATTCATCCATTTGGCGCGTGACCCGCGGGCGGTGTGCCTTTCACAGATCAAGGCAGGTTTTTATCCGAACGTCGTTTCGGCGGCTTTGATGTGGAGGGATTATGAGCAATTAATTGCGAAAACAAAGTCCAAATTCCCTGAACAATTTTTTTCTTTAAAATATGAAGATTTGGTAAATGGCCCAACAGATTGCCTCAAATCGGTTTTTCATTTCTTAGGCGTTGGTTTTCAAGCATCTGTCCTGGAGTACCACAAAAAAATATCCGCATTTAAGGAACTTGTAGATGAAAAAGAGCCGGATCATAAGAAAGAAATGCAACTAAAAATCTTTTCTAAATTTCACAAGAATTTAGCCACCCCAATAAACACCAACTCCTTGGACAAATGGAAGGAAGAAATGCCTGAAAATCAAATTCGTTTAGTGGAAGGAATCACGGCAGAGAAGATGAAAAATTATACCTATGAGCCTTTGTACAAACCTCAAGAATGGAAAACCCCCACGTTGTTTCAGAAAATAACTCATGTAAGTCGCAAACAAATAATCAAAACCTATTATAAGACACCGATGTTCTGGCGAAAGGCTGCCCGAAAAATACGAGTGAAATTGATGTTTAAATTGCTTTTTTGAGCGCATAAATAATTTGTTGGTATCATTGAAATAATTTTGCTTCTTGTCAAAATATTTTAAAATTATTGCCTCTTCTATTGAGTACCAAAATTAAATTCTTATATTTATTTAGAAAAAGAATGATTAAACTCTAAAATTATTTATCATGAAACATTTTAATCTTTTACTCGTAATGCTATTTGTAGTTTCGATTGCTAAAGGACAAATAATAGATTTTGAGAATTTGTCCATACAGGAAGGAAATAAAGTGACTAATCAATTTTGTATGGATGAATGCTGTGTGACTTTTTACCTTGGGGAAAAAGTTAGCCCCGGGGTATATAATATTATTGGACAACCTGTACTGGCAAAGGTTGGCTCCCCAAAAATTGCATTTAAAGGCCCTTTGAATACCACATGTCAGGATTACACTACAGATGATATGATATCCCTTACCTTGCCCTCATATGTTGTAGGACCTGATTGTTACTTTTTAACAGATGGGATTGGATTGTCAGAAGCGAGTACAATCAAGGCTCTAATTATAGAGTACGCGTCCCCGAGCTCGAAGACAAGCGGCCAAATACTTGATATTGATTTTACCGCAGATGGTACAGAGGAAATATGGAAACTCACTGCTTTTCAAAATAGTGGGGGAACATTTATACCTGTGGCCTCACAAACACTATGTCCAAGTGCTACTCTAGGTGGAGATGGGGGAACTGCTCCCTTTGCGTTCAATTCCTCTACTCCTTTTGATCGTATTGTTGTTGAATATATAGGTACAAAACAAAATAATATTGGATTAGGTTTTGATAATTTCAGCATTTGCTCTATAAATACTCCCTGTATTGCTAATTTTTCTTATTTTTTTAATATAGCCTACAATTACTTTTCCTTTACAGCCAATAATCAAATCGGCGGTAGTAGCGATACTTGGGATTTTGGAGATGGGACACCTCCAGTTAATGGTTCTCAGGTTTATCATGCTTACACGCAGGCAGGCACCTATCAAGTCTGTCTGCTTGTTTCTCAAGAAGATGTTGGTCAATGCGAGGAATGTTTTTCGATATGTGTGACCGAGGAGCAAATCCAAGATGAGAAGGAAAAAATATCTACTATGCCGAGTTTATCTTCCAAAATAGATTTAATTCAAAATTTTTATCCTAATCCGGCAAAAGAACAAATCACTTTGGAAGTGAATCCCACACGAGCTGGAAAAGCTAAATTGATTATTTACGGTTTTGGGGGTAGAAAAATAATCAGCAACACTTATTCATTGCAAGAAGGTTTCCAAGAAATAACTCAGCATTTACCGAATATTTTAAAGGGGATTTATTTTTGTAAGACTAGGATGAATGGTGAGTCTACAATCATAAAGTTTTTGGTGAAATAGATAATTTTCACCGAATTCCAGTAAAATATTTTATTTCCTAAACAAATTATAAAATTGGCTTCAAAAATCTGGTATTCTTTTCAAGAAGGCGTTTCCGAAGATGACGGTATTGGTTTTTATGACAAAACAAAATTGCCTTGGGTAAAAACTTTAGAGAAAGATTGGAAAATAATTGCTCAAGAAGTTGAATTGTTCATTCAAGATCATGCACGGCAGATCAAACCTTATTTTGATGAAAACCTTGTTACCAAAAAGAAAAGTTGGAAAACATTCACCTTTTTCCTTTGGGGTTGGAAAGTGAAGAAAAACATGCGATTATGTCCAAAAACCTGCGAAATTCTTAATAAAATCCCAAATGCGCTTTCGGCATCGGTCAGTATTTTGGAGCCGGGAGTAAAAATAAAACCCCATCGCGGTGATACCAACGCAATAATGCGCTCCCATCTTGCATTAAAAGTACCTGCAACTTTGCCTGAATGTGGTTTTAAAGTGAAATATGATGAGCGTTCTTGGGAAGAAGGAAAGGTCTTGGTTTTCAACGATGCCGCGCGTCACGAAGCGTGGAACCTTTCGAACGAAAGACGTTACGTTTTGATCATCGATGTTTTGCGTCCAGAATTTGCACGTAAAAAATTCACGGTTTGCAGTATGGTGCTCGCAAGTTTGGTTATGCAACAAATCCTACAAACTATAAAACCTATGCAAGCTCTCCCAAGAATTTGTAAAGGTTTGATGCTTTTATGCGTTGCCGGAATTTTTCAAGTGGTATTGCGGATTCGTGCGATTTTTTAGTGAATTGATGAATAAATAGTTGATTCCATATTTCCAAGTTCTTGGATTTGCTGAAAAATTATTCGTTAGTCGTCATTTCCTGTCTTTTTAAAAAGGCTTCCAAACGGCCATCTTCCGCCAAATGAACCAAATTCGTATCTTTTTTTGAAAGTTTGTAGCCTTTCCAAATGGGTGGTTTCATGGCAAAATGATCCAAAAATGAATACAAGAAGTTTTGCTTAAAACAATATGCATTTTTCGGAATCCACCGGTAACCAACACCAATGGAATCGGTCTGATTTACAACGGCATGCCACCAAAAAGGGGGATTGAACAAAATGTCGCCGGGTTTTAATACGAAGTCATACCTATCGACATATTTGAACAGTTCAAAAGGTTTTTCATAATCTGGATCGAATGGGTTGAAAGGATAGTTATTTTTCCGGAACGGCGCACCGCGATAGATATTCCGAATCGGATCAGGATCGACAATAATGCTGTGTTTCGGGGAAATAAGCGACCATCGTTTCTCGCCATAAACTTGTACGAAAAGATTGGGGGCCATTGCATTGTGCAAAGGACTTTCGGTACCTTTTCCGCCAATAAATACCTGAAAGGCTTCGAACCATGTCTTTTCATGCTTGGCTTTTTTCAACCAATTATAATCAAAATCGGCCAGATGTTGCGGGTGTTCGGAAAGCAATGGATAAAATCGGTAATATTTTGATCCTCCATCGCGAATGTTATCAATCAAATCGGCTAAAGTGATTTTTTCATAAGCGGAATCGATATGTTTGCTGTCCACAACCAAAATTTCATCTTGCCCGTGAAGATCCTTGAAATATTCCAAGGACCATTTTTTAACGCAATCCCAATCTTTCGCGCCTCCTTCGATCACCACTGGGAGTCCTTTTTCTATATAGTTTTTTTGAAGTTCCTCAATGGAAATATTTTTTCGCTTTTCTATGGGGAGCACTTTTCCTTCCCCGCTTTTCTCCAAGTTTTTCCGCACCCGTTTGTACAAATTTCTCCGTAAATCAGCGGTGAGTGAAAAGGCGATTTTACGAGTCATAAAATGATCCATAAACTGATAGATGCCATACTCAAAGCGTTGTGGAAAAGTGATATTTTCCCGAGGATTTTCCATAATTGCTTACTTATTAAGGTGAAAATTTACGGTGGCGACCAAATTGATTCTTTTTGATTTTGTTACCAGTTGTACTGTAATATGCCAATCCATTTAAAATCGAATATAGGTATTTTTTGAAAGACGGCACCAAAAAAAAACGTGCAAAAATAGGCCAAAATGGTCGTGGTATTTTTCGGTAAGCGTCCGTTTGAATCGTTATGAAAAAAGCTGTTTTCATGGATGACAATTCAGTTAAACCAAACCGCACCGTGGTGTTACTCCCATCGTCGTTTTTCATTTTGATGATGTAGGACGATCCTTCTTTCCATTCGGTTACGACACGGTTTATTTTTTTTCCGCTATAAAAACTTCCAGAATCTTTTGCACCAATTCCATGCCATTTTTCGGTTTTAATATGTTCTTTTACAAATGGATGGAATTTTTCCAAATGTCCCGGCGAGGTGATGATTTGCCATAATTTTTCTTTTGCACCTTCAATGGTTAATTCCCCTTTTATTTGGAAATTTTTCCGAGTGGTTACTTGGTATTGATAATTAGGAAGGATCATTTTTCAGCATTTTTATTCGAAAGATATTCTTCGAGATTTCCTGTTTCCATCAAATGCAACAAATTGTAATCTGTCCCGAACATTTTATGAAGTTTCCAGACGGGCGGTTTTATCACGCACATATCCAGAAAACTGTACAAAAAGTTAATTTTCATTGAATTTAATGGTGACCACCAGCGATAGCCAACACCAATAGAATCGGTGATATTGGTGACCGCATGCCAATAATGTGGCGGATTGAAAAGCACGTCACCCGGTTTTAAATAAGCCGCATAATTGTCAATATATTTGAACAATGTATAAGGCGTTTCATAATTTGGATTGAACGGATCGAAGGGTCCTGCGGCGGATTTGTATGGCGCGGAACGGTGCAAATTGGCGCCAGGTTCCGGATCGACAATGATGGTTTTGTTGGGCGGGTACAGAAAGAATTTTTTTTCGCCGTAAACTTGGGTAAACAAATTTCCCCCCGTGGAGTTGTGCATCGGCGTGCCAGTGCCTTTTCCGCCGATAAAAACCTGAAAAAATTCCCCGATACTTCGTTTTGCTTTTCGGCTTCGCAACCATTTGTAATCAAAATCTTGAATGTGTTCGGGATGTCTGGAAAGCAAAGGATAAAACCGATAGTATTTGGTGCCGCCGGTTTTGATGTTTTCGATCAGATCTTTTAAACGCAGAATTTCGAAGGCCTTTTCGCGAATATTATCGCCAGTGATCACGATTTCATCTTCGCCGTGAAGTTCGTTGAAATAATCCAAGTTCCATTTTTTTACACAGGGCCAATCTTTTGCGGCTCCGTCTAAAATGACCGGAATCCCGTTTTTAAGATATTTTTTTCTGAAATCTTTTTGGGAAAGATTTTTTCTTCTTTCCACTAAAATTTCTTTTCCTTCCCCGTTTTCAGCAAGTTGTCGATGCAAATCTTTGTACAATTTACGCCGACTATCGTTGTGTAGGCGAAATGTATTGGGCCGACCAAAAAAATGATCTATCACCTGAAAATACCCATAAAGTAACCGATTGGCTTTTGTGATGCCCATTGAATTATTCATAGGTCTGTTTTTGGTTTATTTTTTCTTGTAAATATTCCGGCAATCCCGTGTACAAATAATCTGGATAATCTTGAGTAAATTCAATGTCGTTCCACGAAATATCCTTGAAATCACGACCGATGCGTTTTATCATTTGTCGAATTTCGCCCGCTTTTTCAAAATAGTTTTTTTTGGTCAGTTCCATCTTCAATTTTTTTTCATCTTCTATTTTCTCGGTGATTTCATATCCCAATTTCAGGTTATAATCAATTGCACGCGGATTATCCGTTCGGATTTCTGCTTTGGTTTTTTTCATTTCCATAATCAGAAAAGTAAGATCGGCCAAACAAATCGAGGAAATGACCGGCAAATGGGATTTTTGGGAATTTTCGTCCCAAATGAACATGCCGCCTTCCGCGATTCTATCTTCAAAGGAAAGCACATTTCCGTGTATTAATCCAATTTTATTTCCCTTATTGGAAATGATGAAATAGTAATTATAAATGGTATTGATCTTTTGAAACCAAGCCTTTTGTTCACTTTCGGAAATATTCTTTTGATAAAACATTCGGTTTTTAATTGCGGTTTTATTCCGCATTTTTCGAACCAGTTCGATATCGTTTTCACGAAGTCTGGAAAATTCTAATCCATATTTTCGGAGGATCATAACTTCGATTCTTTAATGGAATAATTCGGTTTGTTGTTGAGGACTACATAAATGTTGTTTAGGTAATTTCCTATTATTCCGAAACACAATAAAATCAAACTTGTAGAAAATGAAATGGCTACGATAATTGCTGTGAAACCCATCACCGTTCCTCCCAAAAAGTATTTTTTTACGATAAAAAACACACCGATCAAAAAGGACAAAAAGGAAAAAATTGCGCCGCCGTATGTCATCAATTTTAATGGCCACGTTCCATACACAAAAGTAATGGAAGTGACGAATTTTAAAGTGGTGAACCAAGAATAACTGGTTTTCCCATGCTTTCTGATATTCTTCTCAATTGATACAAAACCAATACATTCTGTGTACCAGAACAAAAGCTCATCTAAAAAGATAAAATGTTGATCGTGTTGCAATACATTTTGGAGCAAAACCGAATTAAAAATCCGGAATGAAGAACCTTCGCCAAGACTTCCTTCCATGAATTTGCTGCCCTTTTTCCACACAATGCTTCCGGCATTTTTTAGTGAAGTGGTGGATGATTTTGGGATTCCATAAACCAGATCCAGCTCCTCAGAACTTATTTTTTTAACTAATTTGGATATATCTTCTGGCGCGAATTGCAGATCGTCATCGATGGTGATCAAATAATCGCCGCTCGCATGTTTTAATCCGCAAAACGTAGCGTTATGTTGACCAAAATTTTTTGAAAAACGTATTATCTTTACCAAATTGGGAAATTGATCTTTCAGTTTTTTTAGGATTTTCCAACTTTTATCTTTGGAAAAGTCATCCACAAAAATGAGTTCAAAAGTAGGTTTATCTGCAAAACTTTTGAAAGTAGCCATCGTTCTCTGGAAAAGTTCTTCCAAAGATTCTTCACTGTTAAAAACCGGTATGATTACTGAATAATCCAATTTATGGGATATGAATTAGTTGGTTAAATAAATCATCAATCAAAAATCATCAATCGTATAATCGTATAATCGTTATTGTCCTGCTGTTAAACCACCATCCATAACAAGTTCTGTGCCCGTGATCCATTTTGAGGCATCGGAAAGTAAAAAGACAATGGCGTTTGCCACGTCTTCCGGTTCGCCAAAACCAAGCGGATAATTTTCGCCGTGTTTGTCCATCATTTCTTTGGAAACTGCTTTTTCGGCTTCATCGAAAATCGGTGTTTTCACCATAGCAGCGGAAATGACGTTGGATCGAATTTTTTTTATGCCATATTCAATTGCAATTGTTTTGCTGAATGAATTTATCGCGGCTTTGCTTCCCGAATATAACGCGCCGCCTTTGTGGGCAAAATGACTCGAAATGGAAGACATGAACACTAGCGAAGCGGAGGGTTTTATTTTTTTTGATTTGAAGAGTTTACTTGTCAAAATAATTGGTGCTTTATAGTTTAAATCGAACATTTCATCAATTTGTTTTTCCCCGATGAATTTTATGGGAAAAGGCCGAACCATTCCAGAACTTAACACCAAGCCGTCTAAATTTGGAACCGCATCAACTAAAGCCTCAATTTGATTTCCGTCGGTGAGATCGGCAGAAATGATTTTATGTCCGGTTCCTTCCAATTTTTCGAAAGTTTGTTGAAGACGTTCTTTATTTCTGGCGGAAAGAATAAGCGTTCCGCCGGCTTGGGAAATAGTGATGGCGGTTTGCGCGCCAATTCCTGAAGAAGCACCGGTGACCAAAATTATTTTGTTGTGAAGTTCAAAATTTTTCATAATTCGATAAGTTCAGGACAACAAATTTTGTTGGTTTTCAGGGAAGCGATTCCCCAAGAAAGTCCCACGCCAAAACCAGTCAGCAACAAATGTAATTTTTTTTCGCGCAGTTCTCGGTTCAATTGCGTAACCAATGTTAAAGGTATGGAAGCAGAACTCGTATTTCCATAATGTTGAATGGAGTAGGGGACTTTTTCCGGTTCAAATTTTAATTTTTTTCGAATGGTTTCGTTCATCAATTTATTTGCTTGGTGCATCAAGAAATAGTCGTAATCTTCTGGTTCAGAATTCGTTTCCAATAGAAAATCCTTCAAACTTTGCGGGACTTTTGTAATGGAAAAGTTGAACACATCCAAACCGTTCAGAGCCAAGTTGAGATCGCTTCTGGAAATTCCCTTCGCCACTTCCTTTTTGTTGAAAGAATTTGTTGAAATCAAATTACGAATTCCTCCGTGGGGAATAATAATTGCTTTATGTCCCGCGCCGTAGCTGTTCAATTGAAAGTGCATGGGATCCGCATTTTTATCAAATTCCAAAGCGGTCACCGTTCCGGCATCGCCGAAAAGGGGATAGGTGCTTTTGTCTTCTTTGGCACAAGTAGCGGAAGAAATATCGCCCATCATCAACAAGGCTTTTTTTATTCCGGTGGCGGAAATAATGCTTCCCAAAACGGATAATCCATACGGAAAGCCCGAACAGCCCAAACCAATGTCAAAAGCCATACAACTGGTTGGAAGCCCCAAACGATTTTGCAAAATAATGGAGGTGGCGGGTAGATAATAATCGCGCGATTGGGAAAGAAAAACCAAAGCCTGGATTTCGTTTTTTTCCCATCCTAATTCTTTAATGAGTTTTTCCGCTGCTTCAAAACACAAATCGGAGGTGGTCATTCCTTTGGGCGCAACGCGACGATTTTCTACCCCGGTGGTTTTGATCAACAGTTTTTTTTCGGTTTCGGTCAATAAATTGTAGTCCCAATTGGATTCGGTATTTTTCGGCACCGCTGCGGCAATTCCGGAAATCTTTGTGTTATGTAGGGAGAAAAATGGCATTAATTTATTCTGGAATTGACAATATTATAGAGTTCTTCAACCGTGGAAATCGATGAAAGATCATCACCGGTCAAAATCACGTCATATTCGGTATCAATCAGTGCAATGATAATTAAGGCATGCATGGAGCTCCATTCATCCAAATCTTTAAAACTTGTATCTTTCTGTAAAGTTCCGGGTTCGAGTTCATCAAATTCAGCTTCTATTATCTTTATAAAGTCGGGAAGATTCATATTCTATGTTTGTTTGGTCGGTGGTCGTTTAATAAAATTATAGAGGCAAAGAGACGCGATTAATCGAGCCTGTACATAAATCCAAAATCGTTAATCTCCAATCGTTAATCTCCAATCATTATCACCGTTCCTCCCCATGAAAGTCCAATTCCAAAACCGGCCAGCAAAATTTTATCATTGGGTTTTGGCTTTTTATTCTGAAAGGTTTCACAAAGCGCAATGGGAATGGAGGCTGAAACCGTATTGCCAATTTCTTCGATATTAATGATGAATTTTTCTTTTTCTAGTTTCATTCTTTTTCGAATAAAATCCAGCATTTGTCCGTTTGCTTGGTGCAAAATATAATAAGAAACCTCTTCATTTGATAGATTCTCCTTTTCCAATAATGCAGCAATTAATTTCGGAACGATACGCAAAGCGAACAGGAATATTTTTGAACTTTTCATCACCAACCTTCCTCCATTATTTCTGTGGGGCACATCTTCGAACTGGCTTAACCATTGAATATCAGCAGGATTTCTAGTGGCAGAACGCTCCACTTTCAAGGCATGTTCCCCAGAACCGTCTGTGCCGAAAATGAAATTTCCTATAGTAGCGTTTATTCCATTTTCGATCTTCTTGTTACTGACCAAGGTTGCAGCACCAGCGTCACTGAAAATTGACCGCAATTCGATATCTTCCGGATGAACGACTTTTGAGGGAACATCGGCGGTAATAAGTAATACATTATTGGCTTGGCCGGAAATTATCAATGCTTTTGCGATGCTGGTTCCATAAATAAATCCTGTGCAGCCGTGTAAAATATCGATAGCTCCGATGGATTTTTTTAAGCCTAAATTGTGCTGCATAATGCAGGCTGTGGTTGGTCCTTTATATTCCAGCGCATCAGAAACAAAAATTAGGTAATCAATGGAATCTTTTGCGATTTTCCATTCTTCAAAAAGTTTTTCCGCTGCACGGTTTCCCAGATCTTTGGCGGTTTCGGACGGATCACTTTGAAAACGGTTCCGAATGTGGCATTGTTCATAGATGCGATCTGTGGTCAGGGTTTTATCCGCGTTTTTTCCGGCAAAATGGAAATAATCTTGCAGCACTTCCTCATTGGTCACGGAGCGCTCCGGAAAATGATAGCTGATTGCATTGATATACTGCTCGGAAATCTCCAACATGCGTTTAAAAATTATCACAATATTACTGAATATTTTTATGAAACGCCTGAAATTCCATCTTTCAATTTTTGAGTAGAACTAGCGGTTTCAGCAAGTTTTTTACGCCTTCAATTTTTCAAGGATATAATCAGGACATTTAATGGGCCGTTTGGAAAGGGAATCCATAAAAACCAAGGTGGAAGAAGCTTTTGTGAGCAAAATTTCATTCTGGTTAAAAATAAGGTATTCAAATACAATTTTCGCCGAAGGTAGTTCCAGTAAATTGGTTTCCACTCTCAATACATCTTCGAATTTTGCGGGTCGTAAGAACTTGAATTTCAATTCGTAAACCGGCAACATCACGCCATCTTCTTCCATTTTTTTATACGAAACCCCGAATTGTTCGAGCCATTCGATACGAGCCAATTCAAGATACTGCGCATAATTCCCATGATGTACCACACCCATTTGATCGGTTTCGGCATAACGTACTTTGATAAAAGAAATATATTTTTTCATATAAAATTTAACAGTTGATGCTTGGATATTTTCGTAAGTTTGAAACGCTTCAAGTATGCAAAAAAAAATCCTAAAATTCAAGACCTATTTTGTTTTTTTATTAGCTTTTTTGTTCACATATTTGTTGTTCCTAAAGGGTGAACAAACTCTTTTTGTATGTCATTCATTACTAACCAAAAAGTAAATACAATTTAGTATTATGGGTAAAACTGCTGAAACAGTTTGGGAAAGTTGTCTTTCTTTTATCGAAGATAATATCACCCCTCAAGCCTTTAAAACATGGTTTGAGCCCATAAAAGCCGTCAAATTGACCGATGATTCGCTGAGCGTTCAGGTTCCTTCAAAATTCTTTTATGAATGGCTTGAAGAGCATTACGTCAAACTTTTAAAAGTTGCCCTTACAAAAGAAATTGGTGGAAACGCAAAATTGGTTTATGTCATCCGGATGGAAAATACCTATGGAAATAAATTGCCTTTCACCGAAAAAATACCGAGTTTGCAACGAAGCCAAGTGGTTTCTCAACAGGTCGATGTTCCGCTGAAAAATAAAAGTCCCGAGTTGCGAAATCCTTTTGTGATTCCAGGTATCCGAAATATAAAAATCGATTCCCAGTTAAACGCTAATTACAGTTTCGACAATTTCTTGGAAGGCGATTCGAACCGATTGGCTCGTTCGGCAGGAATGGCGGTGGCAAACAAACCTGGCGGCACTTCTTTCAATCCATTGCTGGTTTTCGGTGGGGTTGGTTTGGGGAAAACCCATCTGGCGCATGCCATTGGAGTAGAAATAAAGGATAAATATCCCGAAAAAACCGTTTTGTATATTACTGCCGAAAAGTTTACCCAACAATATATTGAATCTGTCAGAAAAAATAACCGCAACGATTTTATACATTTCTATCAGATTATTGATGTTCTGGTAGTGGACGACATTCAACTTTTGTCGGGGAAAGCAGGAACCCAGGACGTATTTTTCCATATTTTCAACCATTTGCACCAGAACGGAAAACAAGTCATTTTGACGAGCGACAAAGCCCCGGTGGATATGCAGGATATTGAACAGCGGTTATTATCACGTTTTAAATGGGGACTTTCAGCTGAATTACAACAACCTGATTTTGAGACCAGGGTTTCCATTATCAAAAGTAAACTCTATCGAGATGGCGTGGAGATGCCAGAAGAAATCGTTGAGTTTTTGGCGAACAACATCAAGACGAATATTCGCGAATTGGAAGGTGCCATTATTTCATTGATCGCACATTCTTCATTCAATAAAAAGGATATTACGCTCGAACTTGCCAAAAAGATCGTGGATAATTATGTGAAAAATACCAAGCGCGAAGTTTCCATTGAATATATCCAGAAAGTGGTGAGCGGCTATTTCCAAATGGATGTCGAAACCCTGCAATCAAAGACCAGAAAACGACATATTGTACAGGCGCGGCAAATTGCCATGTTTTTTGCGAAAAAAATGACAAAAGCTTCCTTGGCAAGTATTGGCAGCCAGATAGGAAAGCGCGATCACGCCACGGTTCTTCACGCATGCAAAACGGTCAATAATCTTTCTTCCACGGATAAACAGTTCCGCAAATTTGTGGAAGACCTAAATAAAAAGCTGACGGTTTGAGCCATAAAACTAAAATTTTAATGATTTGTTTGGGGAATATTTGTAGATCGCCATTGGCACAAGCTATTCTTGAATCGAAAGTAGATTCCGAAGAAGTAATGGTAGATTCCGCCGGCACTTCCAATTATCATGTGGGCTATTTGCCTGATGAGCGTTCTATCCGCATTGGAAAAAAATTCAATTTAGACCTTTCCGCTCAGCGAGGAAGACAGTTCGAAATAGCGGACTTTGATGAATTTGATCAAATTTACGTGATGGATCATGAGAATTATAGCGATGTGATTTCCTTGGCCCGAAATGAAGAAGAGAAAGCAAAGATTTCCATGATTTTGAACAAGGTTTTTATCGATGAAAACCGAGATGTCCCAGATCCATATTTTGGGGAAGGGGAGGAAGGTTTTTTAAATGTTTATAAACTGCTCGATACCGCTTGCGATCGAATTGCGAACGAACTTTCATGAATTTCTCATAAGTTGATATATGCAACCGACAGCTCGAACTTTTTAAAGAAATAAAACCCATTTCAATGTCCGGTTCCATAAAACAAACTTTTCATCCCGGAAGATTATTTTTGATCCCCACAGGATTGGGAAGTCAGGCGCCTTTGGAAGTGTTGCCCCTTTCCATTCGAAAAAAAATTACGGAAATTGATTATTATATTGCCGAAAACGAAAAAACAGCCCGTAAATTCATTAAATCCTTGGTTTCCAATAAGCCCCAGTCTTCCTTGAAGTTTGAATTATTGAACAAACATACACCGGAAGAAGATATTCCATTGTTTTTAAATCCGTGCAAAGAAGGTCATGACGTCGGACTTTTGAGTGAAGCCGGTTGTCCTGGAATTGCAGATCCGGGAGCTCAAGTCGTAAAACTTGCCCATAAAGATCATGTAAAAGTTGTTCCTTTGGTTGGTCCTTCTTCGATTATATTGACAATGATGAGCAGCGGAATGAATGGTCAAAATTTTGCTTTTAACGGATATTTGCCCATCGGAAAATCGGAACGTAAACAAGAAATAAAACGCTTGGAACGCTTATCGTCTGAACGAAACCAAGCCCAGATTTTTATTGAAACACCATACAGGAACGATAAATTACTGGAAGATTTAATGCAATATTTGCATCCTTCAACAAATTTGTGCATTGGCTGTGAAGTAACTTTGTCCTCGGAATATATTTATACCCAAACTATTGCCGAATGGAAAAAAACGAAGTTGGAACTTCACAAACGTCCGACAATATTCATTCTTCAGAAAGATTGAAAAACTGCAACTGGTAGTTGCAGGGTTTTATAATTTCAAATCATCGCGACTCCGCGTTGATTGGAATCCCGATTAGAAATCAAAAGCGTTTTTAAATTTTGGAGTTCAAGCCTAAAGCTTGTCCTTATATTCAATATATCCCTCTGCATCGTAATCTTTGCTCACCTTCACCGGAAGGTTCAAATGGTTGTAGGTGATGGTGATTTCCTTGTTTTTGTCCTCCACCATGTTCCCGTTCAAATCATAAGCATCGTCATCGCCGCTGTTGGAGCCGTTTTTAAAGTCTTCACCGTATGCTTGGTCGTTTACTTTCATCAACTGGTTACTCAAAGGTTTGTAAAAATACGATAAATCATCGATAACGTCGATACTTTCCGGATCGCCCTGGGCATCGAAATGCAGGCCGTAGCGTTTCAGGGCGGTGATGTTCCCGTTTTGGTCGTAGGAAACGTTTTCAAGCAACAAGAGATTGCTGATTTAATTGGGATGCACCGTTCTAATTATAGCAAGATTGAGAACGGACAGCGTGAGATTTCCGTTAGTGCTTTGGATAAGATTGCCCGTTTCTTCAATGTCAGTATTGACTGGCTTGTTCATTTGGATGGCGATTTGCCACGGGAAGTTGAGATTGAGACAAGACCACAACGGAACAGCTTAAACTAATGCTGGAACTGAACGCGGAAGAACGCCCTATGATTTTTAAAATGATAGATTCATTCTTGATCAAAAAGAAGTTTTTATGCCAAAAAACTAAGGTTTGACCACCTCTCTTCTAAGGAGGTAGTCGAACCTTCATCATCTTTTTTTCTCACTCTTAACGCCACTAGTTTTGAAAACTAGCGATAGCCATACTAGGGAACAGCGGGGGATACTTTGTTTTAAAATGGTTGTGAAGATAGCAGTGGAATATTCACGCAATAAAAAAACTATAACTTTTACATTGTGGTTTTCTATTTTTCTTACTCTTATCGCCACCAGTTGCAAACTGGCGATAGCCATACTATGGAACAACTGGGAGTTTTTATTCTTTTACTCAAGTTTCGCACCAGATTAATTTTACGTAACGGCTTGATATTTAAAATCATGCGTATTTGTTAGAAAACCAAAATCTTCCATATTTGCTATTATCCTGCAAGTAATCCATTCAATATCAATTGATTCTATTAGTTTTT
>JBDNFD010000027.1:0-10368 GCA_041689995.1 Flavobacteriaceae bacterium | reverse complement strand
TTAGCAATATCTTCGTGTTGTAGCATGTTTTGTACTTTGTGTTTAGTAACTTAAAGATACAATAAAACCAAGGGTTTCCCTTGGTTTTCATGCTATTTATTATCGTTTTAAACCCTCTAAATAATGGGTGCGAAACTTGAGGAACTTACAATTATTCAGTAACCGGAAATGGAACCTACTACTTTGATATGGCAAATCATTTTTTTATAAGGGCAGAAATTCAAAAGACAACAAAATTAAATATAGATACAGATATCAATGAAAAGGATGATATGGAAATGTTCGCAGACATACGAAATATTAATAAAATTACGGTACGTTTTATAAAAATAGAGTAGTAAGTACTAGATTCAACACCGCTAACCGTAAACAACCCCTAAATTCCGTAAAAACCGACCCAAAATAGCCCACTTTCCGAGGCAAACTATTTTTAAAACCTCCTTCCCCTACCCTACCAAAATCCTATATCTTTCTTAAACAATGACAATTTGTCATGAGAATATGTGAAATTTGATACCTCAAATACCGTTTTGTGCATTAGGAACACAATTTGAATAGTTCATAGAAGGAAAATTTTCAAAATAACTTCATAAAAATGAATTTCAACAATTATACAATCAAAGCGCAAGAAGCTATTCAGCAAGCACAAGCTTTGGCGCAGGAACTTGGGCATCAACAAATAGAGAACGAACACCTTTTCAAAGCGATCACCATGATCGATGAAAACGTGACGCCTTTTCTACTCAAAAAATTGAATATCAATGTTGGATTGTTCACCCAGATTTTGGACAAGACCTTAGAAGGTTTTCCAAAAGTTAGCGGTGGGGAAATCATGTTATCGCGCGAGGCCAATAAAACCCTGAACGAGGCTTCCTCAATTGCCAAAAAGATGAATGATGAATATGTTTCCATCGAGCACCTAATTTTGGCGATTTTTCAGTCAAAAAGCAAAGTGGCACAAATTCTCAAGGATCAAGGAGCTACGGAAAAAAGCTTGAAGGCGGCTGTGGAAGAACTGCGGAAAGGCGAACGTGTCACCTCACAAAGCGCGGAAGAAACCTATAATTCCCTGAACAAATATGCCAACAACCTGAATAAATTAGCAGAAAGCGGTAAATTGGATCCCGTCATTGGACGTGATGAAGAAATTCGTCGGATTCTGCAAATTCTCTCCCGAAGAACCAAAAACAACCCGATTTTGGTCGGCGAGCCTGGCACCGGAAAAACCGCCATTGTCGAAGGTTTAGCGCATCGGATTATTGCCGGTGATATTCCCGAAAACTTAAAAAACAAAGAAGTCTATTCCTTGGATATGGGCGCACTCATTGCCGGAGCAAAATACAAAGGGGAATTTGAGGAACGCCTGAAATCGGTGATCAAAGAAGTGACTTCCAGCAACGGCAATATTGTTTTGTTCATCGATGAAATTCACACCTTGGTTGGCGCTGGTGGCGGACAAGGCGCAATGGATGCCGCAAATATTTTAAAGCCTGCTCTCGCTCGCGGCGAACTTCGGGCAATTGGCGCCACCACATTGGACGAATATCAAAAATATTTCGAAAAAGACAAAGCCTTGGAACGCCGCTTTCAAAAAGTTATCGTAGACGAACCGGATACCGAAAGTGCTATTTCCATTTTGCGAGGAATTAAGGAAAAATATGAAACCCATCACAAAGTCCGCATTAAAGATGAGGCGATTATTGCCGCGGTGAAATTGTCGCAACGTTATATCACCAACCGTTTTTTGCCTGATAAAGCCATCGACTTAATGGATGAATCCGCTTCAAAATTACGCATGGAAATCAATTCCAAACCAGAAGAATTAGATGTTTTGGACCGAAAAATTATGCAATTGGAAATTGAGATCGAAGCCATTAAACGCGAAAAGGACGAAGCAAAATTAAAATCCTTACAAGCCGATTTGGCGAACCTGAAAGAAGATCGGTCTGAACTAAATGCACAATGGCAAAACGAAAAGCAACTTGTGGATAATATTCAACAAGCAAAAACCGATATTGAAAATTTTAAAATGGAAGCTGAACGCGCGGAACGCGATGGCGATTATGGAAAAGTGGCCGAAATCCGGTATGGGAAAATTAAAGAAGTCCAGGCGAAACTCGAAAAACTTCAAAAGGAAGTAGAAGAGCGGGAAGATGGAAAATCATTGATCAAAGAAGAAGTCACTCGTGAAGATATTGCGGAAGTTGTTGCCAAATGGACCGGAATTCCACTTTCCAAAATGTTGCAAGGCGAACGAGAAAAATTATTGCATTTGGAAGAAGAACTCCACAAACGCGTGGTGGGACAAGAAGAAGCCATCCAGGCCGTGAGCGATGCCGTTCGCCGCAGCCGGGCCGGATTACAAGACCAAAACCGGCCAATCGGTTCCTTCCTATTTTTGGGAACCACCGGAGTCGGAAAAACTGAATTGGCAAAAGCCTTGGCCGATTATTTATTCGATGACGAGCATGCCATGACCCGAATTGATATGAGCGAATACCAGGAACGCCACGCCGTTAGCCGATTGATAGGCGCGCCTCCCGGATATGTGGGTTATGACGAGGGCGGACAATTGACAGAAGCCGTTCGGCACAAACCCTATTCCGTGGTCCTTTTGGACGAAATCGAAAAAGCACATCCCGATACGTTCAATATTTTGTTGCAGGTTTTGGATGAAGGACGGCTGACCGACAATAAAGGACGATTGGCAGATTTCCGAAATTGTATCATTGTGATGACTTCCAACATCGGAAGCCACATCATTCAAGAAAAATTCGATGCGATAAAAGATATCGACACCGCTATGGAAAGTGCAAAAGAAGATGTAATTAGTTTATTGAAAAAAACGGTACGTCCGGAATTTATCAACCGGATCGACGATATAGTAATGTTCACGCCTTTGAGCGAAGCCAATATCAAGGAAATTGTTGGATTGCAATTAAAACACACCTCCAAAATGTTGCTGCAGCAAGGCATTGTTTTGGATGCGACCCCCGAAGCCATCAATTATTTAGCGAAACTCGGATTCGATCCACAATATGGGGCGCGACCCGTTAAAAGAACCATTCAAAAGGAAGTTTTGAACCAACTTTCCAAGGAAATCCTTTCGGGTGAAATAACCATTGATAGCATTATTTTATTGGATGAGTTTGATGATAAACTGGTTTTTCGGAATCAAGCGGATTTAAACAATGAAACTGCCAAGCTTTGATATTACTGCAAAAATTACGAATATTCAAAAAAGAGGAACAATGAAAAAGACCCTTTCGTTGAAGTTGCTTTTGAAATTACCGGAAAAAATCATTATCACGTTCCGACCATACTTTCGGCATTTGGATATTCCACCTATCGCGGAAGTTGATTCTAAAATACCGTTAAATTTCTTTGATGACTCCAAAACTCACTAACTCCACATTATATTTAATGAGCATATCGGCTGGACTTATAGTAGCGAACCTCTACTATAACCAGCCTTTGTTGCATCAAATAGCGCAAGATTATGGCGTTACGGAAGCTCAAGTGAGTAATGTTGCCCTCAGTACGCAGCTTGGCTATGCTTTCGGGTTGTTATTCATAATCCCACTTGGCGATAAAATCTCCAACCATCGAATATTGAAGTTGGATTTCTTATTAATGGCTATTTCACTCATCGCCGCCGCAACCGCTAATAGTTTGTTCTTGCTTATTATTAGCAGTTTCTTTATAGGTTTCACCTCCTCCATCCCACAACTTTTTGTACCAATGGCGGCGCAACTTAGCGAAGATAAGGAAAGAGGCCGCGCCATTGGAATTGTGATGAGCGGTTTGTTGATCGGTATTTTGGGAAGTCGCGTAATAAGTGGTTTTATTGGTGAGCAATTTGGATGGCGCATTATTTATTATGCGGCAACGGTTTTGATGGCTTTCTTATTTTTCATCTTAAATGCGAAATTGCCCAGATTAAATCCGCATTATTCCAAAAGTTATGGCAGTTTATTGAAATCAATTTTTCATTATTTTAAAACAGAACCTTCGCTGCGCATTGCTTCCCTTCGCGGGGCGCTGGCTTTTGCAGGATTATCAGCTTTTTGGACCACCTTGGTTTTTTTGATGGAAGACAATTTTGGTTACGGAAGCACCATTACCGGATTATTTGGACTTCTGGGAATTGCCGGAGCCCTGGGCGCAACCGTCGTTGGAAAATTAAACGATAAATTAGATAAGAATAAAATCATTATTTTCTCGGCCCTTCTTTTAATTCTTTCTTGGGTGATTTTTCTCCTTTCGGGAAACTCAATTTTTGGTATTGTGGTGGGCGTGATTTTAGTAGATCTCGGATTGCAAGCCCTTCACATTACAAACCAAAACATTATATTCTCAAAAAATCCAGAAGGTAGAAATAGAGTGAACACCGTATATATGGTTTCGTTTTTTATTGGCGGTGCATTGGGCACTACTCTTGGAGCAATGGCTTGGCAACATTATCAATGGACAGGCGTTTCTGTGCTCGGTCTCGTTTTATCGGTATTAATTCTGTTATCCCATTTGTTATTTCGGAAATACGCCAAATCATCTTGAAATGCCGAGAAATCCAAGCAGTAAATTTCTGGCTCGCTTTGTGCTTAAACGTAAACCGTTAAGGAAGAATTTCACTTTAAATTAAGCTTTCCGTAAGAAATTTTATGTTATTAAAACGGTAATTTTGAATTTAATGAAAATCGTTAACGCCGTAAAAATATATAATCATGAAATTACAACTGCTCACTTTCGTCCTAACCGCAGCAACGCTTTACAGTTGTGGCAGCACAAAGAAAAACCCAACGATGAATAACTCAACTACTTCCGCAAATGATATTACAGAAGCTTATTGGGAATTGGAAAGTCTGGAAGGCAAGAAAATTTCAATTGCTGAAGGACGAGACCGGCAAATAGGTTTTTCTTTAAATGAACAAGAAAATAAAATTACCGGCTATGCTGGTTGCAACAATTTTTTCGGAAACTATACTTTGGAAAACGGCAACCGCATACACTTTTCCGCTTTGGGATCTACCAGAATGGCCTGTCACGAGAATAAAATCAATGAATCCGATTTTTTGAAGATTTTTGAATTAGCGGACAATTATACCATAAATGGAAATAAATTATCTTTGAATATCGGAAAACGCGCACCCTTGGCAGTATTTAAAAAGGCTTATAAACCTTCTGAACCCATCACCGAAAAATATTGGAAACTGAAAACCTTGGAAGGTCAAGAAGTAAAAATGTCGAAAAACCAACAAAGAGAAATCTATTTTATGTTGAAAACTGATGAAAATCGGGTGGTTGGTTTCGCAGGATGTAATACAATTTCGGGAACTTATGCCTTGGAAAAAGGAAACAGAACCCGTTTTTCCAAAATGGCAACAACACTGATGGCCTGCCCCGATTTGGACGTGAATGAAGCTGAATTCCTGAAAGTCTTTGAACTGGCAGATAATTACACCATTAATGGCGATACACTTTCACTGAATGTGGGTCGAAGAGCGCCATTGGCCGTTTTTGAAGCAGTCTATTTTGATTAATTGTTTAATTATCAGAAAGACTGATTATTCAAATAACGAGTTACATGATCCTCGTACTCGCCGCTGGTGCGCGATTGCATTGCGTTTCCGAGCCACCCGCTACCGCCAGTTTGCAACTGGTGGCTTAGGCAAAGCCTAAAACAGCATGACATACAATTTCTTGAAAAATAGTCGTAATTTTCCGGTATTTGAGCGACAAAAAGATTCAATAATACAAATTTATGAGTAATGAAAAAAAATAGAATTTTACTTTTCTTTAGTTTAATATTAATGATAATCTCCTGCAAGGAAAATGTCGATAAAAGCTTGGTCAAGTTGAACAATGAAAATAATATTGGACAAAATAAGATATTATTTTTTGAATTTCCCGATACGGTTGCAGTGAGCAAGGTAATCAAGGGGAAATTAAGGTATAATACAAGCTTAAAAAATTCAAATTTTGATGAACGATATATATTTCTTCACATAATGACCAATCAGGAAAAAGAAGACGTGCCACTGGATGAAATGATTAAAATAGATGGTAGATTGGTTTATGAAGACACAATTGGGAATGGGTGGTTTCCTTTTGAAGCCGTATTTACTAAATCAGGAAAAAGCACTTTACATAGTGTTGTTGAGGATATTATTGTATTGGACAATCAGGTAAAAGGAAACAAGGTGGAAATGACTAGTACCGAAACAATTATAGCGAAAGATGTCCACGTTCAAGAACCAAATACAAGAAATTGATCTTGCCACAAAAAATGAAAAGTGCTTTAATTAAAATCACGCATATATATCATTAAATATAATAATCGGATTTGCACCCAAAACCTCTTCATCCCCAAAGCCGTACACTATTTGACTGCGCTATACATCCCGCGAAAAAATACAGAAATAAATTCCGAGCCACCCAGGGGATTCGAACCCCCGACCTGCTGTTTACGAAACAGCTGCTCTAACCAGCTGAGCTAAGGCGGCAAAACCGGTGCAAATTTATTGAAAAAATTCATCGAAAACGTTTTCCCGAAAAGAAAATGTTTCTTACCAAACAGAAGTGCTGATTTACCAGAAAGAAATCATTCTTTTGATCCAAAACTCATAAAAAGTTATAATTATTTTGATTTCTTCGTTAAAGTAAAATCAAATTTCGGGGAACTTGCACAGTGATTTTCTAACTTGTGGTCAACCCAAAAAATAGTTTGCTATGAAGACTACATTTTTAATTTTATTACTCGTTTCTTCAGGATTAGTAATGAGTTGCGATAATGATGATGATAATTCCAGTCCACAAGAACCCAGTATTTCCGGCACATGGAATCTGAGGAATATAAGTGGTGGAATTGCAGGAGCCAATGCCGATTTTGAAGATGGTGTTATTCTGTGGAACTTCGATCCCGATACTTCCATTTTAAAGGTCACCAACAATCATTCAAATGAGGAAACTGTTTATGATGGCTTCGAAACTGGAAATTACGATTATTCCATCACTAAAACCGACGGGGAAAACCACCTCCTTATTGGGGGTTCGGAATATGGAACTTATACCGTTAGTTCTGATGAATTGGTAATCGACCAAAACTTGGGTGCGGATGGTTATGTTTTCTCGTTTCAACGATAAGCTATGTTTTTCAAGTTGAACTATATCATTCGAGATTGTTGGGAATGTTATAACAAATCTGATTTCCCCGAAAAATTCCCAATTTTCAGAAGGCTTTCCTATGCTTTTTTATGTAGCTTTGAAAAGGATTTTAAATTCTATTTTCAAGGAGAAATCCTTTTGATTTCTTCAAATTAATCAAATTTTGAAAATAATATTCAAAAGAGAAATATGCTTTTGAATATTTAAATCTTTACTATAGACAACAAGTGATATGAAACGAAGGGTCAATAAAGTAGCGGTAATAGGTTCGGGTATTATGGGAAGTGGCATTGCTTGTCATTTTGCCAATATTGGGGTGGAAGTTTTATTGTTGGACATCATTCCGAAAGAACCAACCGAAAAGGAAAAAAAATTGGGATTAACCCTCGATGATAAAGTAGTTCGCAACAGAATTGTGAACGATTCGTTACAAACGGCTTTAAAATCGAACCCCTCGCCTATTTACCACAAAGATTTTGTAAAGCGAATAAAAACCGGAAACCTGGAAGACGATATTTCAAAAATATCGGAAGTCGACTGGATCATTGAGGTGGTTGTGGAACGCTTGGATATCAAAAAACAAGTATTCGATAAGTTGGAAAAATACCGAAAACCGGGAACATTAATAACGTCCAACACCTCTGGAATCCCTATCCATTTTATGAGTGAAGGCCGAAGTGAAGATTTTCAAAAACATTTTTGTGGAACGCATTTCTTCAATCCGCCACGATATTTGCGTTTGTTCGAGATTATTCCCGGACCTAAAACTTCTTCGGAAGTTGTCGATTTTTTGACGATGTATGGCGAAAAATTCTTGGGGAAAAAATCTGTGGTCGCAAAAGATACTCCAGCTTTCATCGGAAACCGTATTGGAATCTTCAGTATTATGGCTTTGTTCCATTCCGTTAAAAAATTGGGGCTTACAATAGAAGAAATCGATAAACTCACCGGTCCGGTAATCGGTCGGCCAAAATCGGCCACTTTCCGAACCGTGGATATGGTTGGCCTCGATACATTGGTGCATGTCGCCAATGGTTTGCATAAAAATTTGCCAAATGACGAGCAACACGACTTATTTGCCTTGCCCGATTTTGTGGAAACCTTGATGAAAAACGAATGGTATGGCAGCAAAAGTGGCCAAGGATTTTATAAAAAAATAAAACATTCAGATGGAACCAGTGAAATCCAATCCCTCGATTTGGAAACCTTGGAATATCGGGATAAAAAGAAAGCTGAATTTGATAGCTTAGAGAAAACCAAACAAATTGAAAATTTGGAAGATCGCTATGAAATTCTTTTACAAGGGAAAGATAAGGCCGGCGAATTTTATCGAACCAATTTCGCAGCCCTTTTTGCGTATGTTTCCCATAGAATTCCTGAAATTAGCGATGAGTTATATAAAATTGACGACGCCATGAAAGCTGGATTTGGGTGGCAGCAAGGACCTTTTCAAATCTGGGACGCCATCGGAATTCAAAAAGGAGTCGATCTAATTAAAAAAGAAGGATTTGAACCCGCGGCTTGGGTAGAAGATATGTTGAAAAATAAAGCCGACAGTTTCTATCAAATAAAAAACGGAAAATCTTATTACTATGATTTATCCTCCAAGGAGTACAAGATCATTCCTGGTCAGGATGTTTATATTCTTTTGGATAATATCAGAAAATCCGCAGAAGTGTTTAAAAATGAGGAAATTGTAATTGAAGATTTAGGCGATGGAATTTTGAATGTAGAATTCCGCAGCAAAATGAATACGATAGGCGGCGGTGTTTTAGATGGATTAAACAAAGCCTTCGATTTGGCCGAAAAAGAATATCAAGGTATGGTCGTCGCCAACAATGGACAAAATTTTTCCGTCGGCGCCAATATTGGAATGATTTTTATGATGGCCGTGGAACAAGAATATGACGAGCTGAACATGGCCGTAAAATATTTTCAGGATACGATGATGCGCATGCGTTACTCTTCCATACCCACGGTGGCCGCCCCACATGGAATGAGTCTGGGTGGCGGTTGCGAACTTTCGTTACATGCTGATAAAGTAGTCGCCGCGGCGGAAACTTATATCGGTTTGGTGGAATTCGGCGTTGGATTAATTCCCGGTGGCGGCGGTTCCAAAGAAATGACCAAACGCGCTTCCGATACATTTTCAAAAGGCGATTTGGAACTGAACCGACTTCGCGAAAATTTTCTGACAATTGGAATGGCGAAGGTTTCGACTTCGGCTTATGAAGCTTTTGACACAAATATTCTTCAAAAAGGAAAGGATTGTGTGGTTGTCAATCCGGATATGCAATTGACGATTGCGAAAAAGCAAGCTTTATTAATAGCCGAAAATGGCTATACCAAACCCATAAAATCCCGAAACATAAAAGTATTGGGGAAACAAGCTTTGGGAATGTTTTTGGTGGGAAGCGACCAAATGAACGCTGGTAATTACATTAGTGCTTACGACCAAAAAATCGCCGATAAACTCGCTTATGTCATGTCCGGCGGGGATTTATCTGAGGCGCAATATGTCACCGAACAATATTTACTCGATTTGGAGCGGGAAGCATTTCTGTCGCTTGCCGGAGAGAGAAAAACCTTGGAGCGTTTGGAATTTATGTTGAAAAAAGGAAAACCACTTCGGAATTAGATTTGGTTGATTTCAGAGTAAAAAATGTCAGGTCAAATAGAAGAATGAAACATTGGTTTATTTTTTGATTTCCTATATATCCGTGTTACCTGCAACCCTATTGCGACAGTGTTAATTCAAACTTGACAGATAAGAAACAAATGACAGTACAATAAAAAATCTAAACATTATGAAGACAGATATTAAACTAATAGCGACAGGTTTGCTTGCAGCAGTTGCAACTTTTCTTTGTTGCGGTGTGCCTATTCTCGCACTAATTCTTGGCATAAGCGGAGGGTTTGCTTCTTCTTTTGGCTGGATTGAACCATTCAGACCCTACCTTATCGGATTTACGGTGCTTGTCTTCAGTTACCTCTGGTATAAAAAACTTAAGCCCTCAAAACAAACTGCTTGCTGCGAAACGCAAGAGAAACAAAAATTTATTCAATCAAAAATATTTCTTTCTCTTATTACCATTCTCGTAGCAATTATTATGACGTTACCTTACTATTCGCATCTGTTTTACCCGAAAACAGAAAAGCAAGTTCAGATTATTATAGTTGACAAATCAAACCTCAAAACTGTTG
>JBDNFD010000026.1:0-17250 GCA_041689995.1 Flavobacteriaceae bacterium | reverse complement strand
CTGGATGAATACCATTTTAGATACAATAGGCGCAATAATATGGAAACAATATTCGATACGCTCATAAAAAGGATGGTGGCATACACTCCAAAACGCTTAAAACCTGATTGTTAATCGTGCGGTCTAAACGCTTATACCTACATTCTTATTGTTACTGTATAGGTTCCTTCGGGAATATCTTTTAAAGTATATAATCCGTCAAAATTTGTTGTGGTTCCTTTTTGTAATTCCTGTAGATAAATTGTGGCTCCGGCAAGAGGTTCATTTAATTCGTTTTTGATTTCACCTTTTAATGTAGATTGGGAAAATGCACATAGGCTAAGAAGCATCAAAGCTAATAAAGTAAAGTGTTTCATTATTCTTATTTAGATTTGTTTAGAATAAGCGCAAATATAAATGCTGAATTTTAATTAGCCAAGAAAACTTCTTTTTTTATTTTAAATAATAAACACCTCTTTTTTTCAATGATGGATAGTTCAATCATAGATCATAAATGATATTTTGAGGGGAGTTTTAGTCCTAATAAAAAGGAACTATTTGGAAGCCGTGGAGTTATCACCGAAATCTTTGTAATGAATCGAATTTCCCGGAATGGAGCTTTACGATCCTGAATTTTATCTGGAGAAGCGGCAATGTACTGACCGGAAACCCGAGTAAAGAAAATTCAGTTTAGGTTTAATGCGGCAACTTGCTTCGCAAAAGACCATACACGAATGTGCCCAAAAGTGCGCCGCCAATCACCACGAGAATGGAATAAAACCCCGCACCGACCAGCACGAACATTGGCCCTGGACAGGCTCCTGCCAAGGCCCAGCCCAATCCGAAAATAATACCGCCAATCAGATAACACGCGAAGCCCCTTTTTTTCGGCTTTAACCGCATCTCTTGGTTGCCAAAGGTTTTGATATTATTTCTCTTGATGATCTTGACGCCGATAACGCCCAACACCAAAGCCGAACCGATGATACCATACATATGAAACGAACCAAATTGGAACATTTCGTAAATTCTGAACCACGAGGCCGCCTCGGATTTGTACATGACAATCCCGAAGAAAATGCCTATTGTTAGATATGTTATGTATTTCATAAGTCTTTGTCTTATTTGAAACTATGAGCTTTTAATTCTTGACAGTAATTCGTTAATAAGTTATTTTGACGTTCTTTCTAATTAACGTAATAATCCAATAACTATCCGTATTTCTCTCTTCTTTTTTCTATTCTCTATTTCCTTCCTATTAATTATCATCCAAAAATAAACGGGAACAACAAATGAACCATCACCAAACCGCCGATAAAGAATCCGATTACGGCAATAAGCGATGGCAACTGTAAATTACTAAGTCCTGATATCGCGTGGCCGGAAGTGCACCCACCCGCATAGCGCGCACCAAAGCCCACCAAAAAACCACCAAGAATTAAAATACCTAATACAAATGGGTCGCTGAGTTGTTCCGTGGCAAAAAGTTCTGGCGGCAAATAAGTTTTGTTTGTGCTATTGATATTATAATCTTGTGAAAGTTGCTGAGCGATTTTCGGATTGATTTCCACCGTATTGTTCGACATATAATGAGAAGCCAAAAAACCCCCAATAACGGCGCCGACCACGACCATCAAGTTCCAGCGTTCCTTTTTCCAGTCGAATCTGAAAAAGTGTGCAACCTTTCCGGCACCGCCAATGGAGCACATCGTTCGTAGGTTTGACGACATTCCAAATTGTTTCCCCGCAAACAACAAGATGAACATGGTTAGGGCAATCAAGGGCCCGGCAACGTACCACCGCCAAGGTTCATAAATCCAATCCATCGTTTTATTTTGTTGCAAATATCGGTTTTTATCGGAAACGTTGGAGTAACAAAAATTCCAGTGGCGCGAAGATGTACTATTCACGGCAGCGCGATGGACAAGGAACTTTTACGCTATTCCAAGTATAATTCCCATTAGATGATACAAATCCAGTACCCGAAAGCCCTCAATCAGAAGATTTTCCAAAAAAGCTTTTAAGTAGGGATAAATTAGTTATATTTGTCAACCGTTTGGTTTAACCAAGAAGTTGAAAATGAAAAAAGAAAATTCTGAAAACACTGAAAAGCAAATTCTAAATGCCGCTAAAAACATATTTCAAACGAAAGGAATGAATGGTGCGCGAATGCAGGAGATAGCAGATGAAGCTGGGATTAACAAAGCCATGCTACATTATTATTACCGCAGCAAACAATTGTTGTTCGAAGCTGTTTTTGAAAATGCATTCTCACTTTTGGCACCTCAATTAAATACAATATTAAACGATGATTCCACGATAGAAGAAAAGATTAAAAACTTTACCTATAATTATATCTCCTTTATTTCCAAGCATCCTTATCTCCCAAATTTTGTCATACAGGAGTTAAATAGGAATCCTAATTTTGTTGAAAAGATACAGCAAAGTAGTGCTTTTCCCACACTCGATAAATTTAATGCAAAAGTAGAAAAGGAAGTTAAGGCAGGTATTTTAAAACCAATAGAGGGAAAACAGCTTTTTATTCATATTATTTCGCTCAACATCTTTCCTTTTGTTGCAAAACCCCTGATAAAAGGCTTTTTGAAATTAAGCGATAAAGATTTTAAAAAATTGATGGAAGAGCGCAAAACAGAAGTTTCAGAATTTATTATCCATTCCATTAAAAATTAAAACCAATGAAAAGGTATTTGTTGATATTTTTTGCCATAGCTCCGCTGCTCGCTCATGCTCAAGAAACCTTGACGCTAAAGGAATGTTATGTTTTGGCCGAAAAAAACTATCCTTTAGCAAAACAAAGTGATTTATTGGAAGAAAAAGCAAACGCAGAAATAAGCATTCTCACTAAAGCAAAACTCCCTCAACTTGATTTTAATGCCCAAGCTTCTTATCAGTCAGATGTGATTCAATTCCCGGGTCAGATTCCAAATTTGAGTGTGGAAACCCCAAACAAAGACCAGTATCGTGCCACTTTGGACGCAAACCAATTGATCTATAACGGAGGAAACATCGCAGCAGAAACCAGATTGAAAGTTGCGGAATTGAAAACCAGTCAACAAGAAGTAGCGGTCAATTTGTACACGCTAAAAGCGCGAATCAATCAATATTTTTTCAATGTGTTGTTATTTCAGAAGCAGACAAACTTATTGCTTTCAAAAATGGAACAGCTCCGTGCGCGAATAAAAGAAGTAAGCACAGGAGTAAAATATGGTGCGGTTCTCCCTGCTTCCGAACAATTACTGCAAGCCGAAATACTGAAACTAGAACAACAACTTTTGCAAACCGATTTCGATCGTAAAAAAGCACTGGACAACTTGGCCACGTTACTATCACAAGACTTGGACAGCAATACAAGCTTGGTGGGTTCCGAAATTTTAATTGTTCCCGATAATCCTATAGAAAGACCCGAACTGGAACTTTTCGAACTGCAAAAAACACAATTGGAAACCTCAAAAGAAGTCATTTCCAAAAGTAATTATCCGAAATTACTAGGTTTTGCACAGGCAGGTTATGGCAATCCAGGGTTGAATATGCTGGACAATTCATTTCAGGATTTTTATATGGTTGGATTAAAACTGAACTGGAACATTTTTGATTGGGAAAAAACGAAGGAGAAAAGACAGGCTTTGGATATTTCAAAAGAAATCATTTCCACCAAAAAAGAAACTTTTGAGCTGAACAACCAAATGCAACAAAAAGAAGTCGAAAGTGACATTAGTAAATATGAAGCAATGCTGCACAAAGACGCTGAAATAGTTGTGTTACGAGAAAAGGTTTTACGAGCAACAACTTCACAATTGCAGAATGGCACAATCACTTCTTCGGAATACATAACAGAATTGAACAATTTGTATGAAGCACAAATAAACCAACAACTGCACGAAGTTCAGTTATTATTTGCAAAAGCGAATTATAGCGTAATAAAAGGGATTTAAATTAAGTACCGAACATGAAAAATATGAAAACAATTATTTCGGCAAGTATTCTCAGCATACTGTTTTCCTGCTCTAATAATGAAAAAGCCGATGGCTACGGGAATTTCGAAGCCACGGAAATCACGGTTTCTTCCGAAGCCCAGGGGAAACTCGAGTTTTTAGAGGTTGAGGAAGGACAGGTTTTGGAAAAGCAGGAAATTGTGGGACTAGTTGATACACTTCAACTTTATTTGAGCAAGCAACAATTGCTAGCTTCAAAAGCCACTGTTGCTTCAAAGTCCGGCGGGGTTTGGTCGCAAGTAAGTGTCATGAACCAACAGTTACAAACTGCAGAAACCGAACAACAACGCATTCAGAATATGTTTAATGAAAATGCTGCAACTCAACGTCAATTGGATCAAGCCAACAGCCAAGTAGCGGTTTTGAAAAAACAAATCCAAAACGTGGAAACACAGAATGCACCAATTGTAAATGAGGTAAAAGCCATCAATGCAAAAGAGGCAGAAATAGAACACCAAATTGCACAAAGTAAAATCATAAACCCAGTTAAGGGAACGGTTTTGACCAAATTTGCCGAACCCGGAGAGGTTGTTTCCTTTGGAAAACCATTGTATAAAATCGCCAATATGGAAGAAATGACTTTGCGGGTTTATGTAAGTGAAACACAATTACCAAACATTAATATCGGACAGAAAGTAACGGTAAAAATAGATTCAGGCGAAGAAATGAAAGACTACAACGGAACCATAAGTTGGATTTCAGCTTCGGCAGAATTCACTCCAAAGATCATCCAAACCAAGGAAGAACGAGTGAACCTTGTTTATGCGGTGAAAATCACAGTAAAAAATGATGGCAGCTTGAAAATCGGGATGCCCGCAGAAATGTGGATTTCTGAATAGTGGTCAGTGAAAAAAACAAAAAACATGGAAACAAACACGGATAATTTAGAAGATTACTTAGACAATCATTTCATCCATCGGAGTAATTGGTTGAGAGCAGCTGTACTTGGAGCAAACGACGGAATTCTGTCTGTGGCCAGTATTGCAATTGGGGTAGCTGCCGCAAGCGATATGAGAGACCCCATAATTTTGGCAACAGTTGCGGGTTTGGTTGCAGGAGCTTTATCAATGGCTGCAGGGGAATATGTTTCCGTAAGTTCTCAAACAGATGTTGAAAAAGCGGATATCAAACGTGAAAAAATAGAATTAGCCGAAATGCCGGAAATAGAACTACTTAGGTTAGCGGAAATTTATGAAAAAAGAGGTTTAAAAAAAGAAACTGCTCTTATTGTAGCAAAGGAATTTACCGCAAAAGATGCCTTGAAAGCACATGTTAGGGATGAATTGGGAATTAATGAAATTAGTCAGGCGAAACCTATGCAAGCTGCACTTGCATCTGGTGCATCATTTATTGTTGGAGGAATTCTTCCTCTCCTAGTCACCCTATTCCTACCCTTAAAAAGTATGGAATATACATTATATGGCTCGGCGATTTTTTTCTTAATGATTTTAGGTATCGTATCTGCCAAAACTGGTGGTTCAAGTATAAGGAAAGCAATTATAAGAATTACCTTTTGGGGAACTATAGCAATGGGAATCACGGCATTAGTTGGATATCTTTTCGGAGTAAATATTTAATGAACAATCAAAAACTTAAATTATGAAAAAAACAATTCTAACAGCAGCAATCATTTCAGCATTATTAATGAGCTGTAACGAAACAAAACAGAAACAAGAAAACACTGGAAGCGTTGTAACCACAGAAGAAGTTCACGAACACGAAATGGAAGAAATGGCCCCGGAAATGAATTCCTTAAATAATGATTGGGTAAACGAGATAAAACTCGACAACGATGGCAAATGGGAGGCCAATTTGGAAACAACCGAAGGTGTTGACAAAATGCTGCTTTTGGTTAAATCCAGAGATCCAAAAACTGTAGAAGATTACCACGCTTTGGCTTCAGATTTAAACGAGACAAAAAACTTCGTGATTAAAAAATGTACTATGGAAGGACCTTCGCATGACAACCTACACGTCTTTCTTCATTCGCTTATAGAGAAAATTGAGGCTTTAGGGAAAATTTCAACAGTAGATGAAGGTTCTAAAGTAACGGCAAGTATAAAAGAAAACCTTGAAGGATATTACACATATTTTAAATAACCAAAATTCAAGAAATCATGGAAAAACATCATTATAACGTAGATATTGAATGGCACCAAGACCGCAAAGGAATTATGTGTTCGCCAGAATTATCAGGAGACAATGATAAATTGTCCAATTGTATTGAAATTGCCACACCACCAGAATTCCCTAAAGGAATTCCCCACATTTGGTCGCCAGAGCATCTTTTCACAGCATCTGTGAGCAGTTGCTTAATGACTACTTTCTTGGCGATTGCAGAAAATTCAAAACTGGATTTTTCAGGTTTCAGTTGTAAATCGAAAGGGGTTTTGGAAAGAGTAGATGGTAAATATTTAATGACGGAAATAATTCTGGAACCCACTGTAACCATTAAAGATGAAAAAGACCGCGAACGCGCCGAAAGGATTGTTCAAAAATCGGAAGCAGCTTGTTTGATTTCGAATTCCATAAAATCAAAAATTACAATGGAAATCACCATCGAAATAGAATCTTAAAAGAGATGAGCTAATGCGTTATTGAGTTATTGGCGAACCCATTTAATAACTTAATAACCCAGTAACTTAATATCCTAAAAACAAATGAGCATTTCCCTCAACAATATCAGTAAATCCTATAAAAAGGTAAAAGCAGTGTGCGATATTTCGTTTGATGTAAAACCTGGGGAATTATTTGGCCTCATAGGACCCGATGGCGCAGGGAAAACCACCATTTTCAGAATTTTGACCACACTTTTAATTCCCGAAGAAGGCACTGCTACAGTTGCCGGGTTTGATGTTGTTACCGATTATAAAGCTATACGGAATTCCGTCGGTTATATGCCGGGGCGGTTTTCGCTTTACCAAGATTTGACAGTAGAGGAAAACCTAACGTTTTTCGCCACTATTTTCGGAACAACGATAGAAGAAAACTACGATTTGATCGAAGATATCTACATTCAAATTGAACCCTTCAAAGATCGTCGTGCGGGAAAACTTTCAGGAGGAATGAAACAAAAACTAGCTCTTTGCTGTGCCTTGATTCACAAACCGAAAGTACTCTTTCTGGACGAACCCACCACTGGAGTAGATCCCGTTTCGCGAAAGGAGTTTTGGGAAATGTTAAAACGCTTGCAGAAAAAAGGAATTACCATACTGGTTTCAACTCCATATATGGACGAAGCAGCTTTGTGTGATAGAATCGCGCTGATTCAAGATGGCGAAATATTGGATATTGACACCCCAGAAGCTATTGTCAGCAAATTCCCCAAGACCATTTACAATGTGGGAGCAAATAATATGTACAAATTAATACTAACACTTCAAGGCTACGAGCATTTGTATAGCGTATTTCCGTTTGGAGAATTTGTGCATTACACCGACAAAAGGAATTCTTTTGAAGTAGCGAATTTGAAATCCTATTTGGAAACAGCGGGCCTTACAGGGATTAGCATAGAAGCCACCCAACCCAACATAGAGGATGCCTTTATGGAATTAGCAAAAAAATGAAAGAGGGAAATGTCATAGAAGCTGAGGAATTAACAAAAGCATTCGGCGATTTCAAAGCTGTCAACGCCATCAGTTTTGAGGTCAAAAAAGGAGAAATCTTTGGTTTCTTAGGTGCGAATGGCGCAGGAAAAACCACGGCCATGAAAATGCTGATAGGGATTTCCAAACCTTCATCTGGCAAAGCAACTGTCGCAGGATTTAATGTATATACCCAAACCGAATCCATCAAGAAAAATATAGGTTATATGAGCCAGAAATTCGCACTTTATGACGATCTAACCGTAAAAGAAAACATCACTTTTTTTGGAGGTATCTATGGATTATCCAAGGCAAAAATCAAAGAGAAAAGAGAACAATTAGTTTCCGAATTGGGATTGCAGGATATCAGCAATAAATTGGTAGGCTCCTTGCCTTTAGGTTGGAAGCAAAAGTTATCATTTTCGGTATCGCTTTTACACGAACCAAAGATTGTTTTTTTGGATGAACCAACGGGTGGCGTTGACCCCATAACCCGAAGACAGTTTTGGGAAATGATCTATAAAGCCGCAGACCTCGGCACCACCATTTTCGTGACCACACATTATATGGACGAAGCCGAATATTGCGACCGGGTTTCCATAATGGTGGAAGGAAAAATAGAAGCTTTGGACACACCGAAAAAACTGAAGGAACAGTTCAAAGTAGCATCAATGAACGATGTGTTTTTGAAACTCGCAAGAAATATTGAATAGGAACTATACCTAACAGGTCTCAAAGACCTGTTAGGTCTAAGGCAAACAAGATGAAACGATTTATAGGTTTTATAAAAAAGGAATTCTACCATATCTTTAGGGATAAGCGGTCGCTGTTTATACTTTTTGGTATGCCCATTGCCCAAATATTGCTTTTTGGGTTTGCCATAACCAATGAAATAAATAATGTGGATATCGCCATTTTGGATCATTCAAAAGATGCCACTACGGAAGAAATAATCAATAAGATTTCAGCTTCAAAATACTTCACCATAAAACAAATGATTGCTCGGGAAGCGGATATTGAACCTGCTTTTAAAAAAGGGAAAATAAAAGCGGTATTGAATTTTGAAAAGGATTTCAGCAGAAACTTAATAAAAGAAAAGAAAGCTACCATTCAAATAATAACCGACGCCACTGCCCCAAACACCGCAAATTCGATAACCAATTATATAAACTCCATTCTACAAAATTATCAGTATTCAAAAAATAAAGGAATTCAAGTAGATTATCAAATAATTCCTCAAACCCGAATGGTCTATAATCCGGAACTTAAAAGCGTGTTTATGTTCGTCCCTGGAGTGATGACAATTATTCTAATGCTGGTTTCTGCAATGATGACTTCAATTTCCATCACCCGCGAGAAAGAACTGGGCACGATGGAAATCCTATTGGTTTCACCCCTAAAACCCTTTCAAGTTATTATTGGAAAAGTAGTTCCTTATATCTTTTTATCTATCGTTAACGCAGTGGTAATCGTAGTTCTGAGTATTTTTATTTTTAAAATGCCAGTTGAGGGCAGTTTGTTTTTATTGGGAGCCGAAAGTGTTTTGTTTATTATCACTTCATTGGCATTGGGAATTTTAATCTCAACCATCGCCGAAACGCAACAAGCCGCAATGATGATTTCATTGATGGGGTTAATGTTACCCGTAATATTACTTTCTGGATTTATTTTTCCAATATCGAGTATGCCGGCACCACTTCAAATAATTAGTCATATAATTCCTGCAAAATGGTTTATCATTATTATAAAAGCCATTATGCTGAAGGGCGTTGGGATAGCATATATCTGGAAAGAAACATTAATCTTGATAGCGATGACCCTTTTCTTTATTGGACTAAGTATCAAAAAATATAAAATACGATTGGAATAATGAAGACCATCGGATACATAATTCAAAAGGAATTCAAACAAATCTTTAGAAATAAAGGGATGTCACCTATCATATTTATTCTGCCCATATTGCAACTGCTCATTCTGTCCTTTGCCGCCACTTATGAAGTGAAAAACATAAAGTTTGCCTACATAGATCACGATCATACCTCAACATCCCGTGCGCTGATTGAAAAGTTCAATGCCTCTACCTATTTTGATGTTTTGACAGATTTCTCTTCACAAGAAAAAGCAAGCTCTGCGATGCTGACAGGAGAGGTTGATGTGGTGCTGGAAATACCAAATCATTTTGAACGAAATCTACTAAAGGAAAAAACAACCGATTTATCCATCACTATAAATGCTATCGATGGTGCCGCGGCTGGTGTGGAAAGTGGTTATGTGAACCAAATTGTGCAAGGCTTTAATAGGGAAGTGAAAATGAACTTTATCGATCCTTCGAATAAGGTTTTGCAACCCGCGATAATTGAGAGTATCCCGTCTTTTTGGTACAATACCACTTTAGATTACAAAACCTTTATGGTGCCAGGTATTTTAGTGTTATTGGTAACTATGATAACTCTATTTCTCTCTGGGATGAATATTGTTCGGGAAAAAGAAATAGGCACTTTGGAACAAATAAATGTAACGCCTATTCGGAAAAGCCAATTCATAATCGGGAAGTTATTTCCGTTTTGGGTAATAGGAATGGGTTTATTGACCATTGGATTAATACTCGCAAAACTCATCTTTAATACGCCTATGATAGGCAGTTTAATACTACTATACGCCTACACTTCTATTTACATTTTAGTAATCTTGGGTATGGGATTGTTTATTTCCAATTTTACTGATACGCAACAGCAAGCCATGTTTATCGCTTGGTTTTTTGTCGTGATTTTCATTTTAATGAGCGGCTTGTTCACGCCAATAGAAAGCATGCCCAAATGGGCACAGATAGTTACAGAGTTCAATCCTATAAAATATTTTGTAGAGGTTGTGCGTATGGTAATGCTCAAGGGCTCTGGTTTTATGGATATTTTACCACAACTTTGGAAAACGCTATTATATGCCATTATAATGAATGGATTGGCCGTTTGGAGCTATAAAAAAGTAAACTGATGGAAAACAACACAAAATATCATCTACAAAAGAGCGAATCGCCGTTTCTTCGAGGGCCCCGTTCCCGATTCAAGGAGCTGTTCTTCACTTTTAAAGTGCAGTACAATTTTATAAAAGGTTTTCGGAAAATGCACTTTATCGGGCCCTGCGTTACTGTTTTTGGCTCGGCACGATTCACACCAGATTCCAAACACTACCAGAATGCAGAAAAAATTGGGGCAGAACTTTCAAAATTGGGGTTCACTATTATGACCGGTGGTGGCCCAGGTATTATGGAAGCTGCCAACAAAGGTGCTTTTGAGGCAGGCGGCTATTCTGTGGGCATCAATATCATTTTACCTTTTGAGCAAAAACCCAACGCATACTTACACAAATGGATAAACATCCCCTATTTCTTTGTCAGAAAATTTTTAATGATGAAGTATTCTTATGCGTACGTGGTTATGCCGGGAGGAATGGGCACTCTCGATGAACTCTTTGAAGCAATTACCTTAATACAAACAAAGATAATAGAAAATTTCCCCATTGTTATTTTCGATTCAGAATACCACAAAGAACTTTGTCACCACATTCAATCAATGGCCGAAAATGGAAGCATCGACCCAACGGACATGAAATTGATCTTCGTGACCGATTCCGCTGAAGAAGTGGTGGAACACATTAAAGTACACGCTATTAAAAGGTTTGGATTGGTAAAAAAAGATTACAAACCCAAATGGTGGTACGGTGAAAACAGAAGAAGATTTTAAAACGTTAAATTATGAAAAAGAATAGAACCTTTAGATACATTATCGCAATTGTATTAATTGCTTTTGCATTACTTACCATATTTATGAGTAGCTCAGTTATATTCGATTGGTTTGGAATACGTGCAAAGGAAGGAGACTATGTACCATTTATAGTATGGACAAACTTAACGGCCGGGTTTCTATACTTAATTGCAGCTTTTGGTTTCTTTAATTTCCGAAAATGGACAGTTTGGATTTTATCGGCAACTGCTACTTTATTATTTATAGCGCTAATGGGACTGTTGTTACATATTGATAAAGGTGGTGCTTTTGAGTTAAAAACAGTTGGAGCCATGGGATTTAGGATTATCCTAACTATTGTTTTCGCAGTACTTGCTTATTACAAGCTACGAAAATAAAAACAACTGCCATAGTTCAAAATTTACAGCAACTCTAACAGGATTTAAAACCAAATAATCACTATTCTCTTAAATTTTTTAGCCTAAAAATGAAAAAAATGAAAACAGTGAATAAAATAATATTGGTATTTGGGGTAGTAATGATCCTGACTTCCTTTCGCACTCTTCCTTCGGAAAATTCATATACCCTAACAGTTAATGTGGATGGTTTGCGCAACTCAAAAGGTGTAGTGCAATTTGCCTTATACAACAGAGATGGCACCATTCCTGATCAAAAATTTGAACATTATTACCGGAAAGCGACTTCGAAAATTGAAGATGGGAGCGCAAGCCTTACTTTTTCCAATTTGCCCCAAGGGAGCTATGCAATCAATATCCTTCATGACGAAAATGAAAACGGAAAAATAGATAAAGGACTACTCCTCCCAATAGAAGGCATCGGGTTCTCAAATTATGAATCAATAGGTTTAACAAACCGCCCCAAGTTTTCTAAAGCAAGTTTTCAATTAAACGAGAACAGTACCAAACGGGTGAAAATTATTTATCTATGAAAAATGACTGGAACATATCGATTTTATTGTTCCTTTTTTTTACGGGGAGCCAAGCGCAAAGCTCGGCAGATACTCTGCCACATCTTTATCTTGCCCAAATTGCTCACGTTAACCAAAGCGATAGCTACATAACGTTTCCTACAGATATCGGCAATCTTGAGCTGCTTGTGTTTGAGGCCAACCTCAATCCCAATTTTGTGGTTCGTAAGCGCGCAGATTCAAGATTGATGATGGTTCTTACGCCACAGATTACCATTAGAATGTTCAATGAAGAATCGTATCCTGTAAAAACCCCAAGCTATATTCCACAGCTTTCGTTGTATTATTTATTCGGCTATCCAGGATTGGCTCATCACACCACTTTATTTGGGAAAATAGCTCATCATTCCAACGGTCAGGACGGCAATTTTTATAATAAAGATGGTTCAATCAATTTGCAATCTGGGAATTTCGCCACCAATTTTTTTGAAATAGGTTTTATAGACACTTCTTATGGCTCTCAAGTTAACGCCGTGAAATTTTTTAAAAGCTCCTTGGAAATCCACCCCAAAAGCTGGATGCTCGACGAGTTGCAGGGACAATATAGTGGGCTTCGATGGCACAATTCATTTTTCGCTTACAAGCTTCCCCTGGATCGTGATTTTTTCAGTAGAAAAAGAAAAGCTAACTTTTCATTAAAAATTGAAACCACTTGGATGATCGATGAAATTAATGATTGGAAAACCTTTGACACAAAACGCTTCAGTGGTGCATTTACATTTTATTACCATCCAAAATTTTTGGAGGATATCGGTTTTTTTGTCCAGTTTTATCACGGTTTAGATTATTATAACATTTACTTTGAACATCAACTGGATATTATACGTTTTGGGTTAATGACAGAAATTTTAAGATTTTAAATTGAAAATAGTATGGAAAATAAAATCATAACTATAAAAAAATTCAACGGCGATATTGAGCTATTTGATGTTGAAAAGCTGAAAACATCACTTAGAAGAAGCAAAGCTTCAGAAGATGAAATAGACGAAATTGCAAAAAACATAGTACCAATACTCTACGACGGAATGCCTTCCAAAGAAATCTATAAAAAGGCTTTTGCTATGTTGAAAAAACAAAACCGTACTTCTGCGTCTAAGTATAGTTTGAAACGGGCAATCTTAGATTTGGGTCCAACTGGTTTTCCTTTTGAGCGATTGGTTGGTGCATTGCTTAAAAATCGTGGCTACAATACGCAAATAGGTGTTGTCCTTCAAGGCGAATGTGTTACACACGAAGTGGACGTTCTGGCCGAAAAAGACGGCAATACTTACACTGTGGAATGTAAATTTCATGCTGATCCTAAAGCTGTGAGTAACGTGAAAGTCCCATTATACATAAACTCTAGGTTTCTGGACATTCAAAAACATTGGAACAACGACCCCGAGAAAGCTTCGCATTTAAAACAGGGTTGGTTGGTAACAAATACCCGCTTTTCCAGCGATGCCACTGATTATGGAAATTGTGTTGGGCTTCATTTATTAAGTTGGGACTATCCCGAAAACAACGGGATAAAACAAAACGTAGACAAGTTTGCCCTCTACCCCATCACCACATTAACAACCTTGACAAAACACGAAAAAGACCTTCTTATTGAAAATAATATTATCTTAACCAAAGAACTTTATGAATCTTCCTTTTTACTTGAAAAAACAGGAATCTCGCTCCTTCGGAAAAAAAGAGTTTTAAACGAAATAAAAAAACTGTGCAATTTATAATTTATTACAATTATGGAACAAGAAGCCAATATGAATGCCGGTATAGAAATCAAATCAGAAAAACTGAAAAAATATGATTCACGTGGCGTACAAACCCTGTTTAAAACCGTCTCCCGAAATCATTACAACCTGTTGAAAATGGTGGACAATAAAGCCAGGATAGTGCTTACGGTCAATTCCATTATAACTTCGTTACTCCTGGGATTGTTGTTTGTGGTCCCTAAATTACAAAAAATTCCATTGGAAATCGGTACACGAATTTTGATAATTTGCAGTTTGTTGTCAATGATTTTCGCCCTGTTCAGTATGTTGCCCTATCGATATTTTGGAGCATCCTATAAAAAAAGTGGCTACAAAGGAACACTATATGCCGAAAATTTTGCAAAACTATCCCTAACTGAATTTAAGAACGAATTTAAACGAATAATGATGAAAGGCCAGAACGTTTATGATGAAATGATAATCGACCTCTATTTTTTAGGAAAAATCATCGCACATAAACAGCGACTTCTTTATATTTCGGTCATCATCTTTTTAATAGGATTAATAACTGCCATTACCTATACCCTTTTAAATGGGCTGGTTGCATTTGCTTAAAAATTTCAAACCAAAATCTCTTTTATCTCATACAACCTCGGAATGGTTACATTCCAACCATAAGTATCCCTCAATTTTACACGAAAAGCATCCTGTGCTGTGGGTTCCCCGTGAATAAGAAATACTTCTTCGGGTATGTTTTTTATATTGCTCGTCCAATCCAAAAGACCTTGTTGATCAGCGTGTGCCGAAAGGCTTTCTATATGATGTATCTCAGCTTTTACGGGATACTGTTTTCCAAAGAATTTTAATTCATAAGCACCTTCTAAAAGTTGGCGGCCACGAGTTCCTTCTGCTTGATAACCCACCAACAAAACTGTTGTATTGGTTTGGTCTATCATCTGTTTCAAATAAGTCAATACCCTTCCGCCAGTCACCATTCCACTACCGGCAATAACCACTTTGGGCTGTGGATTGTCTATTGTTTCCCAGGTTTCTTTATAGGAAGTAACGATTTTCATCCAATCTTTCATTGCATTGAAATCCTTTATCGGGATTTTGTGCCAATCGGAAAAATTTTTAAAAACGGAAAGTACGTTATTGCCCATCGGGCTATCAATGAATATAGGGATGTTTGCGATACGGTTCTCAATGTAGAGTTTCCAAAGCAAAAACATCAGCGTTTGTAATCGCTCCACCGCAAATGAAGGAATAATTAAATTACCACGGTTGTGAATGGTTTTGTTGATGAGCTCCACGAGTTTATCTGAAACACTTTCCTCGGGATGAAGTTTATTCCCGTATGTACTTTCAATGAAAAGATAGTCTGCCCATTCCGGTTTTTCTGGTGGGAAAAGTAAAAGATCGTTCTCCCGACCAATATCGCTCGAAAAGACAAAGATTTTTCCGAACATATCCAGTTCAATAAAAGTGGCACCAATAATGTGTCCGTTATACCGAAACCGAAATTTTATGTTTTCTGAAAGTTCAATCCATTGATCTTTTTCTTCAGCTCGAAAAAAACCCAGTGTAACCTCAGCTTCTTGCACGCTATAAAATGGTTCGGCGGGTTTGTGTTTAGAATAACCTTCTTCATTTGCCCTATGTGCTTCTTCCTCGTGTATTTTGGCGCTGTCCAGCAAAATGATTTTTGTAATTGCGAGCGTTGGGGCAGTCCCGATAATCTTTCCGCGATAACCCTGTTTTACCAATCGTGGCAAATAACCTGTGTGATCCAAATGACCGTGCGTAAGTAGTACCACATCAATATTCGAAATATCAATCGGGAGGTGTTCCCAGTTTTTTTCGCGCAGCTCTTTTAAACCTTGAAACATACCGCAATCAATTAGAATATTTTGTTCTGAAGTTTCAATTAAAAATTTAGAACCAGTTACAGTTTTAGCGGCGCCGAGGAAATGGATTTTTATTTTTTGCATACCTAATCATTTTTACCTAATAATTTGATTTCATTTAAAATCCGTTCTTTCCGATTTTCAGAAATTCCCAAATGATCCAAGTAGAAATCATCATTTATCAATTGTTTACAAAGCACTATATCTCGACTGAGCAGGAACTGCTTTTCGCGTTGGCTAAGCAAGGTAGAAACAGTCACAGGATAAAGGCCCAATCTGTCTATACGATCCTTGATTCCATTACCTTTTGGCAGATCCCAGCTTAAAAGATAAAGTCCAGCACATTCCCCATATTTCACCGCGTCGTCTGTAAAACGGGTATTAGTAACTACCCAACCTTCGTTAGGTTTATCAATATTGTTACTCTTGCCATAAAAATCGAGAATATCCTTATATCGGGAATGGATATAAAGCGACACTTTTACATCGCAGTTTCGGCCTTCCTCACTGTGGAATTTACATTCTGCAACAATATACTGTCCGTTTTGGTGCGCAACCACATCTACCTCATGGGTTACACATTTTCCTTGTAAAACCTGCCCGATCTTTACTTCATAACCACTGTAAAAAAGCAAGGCGCCCACAAATTTCTCAAAAGGAAACCCGGTGGGGCCCAACTCATAAATTGCTTTTTTCAGTTTATATTTTGAAGCGTATGTATTTTTACTTTTTTTGAGAAGTGCAAAGGCACGATTGTAAATCTCCTTAGTTGAAATATCTTGGTAAAGCTCATCGCGGACATGACAGGAAATTTGATTAACCAGTGATTCTTCCGCCCCACTTTTTCGCAGTGAATTTTTCAATTTTTCAATTGAAAATTTTGCCTTTTGGCCCGAATGTTTTACAACTTCAATGTTTGAGAAATCTTTGGCCATTATTTCAATTTCTTAAGAAATTTAGTGGGCATTCTCACATATTGGATATTTATGGACATAACGTTGGGAATTGGTTTATACTATTCAAATATATCCCTGATTTACCAATTTTGAAATGACCAAAATCATATAAACCGCATAAAATTAAGAATCCTGTTTCGTTATTAGAGAAACAGGATTTTAAGAAAAATTATTGAAGAGAATCAACTATGAACAGCAACTCCCCTTTTCATCGTTTACACCAAGCTTTTTAAGGATTTTTTCCATCAAACACCATTTTGTGAATGATGATTGTAACAAGTTGATGCCCACAAACCCTGTGAACCACAGCCAGTTAATGTTTACATAAACAGCCAGCAGAAGGCTAATTAAAATAAAAGTTCCGGCAATTGCCCTAATAAATCTAT
>JBDNFD010000025.1:0-53075 GCA_041689995.1 Flavobacteriaceae bacterium | reverse complement strand
TCATTTGTATAATATATTGATTATCAGTATAATATACAAATTTCGCGCAAGATAATCTAATAAATTAAGTGGATTCCTTCAATTTTTTTTTCAATCAATTTTAGAAAAAAATATTCGTTTTTTAATGCGTTTGCCCTGTTTTCACCAAGACGTCATTCTTCAAGGTCTGTAGAATTTACTATATTTGCAATTCGAAAAAAAAGAGCTTCATTATGACAAAAATTAAAGTTGCCAATCCCGTTGTGGAACTGGATGGAGATGAAATGACCCGCATCATTTGGAAATTTATTAAAGAGGAATTGATCCTTCCTTATTTAGATGTGGATATCAAGTATTACGATCTTGGCATTGAATCGCGGGACGAAACGAACGATCAGATTACCATCGACGCGGCAGAAGCGATTAAAAAATATCGCGTGGGCATTAAATGTGCCACTATTACCCCAGATGAAGCTCGGGTAGAAGAATTCGACTTGAAAAAAATGTGGGTTTCCCCCAACGGTACTATTCGAAATATAATCGGTGGAACGGTTTTCAGGGAACCGATAATTATGAGCAATGTGCCCCGATATGTTCAGGGATGGACCAAACCAATTTGTATCGGTCGGCATGCTTTTGGTGATCAATACAAGGCTACCAATGTTGTTACCAAGGGACCAGGAAAATTAACTATGACTTTCACTCCGGAAAACGGGGAGCCAAAAGTTTACGATGTTTATGAATTTAAAGGTGACGGCGTGGCAATGACGATGTACAATATCGATGAATCAATTTATGGATTCGCCCGATCTTGTATGAACCAAGCCATCAAAAAGGAATGGCCACTTTATTTTTCGAGCAAGAACACCATTTTAAAAGCTTACGACGGAAGGTTCAAGGATATTTTTCAAGAAGTTTTTGACAACGAATTCAAAGAAAAATTTGAAAAACTCGGTATCACTTACGAACACCGATTGATCGACGACATGGTTGCAGCATGCATGAAATGGAACGGCGGCTTTGTGTGGGCCTGCAAAAATTATGATGGCGATGTGCAAAGCGATACCGTGGCGCAAGGTTTTGGCTCTTTGGGACTAATGACTTCCGTTTTGGTGACCCCAGATGGAAAAACCGTAGAAGCCGAAGCAGCTCATGGAACCGTGACTAGACATTTCCGTCAACATCAGGCCGGAAAAGAAACTTCCACCAATCCCATCGCATCCATTTTTGCTTGGACGCGCGGATTGGAGCATCGTGGAAAGTTGGATAACAACAAAGAACTGATCGAATTTTGCAAAGACTTAGAAGATGTATGTGTTGAAACGGTGGAAAGCGGAAAAATGACCAAAGATTTGGCCCTTTTAATACACAAGGAAAATTTGACCAATGACGATTATTTAAATACGCGCGAATTTTTACAAGCTTTAAAAGAAAATTTGGAAGTCAAGCGCAAATAGAAAATGCAGAAAACCACAAATAAAAATCCCGTAAAAGACGGGATTTTTTTGGTTCACCAAAATTCTGGATTTACTCAACTATTCCATCATTCGTAAATTCACTTATTCATTTTTCCATACATTTCCCCCCTTAATTCCTTAATACTTTTATCACTCATATATTCCTCAAATGTCATATAACGGTCAATGGCACCTTTCGGCGTGAGTTCTATCACACGGTTCGCGACGGTTTGAGCAAATTCATGATCGTGCGTGGTGAATAAAATATTACCCTTAAAATTTTTCAACGAATTGTTGAACGCCGTAATCGACTCCAAATCCAGATGGTTAGTAGGTTCATCGAGCATTAACACATTGGCGCGCATCATCATCATTCGGCTTAACATGCAGCGCACCTTTTCACCTCCTGAGAGCACATTCGAAGTTTTCAGGGCTTCTTCCCCACTGAAAATCATTTTGCCCAAAAATCCACGGATATAAACCTCTTCGCGTTCTTCGTTGGTTTTGGCCCATTGTCGTAACCAATCCACCAAAGTGAGGCTATTTTCAAAATATTCGGAATTATCCAAAGGCAAATAAGATTGCGTAGTGGTAATTCCCCATTCAAATTTTCCTGCTTCCGCTTTTTGTTTTTCGGCTACAATTTCATAAAATGCCGTTGTTGCCCTGGAATCACGTGAATAAAAAACAACCTTATCGCCTTTTGCCAAATTAATATTCACTTTGTCGAACAGAACCTCCCCATCCACGGAATGTTTTAGTCCTTCAACATTCAAAATTTGATCGCCTGCTTCGCGTTCGCGTTCAAATATAATCGCGGGATAGCGTCGGCTCGATGGTTTTATTTCTTCAAAATTTAGCTTTTCTATCATTTTTTTTCTAGAAGTCGCCTGCTTTGATTTGGCCACGTTCGCACTGAAACGAGCAATAAATTCCTGCAATTCTTTTTTCTTTTCCTCGGCTTTTTTATTTTGTTGCGCACGTTGTCGAACGGCCAACTGTGAAGATTCGTACCAAAAGGTATAGTTTCCGCTATAATGGTTTATTTTTCCAAAATCAATATCGGAAATATGCGTGCACACCGCGTCCAAAAAGTGACGGTCGTGCGAAACAACGATCACACAATTATCATAATTCGCCAAAAAATTCTCTAACCAGGTAATTGTTTCGTAATCCAAATCATTGGTAGGTTCATCCATAATTAGCACATCTGGATTTCCAAAAAGTGCTTGGGCCAACAAGACCCGAACTTTCTGTTTTCCGTCCAAATCCTTCATCAACATAGAATGCAATTCTACAGGAATACCCAAATTCGATAAGACTGCCGCTGCATCGCTTTCGGCGTTCCAACCGTTCATTTCTTCAAAGCGAACCTGCAGCTCCCCTATCTTATTGGCATTTTCATCTGAATAATCGGCATATAAAGCGTCGATTTCCGTCTTCAATTGAAAAAAGATTTTGTTGCCGCGCAAAACGGTTTCCAGAACGGTAAATTCATCAAAAAGACTGTGATCTTGCTCCAAAACCGACATGCGTTTTCCAGGTTCCAGAAAAACCCGGCCAGATGTGGGATCAGATTTTCCGGAAATAATTTTCAAGAAAGTAGATTTTCCCGCGCCGTTCGCACCGATAATCCCATAGCAATTTCCTTGGGTGAAAGAGGTGTTCACTTCATCGAACAAAATGCGCTTGCCAAACTGAACCGATAAATTATTAACTGAAAGCATTGACCAAAAAGTTTTTGAATTTTCGGCAAAAGTACTTATAAATCCTTACTTTACGAAAGATTAACGATAACTACATTTGGTTTTAACGACCAATTAACTATGATTCCAAATCATAGAACATACCTTTGACGGTTGGGTCAAAAAATTTGTGCAAGTTTTCGCAAAGAATGAAAAAAATTAGCTTTCTATTTTTTATTTTATTGATCGGTTGCCAAGATGATCCCAAGAGCGACCTCACCTATATTCATGGCGAAATTGTGAACCCAATGAAGAATTATATAATTCTTTATAATGGGAACGACTTAATTGATACCATATTTTTAAATGATAAGGATAATTTCACTTATCAATTGAAAAATCCTGAGGAAGGGCTTTATACCTTCAAACAACCACCAGAAAGCCAGACGGTTTACATAGTTCCCGGAGATAGTATTTTATTCCGTTTGAACACGTTAGCTTTTGATGAAACGCTTTTTTTTAGCGGAAATGCAGCTGTCAAAAACAATTTTCTAATGGATTTGTTCCTTTTGAATGATCGGAACAGCGACTTAATACTTTCCTATTATAAAATTGACACCAAAAAATTTGCAGCTATTACCGATTCCATCCATCGCGTGCGAAAAAGGATGTTGGAAAAATTAAAAGCGGAGCATAATTTTTCAGAAAATTTCATTGAATTGGCAGAAAAAAGTGTGGACTATGAATTCTACGATTTACGGGAACGTTATGCCTTTTTGCTTCATAAGTACTCCGAAGGTAATAGGAAATTCCCGTCTGATTTTTTCAACTATCGTAAAAAATTAAATTTTAATGATGAAACATTAAAGAACCATATTGTATACCAACGTTTTTTAGATGATTATTTAAAAAATAGATCCATAGAAAACTGCAGTCGAAAAAGAGTTGATCGAGATTGTTTCAGTTTGAACAACTATTACAACCTTCGCCGTCGAATTTTATTGGTAGATTCCTTATTCACCATAGACGTACTTCGAATTCGGTTCCTTCAGCGTTTTGGGGCGCAACAAATCATCTTTTCAGAAACCGGCGGCCAAATAGATTCCACCATGCAGTTGCTTGCCAAGCTTGATTATGACGAAGATAGATTGGATGAATTACAAATGTTGGCCCAAGTTCAACGTTCTTATTTTATCGGCAACAATATTTCAGATAAAGAATTAATCGATGTTTCCCAGAAAAAACTCACATTAGGCGAAATTCTTACCAAACCGACGATCACTTTTTCTTGGTCCCTTTATTCGCAAAAAGATCATATGAAAAAACACCGAATCATTAGTGAACTACGAAAAAAATATCCCGAAATCAACTTTTTAGGAATCAACATTGACGACGGAGAAATAGAAGCTTGGCAAAGAGTGCTGACGAAATTCCAGTATGACAAAAAATTCGAATATCAGAACCGGGAAACGGGCGATAAAAAAGAACTTTATCGGAATTATCTGAACAAAGTAGTTTTCATCAATAAAAAAGGTGAGATCCTTTTTGGCAATATCCCATTGGATTCACCAGATTTTGAAGGCTATATTCTTGAATTTTTAAATCAATAAAGTGGTTTAGATTTAAAATGTTCAAATCCAATAAGTGATTAACTCCCCTTATTATAATCTGCCAAAAATTTCTCCAATCCAATATCCGTTAATGGATGTTTTAACAGACCTTCGATGGAAGATAATGGTCCGGTCATCACATCGGCACCGAGTTTTGCACAATCAATCACGTGCATCGTATGACGAATGGAAGCTGCTAAAATTTGAGTTTCAAATTCGTAATTATCATATATCAAACGGATTTCTGCAATCAAATTTAAACCATCGGTAGAAATGTCATCCAATCGGCCAATAAATGGAGAAACGTAGGTGGCCCCAGCTTTAGCCGCCAATAAAGCCTGTCCAGCAGAAAATACCAAAGTACAGTTCGTTTTAATCCCTTTTTCGGAGAAATATTTTATGGCTTTTACTCCATCTTTTATCATAGGAATTTTCACGACAATTCGATCATGAAGTGTGGCCAATTCCTCGCCTTCCCTAACCATTCCATCAAAATCGGTGGCAATCACCTCGGCACTTACATCTCCCTCCACCAGCTCACAAATCTTTACGTAATGCGCAAAAATATTGTCTTTTCCGGTAATTCCTTCTTTTGCCATTAAGGAGGGATTGGTTGTTACCCCGTCCAAAACACCCAAATCTTGAGCTTCCTTTATTTGTTTCAAATTTGCTGTGTCGATAAAAAACTTCATACCTTTCTAATTTTCTAAATTTTTGAACGGAATTTTATGCGGTAAAGTTACAATTTATAATGTTTGAGCAACATTTTTTCGTACCATTTATCGGGAAGAATATGTTTCAGGGCAATAGAAAGTTTTTGAATATATGCGCCCACTTTATAATGAATGGTCGGATTTTTATCTTGCATTACGGCATAAACTTTTTTTGCCATCAAAATTGGATCCTTTCCCAATTTCACGTGTTCATTCATCAATTTCAAGGTGTTCCCATAATGTTTTTCATATGGAGAACCTTTCACCAATGGTGCGTGATATCTTCCGGAAGCAATATTGGTAGCGAAATCGCCTGGCGCAATATTGGTCATTTTTATGTTGAAATCTTTTAATTCCATCCGAAAAGCTTCGGTGGTTAATTCCAGTGCGCCTTTGGTGGCCGAATAAATTCCACGATAAGGCAATCCCATATAACCGGCAATGGAAGTAATATTGATGATGAAGCCGCCGCCATTGTCACGCATACTCGGCAAAACTGCTTTTATCACTCTTATCGCACCAAAATAATTGGTATCAAAAACCCGGGAAATCTCTTCGTCGGGGGTTTCTTCAATAGGCCCGGTTATTCCCATTCCCGCATTATTGATGAGAAAATCAATTTTACCAGCTTTTTCAATAACTTCTTTTATGGCCCTTTCAACTGTCTCCTTTTTGGTGACATCCATCGCCACAAAATGGATTCCATTATCCGAATTTTCCCGAGGGTTACGACTAGTTCCATAAACCATATAATCCTTTTGGGAAAGGTATCTTCCAATGGAATTCCCTATCCCCGAGGAAGCCCCGGTAATTAAAACTACTTTTGCCATATCTGGGCAAATATATCGTTTATTTTTAGAAAAATTTTGATTTTTGGAAGGTGGGAAAAAAAAAGAAAAAGAATGAAAAGAAACCTATTTCCTTCACTTTTAAGCAAAAAAAAATGGCAAGCTACCTACATCACACCGCTACGACCATTTACCCTTGCTGCGTTCCCGCCCTGGGGGAGTTCAACAGGAGCTGGTTGTGTAGGACTTGCCGCTGCAAAGATACGTAGTTTTTGCATACTTGCAAAGCATTTTCCACGGAATTCCCTAAATTTGCGAACATAAAATCCTTTTTAATGAAACGCCATTATCCGCTTTTTTTCCTTCTAACTTCGGTCCTATTCTCATGTAATGAAGATCAAACGCAATTGGAAATTAATTTCAACCAAAATCTGCCCGAATATCGATTGGGCGATAAAATGGAAGTCTCTATCGAAAACCCACAGAATTTAACCATCGATTCGGTCATTTATAGTTATGAAAATAACCTTCTTGGAAAAGTTGTTGGAAACGAAGAATTTTCCACAATTTTGAAAAACGAAAAACTTGGGAACCACACTTTTACGGCAAAAATTTATAGTGAAGGAAAGATGGAAGAAGCGACGGCAACCATCAAATTATTGAATGATAAAAAACCAATTCTTTACACCTATAAAATTGTGAACATCTACCCGCACGATATTCAGGCCTACACGCAGGGTTTGGAATTTTATCACGATACTTTATACGAAAGCACGGGACTCCACGGAATTTCTTCCCTGCGGAAGGTGGATTTCAAAACAGGAAAAGTTCTGAAGAAAATCGATTTGCCCCAAAAATATTTCGGGGAAGGCATTACCATCCTAAACGATAAGATTTATATGCTTACATGGCAAGCCGGAAAAGGTTTTGTCTATGATGTGCATAGTTTCGAAAAATTGGAAAGCTTTAATTTCGATAAAAGTGTGGAAGGTTGGGGCTTAACAAACGACGGTAAAAATTTGTACAAAAGCGATGGCACCGAAAAAATTTGGTTGCTTGATCCTGAAACTTTAAAAGAAGAAAGTTATATTCAAACTGTTACAAATCACGGCATAACCACTAAATTGAATGAACTGGAATGGGTGGAAGGAAAAATTTATGCCAATACCTATTTAAAGGACGGCGTGGTAATTATTGATCCACAAACCGGTGCTATTGAAGGCTTGATCGACTTTCGAGGTTTGCGCAAAAAAGTTACGCAACATCCGAAATTGGATGTTCTCAACGGAATTGCCTACGACCCAAAAACCAAAAAATTATATGTGACCGGCAAAAATTGGGACAAATTGTTCGAAGTGAAAATTGTCGAGAAATAAGCACTCAAATTTCACGTTAATTAATATGCGAAAAAGTCTAAATTCGTTAATCCATATCTTCAATCGTTGATTCTTATGCGCTATTTCTCTTGTATTTTCCTGATTGGTACCATTATTCTTATGGGTTCTTGTCGAAAAGATTTTGACACGGTCGCCAGTTCCGGAAATCTCAAATTTTCAAAGGACACGGTTTATCTCGATACGGTTTTCTCCGGAATTGGTTCCAGCACGTATAATTTGACGGTACATAATACCAGTAATGATGACATAACCATTCCCAGCATTCAGTTGGCCGATGGTGAAAATTCATTTTATCGGTTGAACGTAGATGGTCTCCCAGGGAAAAGTTTTGAAAATATTGATATTTTAGCAAAAGACAGTATTTTTATTTTTGTGGAAACCACGGCTTCTATTCAAGATCTCGCCGCCAACCAAACCCAATTTCTTTATAACGATGCCATTCTCTTCGATAGCGGCTCACAACAGCAAAAGGTAGAATTGGTCACCCTGGTGCAAGACGCCGTTTTTCTTTATCCCGAAAAATTTGAAGATGGAACCAAAGAGAGTTTGCTTCTTAGCATAGACCCTGAAACGATGGAAGAAACTCGGATTTCCGGTTTTTTCTTGGACGACACAGAATTGCATTTTACGGCCGAAAAACCTTATGTTATTTATGGATATGCGGCAGTTGGCAGCGGAAAAACTCTAAATATCGATCCCGGGGCACGAATACATTTTCATGCGGGAAGCGGAATTATTGTTGCAGAGAATGGTTCGTTACATGTGAACGGCGAATTGAGCAATGACCCGGAACTCATGGAAAACGAAGTGATTTTTGAAGGCGATCGGTTGGAACCAGGGTTTTCGGAAGTTCCCGGACAATGGGGAACTATTTGGCTTACCGACGGAAGTACCGATCATTTTTTTAATCATGCTACCATTAAAAATGCCACCGTGGGAATTTTAATGGATTCCAATGATGGGGGAAATGCTCCAACCCTAACTCTAAAAAACACGCAAATTTATAATTCCGCAAATGTAGGATTGTTGGCGAAAACAGGAAATATCTATGGCGAAAATTTGGTGTTCAATAATAGCGGCGAAGCTTCCCTGAGCATTTCATATGGAGGAACATACAACTTTGTGCACAGTACGTTTACCAATTATTGGCAAAACGGTTACCGCCAATTTCCAACAGTTTTGATAAGTAATGCTTTGGAAACACCTGAAACCATTTTTGTTGCCGATTTAAATGCAAATTTTACAAACTGTATCATTTATGGAAATGAAAATATAGAACTGCTTTTTGATAAATCGGAAGAAGCCGCTTTCAACTTTTCATTTAAAAACTGTTTGATCCGTTTTAATGATTTTGGTGGGAATCATGCAGAAATCCCTGAATATGATTTCGAAAATTCGACGTTCTATCAAAATAATGTTTTCAATGAGAATCCAGATTTTTTAGATCCGTACCAAAATAAAATGAGTATTGACGAAGAATCCGCGGCCAATGGAATTGCGATTCCAAATATAGTACCAATGGATATTTTAGGAGTTCCTAGAAATGCCTCACCAGATGCAGGCGCTTATGAAAGTGTAGTTTTTCCGTAGGTATAATCAGGAATTAATTTTACAAAATAGAACGCTGATGACACAGATTGAGCGGATTCTCACTAATAAGAAATCATATTTGGTCATAAAATACCTGCGTCATCTGCGTTCCGAAACTATACTATTTTAGATTTCCGTCCGGTATTAAACATTAAACCTAAAGTGCATCACATCGCCGTCTTGCACAATATATTCCTTGCCTTCCACATGTAATTTTCCAGCATCTTTCACTTTGGCTTCACTTCCAAAGTTGACAAAATCTTCATATTTGATCACTTCCGCCCTGATAAATCCTTTTTCAAAATCGGTGTGAATAACTCCCGCTGCTTGTGGTGCCGTTGCCCCAACATCTACCGTCCATGCTTTTACTTCTTTTACCCCAGCCGTAAAATAGGTTTGCTGATTCAATAACCGATAGGCAGCTCGAATAAGTTTTGCAGAACCAGATTCTTTCAAACCGATATCTTCCAAGAACAATTTACGTTCTTCATAATCGTCCAGTTCGGCAATATCCGCTTCAGTGCCTACTGCTAAAACCAAAACTTCTGCGTGTTCATCCTTTACATTCTCGCGTACCAAATCCACATATTTGTTTCCAGAAACCGCCGAAGCTTCATCTACATTGCAGACATACATTACCGGTTTGTCCGTAATGAATTGGAGAGGTTTTACGAAATCGTTGCGTTCTTCTTCTGAAAGCGAAATGGTCCGAACCGAAATTCCAGCTTCCAAGCCTTTTTTTAAAGCTAGCAAAACTGCCTCTTCTTTCTGAGCTTCTTTATTTCCGGTTTTTGCAGCCCGTTTTACTTTTTCCAATTTTTTATCGACGGTCTCCAAATCTTTCAACTGAAGTTCCATATCGATGGTTTCTTTGTCGCGAATCGGATCAATATTTCCATCTACGTGAATAATATTATCATTGTCGAAACAACGCAAAACGTGTAAAACAGCATCTGTTTCACGAATATTCCCAAGAAATTGATTGCCCAAACCTTCCCCTTTGCTCGCGCCTTTTACTAATCCGGCGATGTCCACAATATCTACCGTGGCTGGCAAAACCCGTTCTGGATGCACCAATTCTTCCAATTTGGTCAATCGTTCATCTGGCACGATCACCACGCCAATGTTGGGCTCGATGGTGCAAAACGGGAAATTGGCACTTTGGGCCTTCGCATTCGACAAACAATTAAACAATGTTGATTTTCCCACATTTGGCAATCCTACAATTCCGGCTTTCATAATATTCGGGTTGATTTTTAAAACGGTCGCAAAGGTACTAAGTTTTGCAGGTTCATTGGGCAATATTTTTCGTATGATCAATTAAGTTAACTTTAGCATTACATTGTCAATCTTTAACACAATATAAGCCTATCTTCGTAAATAATCAAATAAAAACAATATTTATGAAATATTCAATCGCACTTCTGGCATTCTTGATTTCCCTTTCGGGGGTCGCACAAAAAGATTCCGATGCGGGAAACAAAGACATCTTGAGTAAAACCATTATTACAAAAACTATCACCAAGACAAGCAAAGGAACGGATGTTGACACCAAGCGCGTGGAACTTACGGCTGAAGAAGTTCTGGCTTTGGAGCAAAATGGTTCCACAAACCAAAGTATCAGTAGAAGACCGCTTATCGTGACAAAAAAAACCAGTTTCATCCTGAGCGGAAATACCTATCTTTTCGAACCAGACGAGAATGGAATTAAGATAATCTCCATTAAAAATGGTCAGAAATCCAATTACGGAAAAATACGAAAAATGGAGCGACCAAACACCTATTTATTGGTGACCGAAAAGGGAAATTCTTACGGTTATTTCAATGACTCAGGGGATTTTACAGTGGAAAGTTACAATCCGGCAGATGATAGTTTTATGGTGATGAAATTTAATTTGAACGAAAAGGATTTAGAAAAATAGAGAAGTTCACAAACAAGTCCTACCTTCGTACGGATGGCCTTGTTTCTTTTTTATAAATCTTGTTAATTTCGCTTCCATTTGGCGCAAAAAGGAAATCAAAAATTAACAACTTTAATTTAGAAATTGGGGAAAAGAAATTTTTCCCTTTTCTTTTTTTGAAAAAGTAGATTCCGCTAAAAAAAGGGTTCAAATTATCACACTGATATTTGATACAATCCCTCAATACGAGTATCTTTGACAAAATGGGAGGATTTTTGGTAGAATTGAATACTTCCCAGAAATATTTTATTTCACAAAACTCAAAAGATGAAAGCATACGTTGTAAAAGCATATCGGACTGCCGTGGGAAAAGCTCCGCGCGGTGTTTTCCGTTTTAAAAGACCCGATGAACTTGCTGCCGAAACCATTCAATATCTGTTGGGGAAACTTCCCGAACTGGACAAAAAACGCATTGATGACGTTATTGTGGGGAATGCCATGCCAGAAGCCGAGCAAGGACTTAATATGGGCCGCCTAATTTCATTGATGGGACTGGAAATTGAAAGTGTTCCTGGCGTGACGGTCAATAGATATTGCGCGTCCGGTTTGGAAACTATAGCCATTGCCACCGCAAAAATCCAAAGTGGATTAGCCGATTGCATCATTGCTGGGGGTGCCGAAAGCATGAGTTATATTCCGATGGGCGGCTATAAACCCGTTCCGGATTATAAAATGATAAAAGATGGTCATGCAGATTATTACTGGAACATGGGGCTCACGGCCGAAGCAGTAGCGGAACGATATAATGTCTCGCGAAAAGCACAAGATGAATTTTCGTTCCATTCGCATCAAAAAGCACTGCGAGCGCAATCGGAAGGAAGATTTCAAGACCAGATTGTCCCTATAAATATTGAGGAAACTTTTGTCAATTCAGAAGGGAAAAAAGAAAGCAGAAGTTATACCGTTACAAAAGATGAAGGACCGAGAGCAGATACTTCCTTGGAAATTTTGGCAAAATTGAAACCTGTTTTTGCCGAAGGCGGAAGCGTTACAGCTGGGAATTCTTCACAGATGAGCGACGGCGCAGCTTTCGTGATGGTTATGAGCGAAAGTATGATAAAAGAACTCAAATTAGAACCAATTGCCCAACTAGTCGGTTTTTCCGTCGTAGGTGTCGAACCAAAACTGATGGGAATTGGCCCCATACACGCCGTGCCAAAAGTTTTAAAACAAACGGGACTGAAACTTTCTGAAATCGAACTTATTGAACTCAACGAAGCTTTCGCATCACAATCCTTGACTGTTATAAAAGAATTGAGTTTAGATCCTGAAAAAGTGAATGTGAATGGCGGCGCAATCGCGATGGGACACCCCTTGGGCTGCACAGGCGCTAAACTTTCTGTTCAAATATTTGACGAAATGAAGAAGCGGAACCTGAAAAATAAATACGCCATGGTCACCATGTGCGTTGGAACCGGACAAGGTGCTGCAGGTATTTTTAAAGTATTTTAATAACTTTTCTAGGAATTTAAAAACGTATTTAAGCAAATTGAATCCTGATTTTTTCATTTCTCTTTCAAAATAAAATTATGACCCAAAAAGAAAATCCCATTTTAATACGTGGAGGACAATTCATAGTGAAGAAATCCTCTTCCGAAGATATTTTCACGCCGGAAGATTTTAACGAAGAACAACTTCTCATGCGCGATTCCGTGAAAGAGTTTGTAGATCGGGAAATATGGCCAAAAAAAGCGGAATTTGAGAAGAAGAATTATGCGCTTACAGAAGAACTTATGCGCAAAGCCGGCGAATTAGGCTATTTGGGGATTTCTGTTCCAGAAGAATATGGCGGCCTCGGAATGGATTTTATCTCGTCCATGTTGGTTTGCGATTATATTTCTGGGGCCACCGGTTCATTTTCGACCGCATTTGGCGCACATACCGGAATTGGCACTTTGCCCATCGCCCTTTATGGCACGGAAGAACAAAAGAAGAAATACCTCCCAAAACTGGCGACCGGAGAATGGATCGGTTGTTATTGTCTCACAGAACCCGGTGCGGGAAGTGATGCAAATTCTGGCAAAACCAAAGCGGTACTTTCCTCAGACGGAAAATATTACAGCATCAGCGGACAGAAAATGTGGATTTCAAATTCCGGTTTTTGTCATCTAATGATTGTTTTTGCACGCATTGAAAACGATAAAAATATTACCGCATTTATTGTGGAATATGATCCCGGAAATGGAATTTTATTGGGGGAAGAAGAAAGAAAATTGGGAATACATTCCTCCTCTACGCGTCAAGTTTTTTTCAATGAAACGAAAGTCCCGGTGGAAAACATGCTTTCAGAGCGCAACCACGGATTCAAAATAGCAATGAATGCTTTGAACGTTGGCCGAATTAAATTGGGAGCTGCTTGTTTGGATGCCCAGCGACGAATTCTTGTCGAATCCATAGAATATTCCACAGAACGTGTTCAATTTGGAACCGCTATTTCGGAATTTGGGGCCATAAAATCTAAAATCGCTGAAATGGCAACTTCTGCCTACGTGGGCGAATCAGCCTGTTACCGAACAGGAAAAGCCATTGAAGATCAAATTTCCGCTTTGCAAAAAAAAGGAATTTCCCAAGCAGAAGCAGAACTAAAAAGTTTTGAAGAATTCGCCATTGAATCTTCCCTACTAAAAGTTGCACTTTCAGAAGATCTTCAAAATTGCAGCGATGAAGGCATACAAATTTTTGGCGGAATGGGATTTTCGAAAGACACACCCATGGAGTCAGCGTGGCGCGATGCCCGTATTACCCGAATTTATGAAGGCACGAACGAAATAAACCGTCTGTTGGCCGTGGGAATGCTGGTGAAAAAAGCGGTAAAAGGCGAACTGGATTTGTTCCCCGAAGCACAAAAAATAGCTGGAGAACTCACCGCAATTCCTTCCTTCGAAAAACGAGACGATAGCAAACTCTTTTCCGAAGAAAAAGAACTTCTGAAAAATTTGAAAAAGGTATTTTTAATAGTGGCCGGAAGTGCCGTCAAAAAATTCGGTTTCAAACTGGAAGAACAGCAACAACTATTGCTTGCCACTGCCGATATCCTAATAGAAATATACTTATCGGAATCCGCACTTCTGCGCGCAGAGAAAAACGTGCATCGCTTTGGGGAAGAAAAGCAAAAAGAACAAATTGCGATGTCGCAACTCTATTTGTTCCATGCGGTTGAAATCGTTCAACAAAAGGCGAGGGAATGTATTTTTTCCTTTTCTTCTGGAGATGAACAACGGATGTTACTCCTCGGACTGAAACGTTTCACGAAATACACAAATTTTCCAAATGTATTTGCTTTGCGAAATTCAATTGCTGAAAACTTGACAAGGAAAAATAAAAATGCATAAATAAGAAAGTGAGATGGCACATATAAAATGGTTCTTGTTCATGCTGCTTTTTTTTCAAATTTCCTTTGCCCAAAATCTTTTGGAAGTAAAGGGAAAAATACCGCTAAATGTTGAAAAATATGAAGGAACCGATAAGTATGGCAATTTGTATTACTTCAACAAAAATGTTTTTTATAAGACAGGAAAGGGCGTGAATTATCAGTTCAATGATTTACAACTTGGTAAACCGACCAGATCGGATATTTTAAATCCTATGAAAATTATTTTGTTCTATGAAAACACAAATACCGTGGTTTTTCTTGACCAGCATTTGATCGAGATTTCACGAATAAATTTCAACCAGCTTCCAGAATTTAAAACCATAGGTTTTGCCACTGAGGCCAGCGGTGATAATATTTGGATTTTCAACATAAATAACCAACAATTGGAGATTTTCGATTATACCAAAAAAAAGGCAACCGCGACTTCCCAACCCTTGAACTCAAAAATTTTGGATTTTGAAAGTAATTTTAATTTTTGTTGGATACTTACAGAGAACTATTTGGAAAAATATAATGTCTATGGCAGCTTAATAGAAAAAATACCAAACTCTGGTTTTGAGCAACTTACCGAAGACAATGGGGATGTGATCGCCCAAAAAGACACGAATTTATATTTAAAGAAGAAAGGTTTGTCAAAATTTGAAAAACTGCAATTTCCCCAACTAGACATAAAAGCTTTTTTTTTAAACGATAGAAATCTTTATATTTACGATGGTAATTTTCTGTATGAATATTACCTCAAATAAAAACCCGCAAAATATGCATATAGCCATAGCCGGCAACATCGGGGCCGGAAAAACCACCCTTACCAAACTTTTGGCAAAACATTTCAAATGGGAGCCGCACTTCGAGGAAGTCTTGGAAAACCCATATCTAGAAGATTTTTACAATCACATGGAGCGTTGGTCTTTCAATCTTCAAGTTTATTTTCTGAACAATCGGTTCCGCCAGATCATGGAAATCAGGAAAAGCGCCAAAAATGTTGTTCAAGATCGTACTATATACGAAGATGCGCACATTTTTGCTCCCAATTTGCATGCCATGGGTTTGTTGACCAATCGAGATTTTGAAAATTACCGTTCCCTTTTTGAACTGATGGAATCGGTCACAGAAGGTCCGGATCTACTGATTTATCTCAGAAGTAGCATTCCGAATCTGGTAGCTCAAATACAAAAACGGGGCCGCGACTACGAAAACTCTATTTCCATCGACTATCTCAGTCGCTTGAACGAACGTTATGAAGCTTGGGTTCACGGCTATAACAAAGGCAAATTGCTCATTATAAATGTGGATGACATCAATTTCGTTGACGAGCCAGAAGATTTAGGGTTTATTATTAATAAAATAGATGCCGAGATCAACGGACTTTTTTAACCCAAAAATCAGCGTCACATATTTCCTTTCCCTGGATAATTTTTGGAAGTATTTCCGTAATTTTAATTTATTATGGAATTGTTGAAAAAGGAATGAAAATTCCCATGATAGTTCTTCTGCTTTCTTGGGACTCATTTTTTTTACCCTCATAGAATATTTAATGCACCGATTTTTATATCACCTTCCCGCCAACACAGAGTGTAAAAAAAAGATTGTGTATACAATGCAGCATCGTGATTACCCGGAAGCATTTTGTTTGAATTCAAAAAAAAATCCCAATGGCGTTTATGAAACCATTGGGATTGTGCTGGTAAGTATTACCCCAATAAACTTACCTAACAAATAAATCAACTAACTAAAATTTCAATAAACTTTCTTATGCCAAAGAAAGTTAAATACCGCAAGACAAAAAATACCCAGTAAGTGGGATATTATAAAAAACGTACAAATTTTCTGGTTTTAATTCGACCTATCGGATTTCCAGAAAAAAATAGTCATGTATTTCAAGATTTCCACTTGCCAAGCTAACATCTAAAAATTATCTTTGCGCACGTAAAATATAGACATGAAATACACAAGGATCGCCAAAATTTTAGAAAGTGAAACATTTTTGCAAGAAGTAGAATTGAGAGGCTGGGTCAGGGCTTTTAGGAGTAACCGATTTATCGCGGTGAACGATGGTTCTTGCATCCACAACCTACAATGCGTGGTTGATTATGAGAAAATTTCCAAAGAAACATTAGATCAAATCAATGTAGGCGCCTCGGTGGCCATCAAAGGAATTTTAAAAGAAAGTGTGGGAAAAGGGCAACAAATGGAAGTTGAAGTTGAAGATATTCAGGTTTTGGGAACCGCCGATCCGGAAGAAGTGAAATTGACTATTCTTTCTCCAAAACGACATAGTTTGGAAAAACTTCGGGAACAAGCCCATCTTCGCGTCCGCACAAATACGTTCGGGGCCGTGATGCGATTGCGATCCAAATTGGCTTTTGCAGTGCACAAATATTTTCAGGAAAACGGATTCAATTATGTCAACACTCCCGTAATAACCGGCAGCGATGCTGAAGGCGCGGGGGAAATGTTTCGGGTGACCAGCTTTAATTTGGATAATCCTCCTAAAAATGAAGACGGGAAAATAAATTATAAAGAAGATTTCTTTGGAAAAGAAACCAATTTAACAGTAAGTGGTCAATTGGAAGCTGAAACCTATGCGATGGGACTGGGTCAAGTTTATACTTTCGGACCTACTTTTCGCGCAGAAAATTCTAATACTTCTCGCCATTTGGCCGAGTTTTGGATGATTGAACCGGAAGTTGCTTTTTGCAATCTTGATGGAAATATGGATTTGGCCGAAGATTTCATCAAAAAAGTCATCGAATATGCACTGGAAAATTGTGCAGATGATTTGGAATTTTTGGAAAACCGAATGATCCAAGAAGATAAAGCCAAACCCCAGAATGAACGTGCTCCGATGAATTTGAGAGAGAAACTCAAATTTGTGCTGGACAACAATTTCAAAAGGTTGAGCTATACGGAAGCCATCGAAATTTTGCAAAACAGTAAACCGAACAAAAAGAAAAAATTCAAATATCCGATCGAGGGTTGGGGAATGGATTTGCAGAGCGAGCATGAGCGCTATTTGGTCGAAAACCATTTTAAATGTCCCGTGATTTTGTTCGATTATCCAGCCGATATCAAGGCTTTTTATATGAGGCTGAACGAAGATGGAAAAACCGTCCGAGCAATGGACGTACTATTTCCGGGAATTGGAGAAATTGTAGGCGGATCGCAGCGTGAAGAGCGTTTAGATGTTCTGAAAAATAAAATGAAAAACCTCCAAATAGATGAAAAGGAACTTTGGTGGTATTTAGATACACGGCGTTTCGGAACCTGCGAACACAGTGGCTTTGGTTTGGGTTTTGAGCGCTTGGTACAGTTTGTTACGGGAATGGGAAATATTCGTGATGTAATCCCTTTTCCACGAACTCCGGGAAATGCGGAATTTTAATTTTTTTATCTGTTTTTATACTATCGAATCAGCGATTGCTTAACAAAACTTTGGTAACAAAATATGCGTTGATTTGCGTATTTTTGTAGGAAAGATAGGAAAGAATTATGCTGAAACAGCAACTCAATTTTAAATTATCCCAGAAGCTATCGCCGCAACAAATCCAGTTGATGAAGTTGATACAATTGCCCACGCAGGCTTTTGAACAACGATTGAAGCAGGAAATAGAAGAAAACCCCGCGTTGGACAGTGGAAAAGAAGATTTAGAAAACGATTTTGAATTAGAAAACAATGAAAACGATGAGGAGCGGGAAATTATAGAAACCGACATCAACGTCGATGAATATTTGAGCGATGACGAAATTCCGAGTTATCGTTTGAACGCGAACAATTCAAGTGCCGACGACGAAGACAAACAGGTTCCTTATGCCTCGGGAACCTCGTTCAATCAATATTTAAAAACCCAATTGCGCACTTTCCGATTGAATGACAATGAATGGGAAATAGCAAAATTTCTAGTGGGCAGCGTGGATGAAAATGGATATATAAGACGAGCTGCAAATGAAATTGTCGACGATTTGGCTTTCACCCAAAATATTTACACCGACGAAAAAACCGTGGAAAAAATATTCTCCATGGTTCATGATTTAGATCCGGCAGGAGTGGGCGCAAGATCTCTGCAGGAATGTTTGCTTATTCAATTGAAAAGAAAAGAACCAACAGAAAGTGTGGAACTTGCCATACAAATTTTGGAAAAATCATTTGAACAATTCAGTAAGAAACATTACGACAAATTATTGAACAAATTCGATATTTCCGAAGAACAACTCAAAAAAACCATCGAGGAAATAAGCCATTTAAATCCGAAACCAGGAAGTTCTTACAGCACAAATACCCATATTGTGGAACACGTGGTCCCAGATTTTGCGATCCGCATAAAAGATGGCGAACTGGAACTGACGTTAAATGGCCGAAACGCCCCCGAAATGCACGTTTCCAGAGAATATAGCAATATGTTGAAGGGTTATAAAGAAGCAAAGGAAAAGACAAAAGCCCAACGGGAAGCGGTACTTTTCATCAAGCAGAAACTCGATGCCGCAAAATGGTTCATTGATGCCATCAAACAGCGACAACAGACGCTTTTTGTAACTATGAGCTCCATTATGAACTATCAAAAGAAATATTTTTTGACCGGTGATGAGCGTAACTTACGGCCAATGATCCTTAATGATATCGCTGAAGAAATTGATATGGATGTTTCAACGGTTTCTCGAGTGGCAAACAGCAAATATGTGGAAACCCCTTACGGCACCAAACTCATCAAAGAATTTTTCTCCGAATCAATGAAAAACGATCAAGGTGAGGATGTTTCTACCCGGGAGATAAAAAAGATTCTAGAAATGACTTTGGATGATGAAGATAAACGGAAACCACTCACAGACGACAAATTAGCAATTATTCTGAAAGAAAAGGGTTATCCAATTGCTAGGCGAACCATTGCAAAATATAGAGAGCAATTAGATATTCCCGTGGCTCGTTTAAGAAAGGAAATATAATCACCTACCAATTTTATGAAATTTTTCCTTCGATTGGCTTCCTATTTGTTCCATCCGCTGTGGATGCCGCTTTTGGGATCAGCACTCTATTTTTGGATTACGCCTAAATTTTATTCCGCTCCCGTGGTAAAAGCAAATCTTCTGGCAGTTTTTATTCTGACAGTTTTTGTTCCCTTCCTTTTTTTGTTCATCTTAAAAACAACCGGAACCATCAAATTCTTGCATTTAAAGACCATTAAGGAGCGTCGGTTGCCGCTTCTATTTTTCTGTGTAATAACGACTCTGGTTTTTAATTTTGTGCTGGGCAGTTTTCAATACATGGAACTGTACTATTTTTTTATGGGTATTCTCCTTTCCGGTCTCATCTGTTTCATTCTATCCATAATGAAATTTAAAGTTAGCCTCCATGTTTTGGGAATTTCGGGACTTTGCATGTTCATCATAGCCCTGAGTGTTTTCTATCAAAGCAATTTGCTTTTTCTAATCGGGTTCTTACTTTTTTCTGTTGGATGGACCGCCTCTTCAAGATTAGAAGCGAAAGCACATTCTACAATTGAAATAGTATTGGGCTTGTTTATCGGGGTTTTCCCACAACTGATATTGGTGCAATATTGGCTATAAAATATAAAATATCAATCCAATTTTAACCGTTTTCACCCCCACATCTTCCCCATTCGGCATCTTTCCGTCAAAGAATGGATTTAGACCATAATAGCAATAAAAATTTACTTTGTTGAATCCCGCCGACAAGGTCAATCCCATTCTAAACCGATTTAGCTCATCCACTTTGGTTTGAACAACTTCATTTCCTGGTTGTTTAAAATTAGATTTGAAATAATAAATATATCCAAATTTAATTCCAGCATATACCCGCCAAAATGTGTAAGTGGATGCGGCGGAAGTACGCCACCGGATTTCTATTGGTGCTTCTACCAAATAGGTTGTAAACCGGTTGCTATCATACCCGATATCAGCCGATTTGAGCGATTGAAAAATGGTAGTATCGTTTTCATCTTCTCCGATGAACAAATCTGCAGAATACGTATTTATTGACCAACCAAGCCCGGCGCCTATTGCCCAGTTTCTGCGCTCATTTATAGGCATATCTCGAATAATACCAAGATGTAACCCTCCAGAAAATCCAGATTGGTTGACATTACTTGGAAGATCATTCATCAAATTAAAAGTAAATCCAAAATAAAACTGATCTTCGCGATATAAGCTATCAACAACTATCAACTCGGTATTCTCCTCTTCATTTTGGGAATAACCGGTCTGACAAAGAAGAAAAGCAGTAAAGGCCGCAAGGAATATTTTCATAATAAAACAGTGTGGTACAAAGATAGTTTTATTTCGGAAATCTGGGTTTAGAGTAAAAAAAAACACCCATATTTGGGTGCTTTTATAGTTATCCAAAAGATGGATTACTTAGTGTACATTTTGTGTAGCACTTCCCTCTTTTGTGGTATAGTTTATTTTTAAAGCCTCGGCTTTGCGCAGTTCTTGTTTCACATCGGATACCAAGCCCATATTCGATTCCTCATCAACTTTCAATGCAATGGTAAGGTAGGGAACAAGTTCTTGTCTCATGGCGGCGCGTTCGGAATAAACAAAATCCCGAATTTCGGAAAGACTCGCATATTTATCGTTCAATTGAATTCGCGCTTCAGTTCCGAAAGTTGATTGATACCGAGAACTTGGAGCGCCAATATAAATGTAGGAAATCAAATCTTTCTTATCAAGTTTTTCAACTTGATCTGCGTAAGGCAATGTATTTTTCACAAGTAAATTGGTCTGTCGCATCGTGGTCGAAACCATAAAGAAAAAAAGCAGGATAAAAACAATATCCGGCAATGAAGCTGTTGATATCGCTGGCGTTCCACTGGATTTTTTCTTGCTAAATCTAGACATGTTTTTGGTTTTTTTTAATGCGGTTAATTCCTCTTCGGTTCTGCTTCCGATATTTTCAAGGGGAACATATCTTGGATTTTTGTGATTTTTTCTTTCAAGACCGTTTTGTCACCATTGTAGGAAGGATCTTTATAGTCCTCTTCCATTTGGATGAAAGAAACATTATAAAGTTGTTCCGCTGCACGATCCCTCAATTGATTGTAAGCCGCCACGAGTTCATTTTGCACCGCAATATAAGTTCCATATTGGGTTTGTCTATCGCTTTGCACCGATACAACGGCTTTTATGGGATTGTCGGAAGATTCTGGGTCTCTGGCACCTTCGCAATAATTGCATGCTTCCTTTCCAGTTCCGCCACCATTATCCAAAAAGGAAACTGCGGCTTCTCTAATATCTTCTATTTGCATGGGTTTATCTTCCACCAGAAGTTGATCATTTTTATTGATCAAAACAATAAAAATATTTTTCTCTTTAATTGGTGGTGGGTTCTCCTGTGGCGGTTGAATCGGCGGTAGTTTTCTGTTGATTCCTTGATCGGTGATAATCGTTGTGGTCACCAAAAAGAATATCAACAGCAAAAAAGCTATGTCCGCCATGGAACCTGCGTTAATTTCTTCTGCGGGTCTTCTAGCCATAATCCTATTTTGTTAGTTTTCTAATCCCTCCGTATAACATAGAGCCTATCGCCACAATTGCCATGATATAAAACATGACAAGTCCAGCACTTATCCAATGGACTGTTCCCGCTGGGAGTATTGTGCCATCACGGGTTGGATATGGTTCCCCACTGGTAAACAGATAGGCAATCAAAACCACCACTGCGATTGCGCCTATGGATATCAAAGTTTCTTTTAAATTACCTTCAAATAAGCCCTTTATGCTAAAAACGAGGGTAACGGCTATCGTCAAGATCAAAACGATATATCCAACGTAGAGAAATGGGCTTACAATTCCACTTTGCAGTTCAGCGGAATCCGTGATGGAAGCATTTCCCGCAAGGAGCACGCGCACCATAAAAAAGAGGCTTACGAGCCCTATGAGAACCCCCAAGTATTTAAAAATTTTATAAACAGTCATAATTTAAATTGTTTTTTTGCTTCTGTACTCTACCAACATATCGATCAAAAGAATGGAAGCATTTTCCATATCGTTCACAATATTATCGATTTTTGCAATAATGTAGTTGTAAAAAACTTGCAAAATCATGGCGACTATCAAACCAAATACCGTGGTTGTCAAGGCCACTTTAATACCACCTGCAACTAAAGAAGGGTTCATATCACCCGCAGCTTCAATTTTATCGAAAGCGAGGATCATCCCAATTACCGTTCCCAAGAAACCAAGCATTGGCCCCAAAGCGATAAACAAAGAAATCCAAGAAACATTTTTTTCCAATTGTCCCATTTGAACACCTCCGTAAGCAACGACCGCCTTTTCTGCAGCATCGATACCTTCGGCGTCAACGCGGGAAATTCCTTGATAATATATGGAAGCAACGGGCCCTTTAGTATTTCGGCATACTTCCATAGCTTCTTCCGTTCCTCCACTGTTCAGTGCATCTTCCACACTTGCAGCCAATTTTTTGGTATTGGTGGTCGAAAGGTTTAAAAAGATAATTCTTTCAATTGCAATCGCCAAACCCAAGATCAACGCTAAAAGAATAACCCCCATAAATCCAGGGCCACCTTCGATAAAACGTTTCTTTAATTCTTGGTGAAAACCAACAGATTCTTCAGAGCTTGCGTTGTCGGTTACAGTATTGTCATCGGCCGGGGTAGCGACCGGAGAAACGGCTTGTTGCTTTTGGGCGGTATTTTCAGCCGCTGCGGTAGTATCTTGTAAGAAAGCAACGGTTGCCAATGGCAAAGTCGTCAAACTATTGTTCGCATTTACCGGTTGGCCTACAAAGACCATAGTTGTCGCGATCACTAAAATCGAAAATAATCTTTTCATTGCTGTTTGTCTTAATTTAATTAGTTAAAGGTTCAAAGATATAAAAAATTTATTGTTATTGCTATTTGCCCATGCGAAGGAATAAAAAATTCATCAATTATCTTCTTTTATATTATAAAAAATGGACTTAGATCAACTTATACTTTTTCGAAATGAATACAAAAGAAAGTCTTATTTTTCACACTTACAATATAGAAATGAGCACTATACAAACTATTTGAAATACTTCGGAAAATGCAATTAATCAAATGCCTCAATTTTCAATTATCTCAAACAATTCCTACCTTCGATATTTGTAGAAATCATATGGCCGCACAATAGTTCACATACTTTTGCAGAGAGGAAGGGATTCGAACCCTCGATACGCTTTTGGCGTATACACGCTTTCCAGGCGTGCGCCTTCGACCACTCGGCCACCTCTCTAAATTCTATTTTGGCTTCTTGCCGAAACAGTTGCCAAATAAAGAGAAAAAAAACAAGTTTACAAAAAACTTGGGTTTCTTTTTTTCTCACAACATTTCCCCGCGCAAAGAAGTTTCGAAGATCGTCTTGAATACTTTGGCCGACAAATCTTTGGTTAACAAGTACATCAGTTTGGCCACAGCTGCTTCCGTAGTGATGTCTTTTCCTGAAATTACTCCAATTTTTTTTAATCGGGTGCTGGTTTCATATTGGCCCATTTCCACTCTTCCACCGCTGCATTGCGTCACATTCACGATTGCCACGCCTCGCGACAAGGCTTCTTTCAGTAAGTTAATGAACCAATCATCGTTTGTGGCATTTCCGCTTCCATAGGTTTCCAAAATTATTCCTTTCAAGCTTTTTGCACCAATAATATGCCCAAAAATTTCTTCATTAATACCGGGGAAAAGTTTTACGATCACAATATTATTTTCCAATTCTTTGTGAACGACCAATTTTTTTCGACGGTTTACTTGTCGCAATTTCGGAAAATCAACAGAAAGGTCCACACCCGATTCAGCTAATGGCGGATAATTCAATGACGCAAAAGCTTCAAAATGTTGCGCGTTTATTTTTGTGGTACGATTCGCCCGATATAATTTATATTCAAAATAAAGCCCGACTTCATTAACGACTGTTTTCCCATTTTTTTTCAAACCGGCCAACTGAATAGCGGTGATCAGGTTTTCTTTCGCATCTGTGCGCAAATCGCCAATCGGGAGTTGGGAGCCCGTAAAAATAATAGGTTTCGACAAGTTTTCCATCATAAAACTCAGCACCGAGGCGGAATATGACATGGTATCGCTGCCGTGCAAAACAACAAACCCATCGTAATCTTCATATTTTTCTTCAATGATACTGCCCAACTTAATGTAAAATTCCGGGCTCATATTAGAGGAATCCATGGGATGCTCAAAACTTACCGTATCAATGTAATGTTCCAATAATTTCAATTCTGGAATACGCATCAACAATTCATCGAAATTAAAAGATTTCAACGTACCTGTCTCAAAATCTTTGATCATCCCAATGGTTCCGCCGGTATAGATTAAGAGAATGTTGGACATTGTTACTTAAGGATTTTTGAATTTTAAACCTGGATTTTAAACCTCAAACTTTAAATATAGCTTTTGAATTTGCCGTGGTTTGTTCGGCGATTTCTTTGGTTGAAAGTCCGTAAATATCCGAAAGTTTTTCCGCAATTTGAAACAAATAGGCACTTTCATTCCGTTTTCCGCGAAAAGGAACGGGCGATAAATAGGGCGAATCGGTTTCCAGGACTATATTTTCCAAAGGAATTTCACGCAAAAACTGATCTATTTTTCCGTTTTTAAACGTGGCCACCCCTCCTACTCCCAATTTCATATTGTAGGAAATTGCTTTAAAAGCCTGTGCTTTCGTGCCAGTAAAACAATGAAAAATACCGAATAAATCCTCGTCTTTTTCTTCTTCCAAAATTTCAAAAATTTCATCGAAAGCTTCACGGCAATGGATCACAATTGGTAAATGATGTTTTTTTGCAAGACGAATTTGATATCGAAAAACGTTCTGTTGTTCCGCAAGATTCGATTTTTCCCAATATAAATCAATTCCAATTTCACCAATGGCCCAAAACTTTCTTTTGGCAAGTTGTGCTTCCACATGCTGCAATTCGGCCTTGAAATTTTCATTTACCGAAACCGGGTGAAGCCCCATCATCAAAAAAACATTTTCAGGATATTCGGCTTCCAAAGAATACATAGCTTCAGTGGTTTCAGAATCAATCGCTGGAATAAAAAACCGGGTAATACCCAAGTTCATGGCGCGTTTCATTATTTCGTCCCTATCTTCATCGAAGGCGTCGCTGTATAAATGAGTATGTGTGTCTGTCAAGGTCATTTTGCAATATTAATTCAAATTCTTCGGCTATCTTTGTCAAAAAAATAAAAAATGCCGACATTGAGAAAGCTTTTGACCGAAAAGGGATATCACAGAATCAAATTGAAACAAACGCAAACGAATCATTTGGAACTGAAAGCGAGCATCAACAATGTGGAAGGAAGTTTTCTTTTGGATACGGGTGCTTCGAGTTCATGTGTTGGTTTCGATAGTGTGGAATATTTTGAACTTTTTGCGGAAGACAGTGAAATTCGTGCCGCTGGGGCTGGAGCTACCAACATGCTGACGCGCATTTCCACAACCAACATTTTGAAAATTGATTCGTGGGAAAAGAAAAATTTAGAGCTTGTCCTTTTCGATTTGAAGCATGTGAACCAAGCTTTAACGTCCCATAAAGCAACCCCAGTTCACGGAATTATCGGTGCCGATGTGCTTAAAAAAGGAAAAGCCGTGATCGATTATAATAACAATTGTGTCTATTTAAAATAGAATTTAAAGGTCCTTTTTTAGAAAACCCGCTGCTCACTTTGTATCTTCGAATTTTCAATTTTATCTATGAAAAAACAAACGAATCCCAGCGAAAATATATATCAAAAAACTGCATATCCATTACTTTTTTCAATTGCATTTGCCCATTTTCTAAATGATATGCTGCAAATTGTGATTCCTTCTATTTATCCGCTTTTAAAAGAAAATTACGCATTATCGTTCGCGCAAATTGGAATCATTACGTTTGTTTACCAAATTTCGGCATCTTTTCTGCAACCTTTTGTCGGTTTTCAAACAGATAAAAAGCCCAGGCCCTATTCTTTGGCAATTGGGATGTGTTTTACTTTAGGCGGAATTGCCTTGCTTGCTTTCGCCATGCATTACGCCCTAATCTTAATAGCGGTAGGCCTTGTAGGTATTGGATCGGCTATTTTTCATCCAGAATCTTCGCGCGTCGCCTATTTGGCATCCGGTGGAAAACGTGGCTTGGCCCAATCAATTTTTCAAGTTGGTGGAAATTCCGGCACTGCAGTTGGTCCTTTATTAGTGATTCTGATTGTTATTCCGAATGGACAACGATATATTTTATGGTTTTTAATCGCGGGAATTTTGGCGGTTTTTATTTTGACACGAGTTGCCAAATGGTACCAAAAACATTTAAATTTTAGAAAACAAAATAAAATTCCAAGCCATGAACATCATCCCCGACTAACCAAGAAACAAGTTAAAAATTCCGTCGGTATTTTACTGGTTTTGATATTTTCAAAATATGTATATATGACCAGTATCAGTAGTTATTTTACTTTTTATTTGATTGAAAAATTCAACCTTTCCATTCCCGAGTCACAATTTTATTTATTTTTATTCTTTGGCGCCATCGCCGCGGGCACATTAATCGGTGGTCCGTTGGGTGATAAATTTGGAAGGAAATATATTATCTGGTTTTCTATTTTGGGCGCTGCGCCGTTCACTCTTTTAATGCCGTTCGCAAATCTTTTTTGGACAGGTGTTTTTGCGGTAATGATAGGAATTATTCTTTCTTCTGCTTTTTCTGCTATTTTGGTTTATGCACAGGAATTGATGCCGGGAAAAATTGGGATGATCTCTGGATTGTTTTTTGGTTTTGCCTTCGGAATCGCCGGTCTGGGATCGGCAGGACTGGGTTATTTGGCCGATCACGTGGGAATTCAAGTTGTATATAAAATTTGTTCTTTTCTGCCCTTAATCGGAATTGTTACTTATTTTTTACCGAATTTGAAGGCTTTAAGGAAATAAATATTTGGTTTTTTAGAAGTGGATAATTTCATTCGGAATCTATAAATTCTCACTATTTTTAGTTTTCCTGCTTAAATTCCACCAAGCGAAAAAGCCCAGTCCGCCAATAAGAACATACGGAAAAATCATCAGGTACATAATGCCATTGTTAAGTGCGGCAGATTGCTCCGTATTTCCAGAACTCTCCAAAACCGCCCGGCACATAGCGCATTGGGCTTGGGCGAAAATTGGTGCTAAAACCAAGAAAAGTATGCTACAGGTTTTTTTTAATTTCATTTTCGATTTTTTTTTAAATCCTATTTCTGTTTCAATCTGTTTCAATACTATTTATCCTCGAATTCAAAAACAAGAATTTTACGTGCTTAAATTCAATAATAAGGGATCATAAAAACGTAAACCAAAACGCCTGTCACCGCAACATATAACCATATCGGAAATGTCCATCTCGCCACTTTTTTGTGTTTAACATATTCGCCCGACAACCCACGATACATAGTAAAAAGCACCAACGGCACGATGATCGCGGACAAGATGATGTGGGTGATCAGTATAAAAAAGTAAAGATACTTCATTATTCCAGCGCCGCCAAAATGTACGGGCTCATGGCTTATTTTAGAAATTACGTAGCTTGTTAGAAAAATTACGGAAAGACAAAAAGCGGTGATCATCACATTGCGATGCATTTTCCGATTTCCACTTTTAATTAAAAAATATCCCACGAGCAGCAAAACTGCCGTTGAAAAATTAAGGATGGCATGAAAAAAAGGAAAACTTCCCACATCCAGACCGAGCAAATTATATCGGTTGGAGAGGTTCATCAGAACAACGACCACTACAGGAATCAGAATAGATAAGACAATAATGATGGGAATAACTATTTTATCCGTTTTCGTTTTTGGCATCACAACAGTTTTTTTATATCTTCCATTAGAAATCGTAAATCTTCTTTTTCCAAACCACTATAATAAATAATGGGATTTCCAAATTCATCTTTTCTAGAACGTATCATACCATTTTTATCCACCAAAGCAAAGTACCCGGAATGTTCAAAATTGCCTTCTACTTCCATGTTAATACCTACATATAAGTTGAAACCTGTGTTTGCTAATTCATAAATCATATCGCGATCTCCGGTCATTAAATGCCAATTTGGACTGGTCGCCCCTACTTTTTTTGCATATTTCTGCAAAACTTCGGGCGTGTCAGTAACCGGATCAATGCTAAAGGAAGCAATTCCAAAATTCGGATTTCCAAAAAATTCATTTTGAACTTTGACCATATTTTCGTTCATAATCGGACAGATACTCGGGCATTTGGTGAAGAAAAATTCCACAACATACACTTTCCCTTTATAATCTTCATTAGTGATGGTTTTTCCATTTTGATCAATGAATGAAAATGGAGGAACTTCCCCAACGGTGGCCATATCCGGAGTTTTAAAACGATCGATAATTTTCGGGACAGCCCAAATTCCAAAAATTAAAATCACCAGTGAAATTCCTATGTAAGAATAATTTTTCATGAAACTTAATTTTTCTTGTTGTATTTCTTCAAACTTAAACGATATTCCGCGAGAATCACTTTCACATCATCCACCATTTTATCCTTTATTTCGGCAACCGAGGAAATATCATATCCGTACAAAACTTCCCCATCATCATCATTCCGGCCCCGTAGAGCCCTGTTTTTATCAATAATAAAAACCCTGTTCATGGCTTTATTTGCGTTCAACTGTAAATTTGTTTCAAGACTATTGAAAAGCTTTTGAATATCATCGGCGCTTCCAAAAAGAAAATGCCACTCGCTCATATCGGTGGTTTTTTCCAACTCTTTCAGCAGTTCTTTTACCTTTTGTTGGGTTCCATTTTCCGCCAAAATAACAACCTGAAAATCATCAAATTTGTGATAATTTTCATAGATCACCCAATTCAAATTGAACGCCTGCCCTTGCATTTTTTCAACCTGTTGGCCGAAAAAACCAAGAATTGTAATTTTATCATTTAATTTTAACGGTTTTCCATCCAAAGAAGAAAAGGAAGTAGTGGAGCCAATTTTTTCAGTCAATACCGGGAGTTTCCCAAAATTATGAACTCCCGAAGCAAAGAACAAGTACGCAACGATTGGTAGCGCGAAAAGAATGAAAAGTACAAGGAATTTTTTCATAAAAACCTGTGTGTATTAAGACGTTGCAAAAATAAAAAAGACGACTCAATAAGCCGCCTTTTTATATGATTTAACGTTTACATTTTTTAGAAATTCCAGCTAATATAACCGTTTTTAAATACTTCATAGATATAATCACCTTCCACCAAGGTAGTAAAAATCAAATAAGAAATAAGGAAAATACCTGTCCAAACCACTGAACGCCGCAGACCTTTAGATTCATGTTCCATGTGCATGAATGCCCACGTGATAAGATATGCCTTGTAAACAGTGAGGATTATGAATATCCAATTGAGCACTTTCATACGGACAAAAGTATGATGGACCAAAAAATCAGGTCGAACGATCCCTAAAAATACTTCCACGGTGGTTACCACGGATAGTATCAAAAATACGATCCAAATTCTTTTTACTGCTGGGGAAATCCCTTTGGTTGTTGTAGCGTGTGCCATTTTTATAAAATTTCCTTGTTTTTTTACACCAAATAAAAGAAAGTAAAGATAAATACCCAAACCAGATCCACAAAATGCCAATAGAGTCCTACTTTTTCAACCATTTCATAGCTGCCGCGTTTTTCGTAGGTGCCAATGACAATATTACAAAAAATAATGAAATTCAGCAAAATTCCTGTGAATACGTGAAATCCGTGAAATCCGGTGATAAAGAAAAAGAAATCGGCGAACAATGGATTTCCATATTCGTTGTGCGTTAGGTTTGCGCCCATCACCACTTGAACGACGTGGTTGTTCATTTTATCAATGGATTCGGCGCGCGAAAGAATAATCTTGTTACCATTCTGATCGTTCCATTGTGTTTTAATGAATAGACCTTCATTAGCAAAAAAGCCAGCTTTTACTTCATCAAGTGAATATTCATTCAATGGAATTGCGTCCTTTTCGTACCAAATACCAGTATTTTTATTCTGTGCCACTCGTTCTTGTTCCAAAGTTGTAGCAAAATCAGCAATGGCAACCTGTTCACCTTCAGAATTGACAAATTGAAAAATATTTCCGCTTCTCGATTCCACGGCTCCTTTATCACCTTTAATGAATCCCGACCATTCCCAAGCTTGCGAACCCAAGAAAATCATTCCACCAATAATTGTAAGCAACATATAAATGGTCACTTTTCCCTTTTTCATATGATGTCCGGCATCAACGGCCAAAACCATTGTTACGGAAGAGAAAATAAGGATAAAAGTCATGAATGCCACATAATACATAGGAGCATCCACGCCATGCATAAACGGAAAATGCGTAAAAACCTCATCTGGTATTGGCCAAGAATCGATGAATTTAAAACGTGAAAATCCGTAAGAGGCCAAAAAACCAGAAAAGGTCAATGCATCAGAAAGTATAAAAAACCAAATCATTAGTTTTCCGTAACTCGCTTTCATAGGCGATTCGCCGCCTCCCCAGGTTTTACCTTCGGTGCCTGTCCGAACAACAGTAGCTTCCATAAAGACTAATTAATGTTAAATTGGAGACAAAAATAATCATTTTTATTATTTTAAGAAATAAAAAAGACGAACAGATAGATCCAAAGGAAATCGACAAAATGCCAAAAAGTCGCACCGAGTTCTATTCCAAGCATTTGCCCCGGTTCATAACGTTGTTTAAAATTATTATAAATTAGAACCAGAAGCACTATTAAACCAGCGACAACGTGTGCCAAGTGGGCAATTACCACCATATATATAAAAGAGGAATTAATGGTGCTGGCGGGACCGGTGAAATAATAACCGTGCGTGATAATTTCAGCAAAACCCAAAAATTGAAGCACAATAAATACTACCCCCAAAACGAAAGTGGTAATTAATAACCCAGTGCCCAATCCCCGATTATTTTTCGCGATACTTCTTTTTGAAAAAAACAGGCTAATACTGCTCAGAATAATGATCACCGTGCTCCAAACAAATGCGCTGGGAAGTTGATAGTCAGCGACCCAATCGGGACGGCTAGAACTGACCACATAGGCACTTGTAAATCCGGCGAACATCATAATAATGCTAATAATGGTAAACCATAGCATCATTTTTTTTGCGCGCGCCCTTTTTTCTTCTCTTGTTCCTTTCGTTAAATCCATGGGCGTATAAATTTATCCAATATAAAAATGATTTGAAGCAACGTAATGTACGATACACTCGCCAACATTAATTGTTTTGCCGTTTTTTCTTTGCGGTCTTTATATAATTTTATGGCATAAAAGAGCATTCCCATTCCCAAAAGAAAAATGAGCACGCCGGAAAACGGGGTCAAATAAAGTTTTCCGGTGACTCCTGCCACAGGAATCAATGAGACTGCAATTGTCCAAATAGTATATAAAATAATCTGTATGGCGGTTTCTTTATCCTTTTTTCCAGTAGGAAGCATAAAAAACCCGCCCTTTTTATAATCGTCATATAACCACCAGCCTAAAGCCCAGAAATGGGGAAATTGCCAAAAAAATTGGATCATAAACAAGGTTCCTGCTTCTATCCCAAAATCATTCGTGGCGGCAATCCATCCCATCATAAACGGAATTGCACCCGGAAAGGCCCCTACAAAAACGGATAATGGGGTTTTGGTTTTTAAAGGGGTATAAACGCTCACATAAAGAAAAATGGAAACCGCCCCAAACATTGCGGTAATCGGGTTAATGGTATAAAGTACCACCAATCCTAAAGCAGTCAAAAAACAAGCCAAAGCGAAAGCAGTGTTCACAGACATTCTTCCCGAAGGAATTGGTCGGTTTTTCGTGCGATCCATTAAAGTGTCGAGATCTTTTTCTATAATTTGGTTGAAAGCATTGGAGGCCCCAACCAAACAATATCCGCCGATAGCCAACAGCAAAACAGTTACAAAATCTATACTTTCAGCACCCAAAAAATATCCGGCAATGGAAGAAAATACGACGCTGACGGCCAATCGCATTTTCGTGATTTCCTTAAATTCCGAAAGTATGGATATCGATGGGGTATGTGCAATGGTTCTGCTCAAAAGACAACCGCTTTTTTTATCGCTGCAAAGATACTTTTAAAAACCATTTTGGCAACAAGGAAGTCTTGTTAAAATTTGGGAGATAACTCCCATAGAAATAAAGGATAAAGCGGATTAATTTTTTAAAAATGTTACTACACTCCCTTTTGCATATTTGAACCTTCAATGTAGGTTTAAAATATTTTAATATTTGACCAAATTTTTACTACAATATTACATTTAATCGATTCTTAAAGTTTTTTTAACATTCTGTTATAAATTATCTATATTTGAATTTCGCTCCCCACTTTTTAATTCTACTACTCACAAGAAGAGACTGGAATCTTATGAAAATAATAAAAAATAACCCTTATAGAATTGCAGGTATTCTATCAAACGCAACTGCAAAAGAACTTGAAAAGCAAAAAGGGAAAATCAGAGCATTTGCCAGGGTTGGAAAAGAAATCAAATCTGACTATGATTTTCAAGTTCTTGAAAGTATTATAAGGACAGAAGATTCCATTGATAAAGCATTCTCAACTATTCAGCAAAACCAAGACAAAGTAAACTTTTCTCTATTTTGGTTTTTAAATGCAAATTCTTTTGACAATACTGCATTCGAATACTTGAAAAGTGGTGACGAAGAGAAAGCGGTTGAAATTTGGGAAAAAGTAACTCATAATAAAGAGGTAAATTCTAAAAACTTCTCGGCTTTTAATAATTTGGGAACATACAAATTGTTAAGCAAAACGAAAGATGCTATAAAAGAAGGTATTGAAGCTAAAATAAAGCTGATTGAATCTGAATACTTTGAAAATTTTGTTCATTCTGTTGCAGATGAAACTTTTACAATTGATAACAAAAAACAATCTGAAAAACTAATTGATGAATTGCTGACGCAATTCAAAAACCAATATTCTAGTTCTGAAACGTTACAATTATTCAGCAATTGTAACGGTTCAACACAAAAATATCTTTCAAAAAAATTTACAGAAGAACCCATACACAATATTGAAAACCAAATTGAAAGCACCAAAAACAAAAGAAACAATAATAAAAGTAAGGCTTATCAATTCGGATTAAATTTAGCTACAAAATGTAAAACTGATTTGGTGCTTCTGCAATCTTTACTTGGGATAACTGACTTGAAATATAAAACAATTGCAGACCAGTTAGCAAATGAAATAATGCAATGTGGAATTGATTATTTCAATGAAAGCCAAGAAAACGATTCAGGTGAAAATTATTTTGAATCAGCACAGAAACTAACAAAAATTGCAGATAGAATAGCGGTTGGCAAGTTAACTAAAGACCGAGCAAAAGATAGTCTTATTTCACTTGAAGAAATGAAAGACAAGAGTCTTTCACAGACAGTTGAATTATTACAATCAGTAAAAGATGCTTATGAAACAAATGAAGCAACAATAAGAAGACAGGTTAAAGAATTAGAAGAAACAGACTTTGAAATAAGAATAGGAAGGAAAACTATAAATCAATCTGCTGTAGAGGACAACATTAAAAATTCAATAAATTGGAAAGAGGTAAATAATTTGCTAAATGCAGTTTTGGATGACAATAGTTTAGAGAAGATTAAAGGTAGTTCTAATAATCAACTTAAAGCAGAATTTATTGAATTGACAAATTGGTTAAAAGAAAATTCTTCAAGTAATTTTACAATAACTAACATAATTGCTAAATACAAAAAGATACCACCAAAATTAACTTTCGAGATTTTATCATCCGAGATTACAAATACAGATAACAATCCATTGTACACCAAATTTGTAAGATATATTGGGTTAAATGTCAATATAAAAGTTACAAGTGATACTTCTGTAACCTTTTATTTAAAGTATATAAATCCAAAAGGACGTGTAGACAGAAATTCGAAAAATTCGCCAAATGGTTATACGAGGTCTGACACAAAAACATTAAACACAAAATCAAATACAATTAATTTTTCAGGATGGGGAAATGCTGATGAATGTACTTATGATATAGGAGAACATCGTATTGAAGTGTACATAGATGAATATTTGATTCACACTAAAAAATATATAGTTGATTTAGCACCCTCGGAAAAGATAGAAAAGGAAATAGCAAGTGCTGAAAAAACACTGAAGCAGATAAATAAGACGGGCTATTTTGATTCAGAAATTAAGTCTGCTCAAAATGAAATGAGTGAAATACAAAAATTCAAATTATTTAGAGGTGGCTCTGAAAAGCAAAGTCAAATTCAATCTCAACAAGCGAAAATTGTCAAACTAATACAGAAGTCAAAAAAGAACATTAGAACTCAAGAAGAAAAGATTTACAAATTAAAAATGGAACATTCAGCAGCAAAATACTAATTATGAAGAAAACTTTACTTATAGCTCTCTTTTTCGGAGCGACAAATCTTTTTGCTCAACAGCAACAAGATTCTATTTTGGTTAAAGAAATACCAACTATAAAATACAATGTATTTCAACAGCGTCAAGAAATAAACGCTTTAACCAAAAAGTTAAATAATCAAAACTATACACTTGGAAAGCAAAGCAAGACTATTGAAGAATTACAAAACGAGAATAATAGCCTAAATACTTCTATTGATAGTTTGAGCCAACTCACTCAAACTAACAGTCAAAACATTGTAACCAATTCCAATGAACTTGGAACTAAAATTCAAGAAACACGACAAAAAACGGATACTCAAATAGCCCAATTGGATAGTAGTGTAGAAAAGAACCGCTTGTATTGGATTATTGCTACTTTGGTAACTCTTCTATTAGGTGGTTTGGTTTATTGGTTATTGGGCAAACGTATCAAATCAAGCAAGACTGATGTAGAAACTCAAATCAGAAATACCAAAACTTCATTAGAAGAAGAAAGCGTGAAGTTGGATAATAAATTGGTTGAAGTTTTAGAAACACAATTAAAGCTAAAGCAAGAAGAAAGAAACTCACAGCCAGCTGCAACAAAAGAAAAAGCAGACCATTCATTGGCTTTAAAAGTGGCGGATGAAATTATAAGGATTCATAAAAATTTGAGCAGAATGGATCAGAATACAATGGGATTGAATCAGCTGAATGCATCTGTCAAACGTATTCAAGATAACTTTGCAGCCAATGGGTATGAATTAGTTGAAATGATAGGGAAGGAATATAATGAAGGCATGAAAGTGACTGCGAATTTTATCCCAAGTGAAAACATAGAAATAGGAAAAGAAATTATTACACGAATTATAAAACCACAAGTAAACTTTAAAGGAGAGATGATACAAGCAGCTCAAATTGAAGTTAGCATAGGAGAATAAAAAACATTAAAAAATGGCAAGAACAAAAATTGACTACGGAATTGATTTAGGAACTACCAATTCCGCAATTTCCAGAATGGAAAATGGGGAACCAACCATTAAAAAAACTGATAGAGACTCAGATACTATGCCTTCTTGTATTTCAATAAACAGGAGAAAAGCTATACAGGTAGGTGAAAGTGCTTTCAATATACTTAAAAGAGAAAAACTCAAAGCGATGAAAAATTGGGATGATGAAAATTCCAATTCATTTATTGAGTTTAAAAGAACGATGGGCACTAATAAATCATATTCAAGCTCCAATCTCGAAAAAGAATTGACATCGGAAGAATTATCAGCAGAAGTCCTAAAAACATTGAAATATTTTGTGAAAGATGAAAATATTAATTCTATTGTTATAACAATTCCAGCAGCGTTCAAGAACAATCAAAAAGAAGCAACAAGAGAAGCTGCTAAATTAGCAGGTTTCAATCATATTGAATTATTACAAGAGCCGGTTGCAGCATCAATGGCTTACGGATTAGATTCCAAGAAAAAAGATGGATTTTGGTTAGTATTTGACTTTGGTGGTGGAACATTTGATGCTGCACTTTTGAAAGTTGAAGAAGGAATTATGAAAGTGATTGATACCGAAGGTGACAGCTATCTTGGCGGCAAAAATTTGGACTTGGCAATTGTAGATGAAATCATATTACCTCATATTCAAGATAAATTTGTTATTGATTCCATTTTAGCTGACGATACTAAAAAACAAATCCTACGTAATGCAATGAAATTTTACGCAGAAGAAACAAAAATCGAAATGTCATCTAAAGTAACTCACGATATTTTATCGGATTTAGGAGATATCCCCGGAGTAGATGATGAAGGAGAAGAATTTGAATTGAATATTACAGTTACACAAGCAGATATTGAAAGAGCCCTCTCACCTGTTTTTCAAAAAGCTATAAATGTAAGTAATAGTCTTTTAGAAAGAAATAACTTAAAAGGTTCGACCTTAGATTCACTAATACTTGTCGGTGGGCCTACAAAGTCACCTTTATTAAGAAAAATGTTAGAAGGGCAAATTTGTAAACCTGACACAAGTGCTGACCCAATGACCGTAGTTTCAAAAGGGGCTGCATTATATGCTTCTACTGTTGATGTTTCAGAGGAAGTAAGAGAACAAACAAGAGATAAAACTAAAATTCAACTTGAGTTATATCACCAATCATCAACAGTTGAATTGGATTTACCATTATCTATCAAAATTTTAGCAGATAAAACCGAAGGAGACATTCCTGAAAAAGTATTTGCGGAAGTTACAAGAGGCGACAAAGCTTGGTCAAGTGGGAAAATAGAAATAAATACAATTGGTGAAGTGGTTGAAATTCAACTAAACGAAGGCAAAACCAATATTTTTGAAGTTATCCTCTTTGATGATAAAGGTAATATTTTAGAAAGTGAGCCTTCAAGTTTTAGCGTTATTCAAGGGTCAAAAATTGGCTCTGCAACATTGCCTTACAATGTAGGAATAGAATTGAAAGATAGAACAACAGGCAAAGTGCGTTTCAAAACCATTAAAGGTTTAGAAAAAAATCAATCCATTCCAGCAGTCGGAACGAGAAATGGACTCAAAACTCAAAAGCAAATTCGCCCAGGAATGGATTCTGATTTTATCAAGATACCAGTTTATGAAGGCGAACACGCATCTGAAGGTACTAGAGCAATTTATAATGAACACGTAACTGATATAAGAATTAGCGGAGCAGATTTACCTTCTTTACTGCCAGAAAATAGTGATGTTGATTTAACGGTAAATATTGATAGGTCAGAAAAAATAACTGTTACTGCCTATTTTCCTTATTTAGATTATTCAACAGAAATAGAGGTGGATAGCACCAAAACATCCATTGAAACTTCTTGGTTGGCAAATGAAATAAGAAAAGCAATAGGAAGCGTTGCTGAACTAAAACAAGGCGGAAATTCTGATAATTCCAAACTTCAAAACATTGAAACTGAATTAAAACAGTTGGAGAAATCTTTTGAGAATAATAAAAATGATGTAGATGGCAAACAGGAAGTTTTAACCAATTTGAGAAAATCGTTAAAAGCGATTGACGAATTAAACGAAACAACCGAATGGCCAAAATTAGAAGAAACTTTAAAGGAAGAGTTTTACCGTTTGGAAAAAGTGAACAATGATTTAGGAAATGACAAAACTACGCAAGTTGTTAATCAATTCCGTTCCCAATTAGAAGAAGTTATAAAAGCTAAAGACGTGAAAATTGGTAATGCACTTTTAGAAGAAATTAACAGTTTCTTTGTTCAATTAACATTGATATATCAATTAATCAATTTTGTAAGACATCACAATGACAATTTTGGTTCATACAATTGGAAAGACAGTGGCAGAGCGAGAACACTTTTAAATAAAGGCTTGCAAATTATTGGAGAAAATCCAGCTGTAGATGAATTGCATCCCGTAGTTGTTTCTCTTATTGAATTACAAATTGACGATCCTGATGTTCCTTGTCCAGAATGTGGGACACTAGGTTGTAATAGCAAATGCATTCTTGAAGTGTAAAAATTTTATGGCAAAAACAAAACAAATAGAAGTTCAAGGTGCGGTAATCAATTTATCTCTTGCAAAATATTCTGATTATATCTGTATTACGGATATGGCAAATGCCAAAGACGGAAGTGGCAGAGCTGCTGATATTATTAAGAATTGGATTAGAACACGTACTACTCTTGAATTTTTAGGCACTTGGGAGCAATTGTACAATTTAGATTTTAAAGTGGTCGAATTCGGTACAATTAGAAATTGAAAAACGCATTAAAATGGCAAAAAAAAAGACAATAGAAGTAAAAGGAAGTACAGTAACTATACTTAGTGAAGAGGTTGGAGATTTCATTTCCTTAACGGATATGCTAAAATCAAAAGATGGTGACTTTTTTATTTCAGATTGGTTAAGAAATAGAAATACCGTTGAATTTTTAGGCGTTTGGGAATCTGTTTATAATCCGGATTTTAATTATGGCGAATTCGCCATAATTAAAAGTCAAGCCGGTTTGAATAGCTATAAATTAAGTGTTAAAGAATGGGTATCTAAGACAAATGCTATTGGATTAAAAGCTAAGGCAGGTCGATATGGCGGTTCTTATGCTCATTCTGATATCGCTTTTGAGTTCGGAATGTGGATAAGCGCAGAATTTAAGGTGTACTTAATTAAAGAATTCAAAAGATTAAAAGAAGACGAAAGTAATCGCTTAAACCTAGAATGGAATTTACAAAGAACCCTTTCTAAAATCAATTATAAAATTCATACTGATGCTATTAAGGAAAATATCATTCCAAATCTAATTTCAAAAACTCAAATCAATTTTACTTATGCAAATGAAGCTGATTTATTGAATGTAGCTCTTTTTGGAATTACAGCGAAGCAATGGAAAAAAATGAACCCTAACGCCAAAGGAAATATGCGAGATGGAGCCAATATCGAGCAGTTGGTTGTTTTGAGCAATATGGAAAGTATCAATGCTTTGTTAATAGAACAAGGCTTGTCGCAAAAAGACAGATTAATTCAATTGAATAAAGTAGCCATTATGCAAATGAAATCACTTTTAGAGAATGACTCGTTTAAAAAATTGGCCAATTAATGAATAAGACCAATTACATATTATCCAAAGGCCAAACGATTGGCGATAAATACAAGGTAACGTTCTTCCTTAAAAAAGGAAGCTATGCGGAAACCTACCGTGTAAAAGACCAAGAAGGAAAAACAAAATTGTTAAAACTTTTTTCGTACTCGAAATTGGATAGAACGCAATTTGATAGTAATGGTGATATTCTTGAAATAGCAATTCTAAAGAATATCAAACATCCAAATTTAGTTGCCTATTGCAATAATGGAGAATTACTTTTAGAAAATCAAAAATATGCTTTTGTAATTCTCGATTTTATAAGTGGCGAAACATTAGCCGATAAAATGAAACGAGAGCAAACGTTCAATCCTTATGAAGCCAAGGATATTATTTCAGGCGTTTTAAATGGATTGAACTATTTACATAATCTCGACAACCCAATCATTCATAATGATATAACGAACTTGAATATTATGACAGATTTATCAGGTAAAGTCGTCATTCCTAAAATTATTGACTTTGGTTATGCTCGATACTTAAACCAATCAAATAAAGACTTTTTAAAAGAAGGATTGAATCCTTTTTATCAAGCCAACGAAAATTTCAACAAAGTCTTTTCTGGACAAAGTGATGTATTTTCCGTTGGAGCATTATATTATCATTTGCTTTTTGGTTTACCACCTTGGTTCGTTGAAATTTCAAAGTACAAATCCGATAAAATAAAGTTAGAAGATGCTGTTTTGGAAGAACGTAAAAAACCTTTAAAACTTGACAGTTCCGAATCCATAATTGATGAGAATACTTTAAACATTATCAGTAAGTCTTTACAACCCAATGCTGAAAATCGCTTTAAGAATGTAAAGGAATTTATCCAAACCATTAATGGAGAATTAGAAGTTAAGCATCTCTCAAATACACAAGAATCATCCAAGCCAAAACTAAAGAATCTAAAAAACGGTCAAGGATTTAAGGCTATTGCAGGAATGCAGGAACTAAAAGACACCATTCAATTAGATGTAATTGATGCTTTGAATGATAAAGAACGATATGCTGAATATGGATTAACGATTCCAAACGGAATGTTGCTCTATGGCCCACCAGGTTGTGGAAAAACCTTTTTTGCTGAAAGAATGACTGAAGAAATTGGATTTAATTTCTATCAAATAAAACCTTCTGATATTCAGAGCAAATTTGTTAACGCTTCACAAGAAAATATTAAGAACCTTTTTGATGAAGCTCGTGAAAATGCACCAAGTATCATTTTTATAGATGAATTAGATGCAATGGTTCCTAATCGGAATGATTCAAATGTAAACCATATGAACACAAGTGCTGTAAATGAATTTTTAGCACAAATGAATAATTGTGGAGATGATGGCGTTTTTATTATTGGAGCAACTAATAGACCTAATTCAATTGACCCAGCAATTTTAAGAGCAGGTCGTTTGGATAAAGTAATTTATTTACCACCGCCTGACTTTGAAGCTCGTGAGTTGATGTTTAAACTGTATTTGGAAAAACGACCAAGAGAAATTGGTTTAGATTATAATGTTTTAGCCAAAGCAACAGAAAACTATGTTTCAAGTGATATAAAATTCCTATGTGATGAAGCTTCGAGGAAGGCGTTAAAAATGAAATCGAGAATTTCAAAAGAAATATTATTAGAAACAATTAATATCAATCGACCATCAATTACTCTCAAAGAATTGAACAGTTACATAGATATAAAAGCTAAAATGGAAGGTTTAGCAGAAAACACTAATGAACGACCAAGAATAGGTTTTAAAAATAATTAATATGGAAACATTAAACTTTAACAAACTATTACTAAAGACTGCGTTTTCCTGTATGGCTTGTGATGGTGATATTGATAAGCGTGAAGTAAAATTGATTAAAAAATTGCACAAGGAAAACAAAACCTTTGGCGAAATGGATATTAACGCCGAATTGGACACCTTATTGCTTGCAATTAACAAAGATGGACATCAGTTTTTAAAAAGTTACTTCAATGAACTTACAACCACTGAATTATCAGAAGCTAATGAATTAAAATTGGTAGAAGTTGCAATTGAAACCATCAAAGCGGATGAAAAGGTTGAATACAACGAAATTAAATTTTTTAAAGTCATTCGTTCAAAATTAAAAATTGGCAATGAACTAATTCTTGAAAAGAATCCTGAATTTGAGGAATATTTAGAACAAGATATTATTAGCGAATCATACTTATCAAGACTTCAAGACGACTTTTTTGACACACAAGTTTTACCAGAATTTGAATTAATAAGTGAAATTGATTCCGATATTTTGAAGAATCTTAAAGACGAAAATGAAGAGTAGCGGAACAATAATAAAAATTGGATTAGCAGTATTGCTGTTTTTATGCTTGTTGGATATGCCTTACGGATTTTATCAATTTGTGCGTTTTGTGGCATTAATCGGATTTGGAATTTTGGCTTATATAGCAAACGAAGAGAATAAGAAAACTGAAATGATTATTTATGGTGGACTTGCCCTACTCTTTCAACCGTTTTTTAAAATAGCACTTGGAAGGCAAATTTGGAATATAGTGGACGTGATTGTGGGAATTGGACTTATTGCAAGCTTGTTTATGAATAGACCAAAAAGCCAATGCTAAAAATCAAAATACTTGAAATTCATTAATATAAAAAATCCCGGTCAAAAAGACCGGGATATATTAATATGAAATGAATTTTAAATTTACTGTACTTGGAAAATAATTGGTAGCGAATACAAAACCTCCACCGCTTTTCCACGTTGCTTTCCAGGTTGCATATCAGGTAATTTATTGATAACCCTAACGGCTTCCTGCACTAATCTCGGGTGTGTGGCCTTTGCTTGTACATCTACCACTTTTCCTTTGCTGTCAATTTTAAAAAGTACTTGGATTCGATTGGTACCGGAAGAAAGTCCCAAATCTTGAGCCAGGTCTGTATCGAAATTATCGTTCACGAATTTCCGAACCTTCTGGCTCATACATTGTTTACGTTCAGCCTTGGTTTTATATTTTTCACAACCTGGAAAGACCGGAGCGTCTTCAATAACATTAAAAGGAACTTGGGCAATTTCCTCTACGGGAGCTACCTCCTGCACGTCCTGAACATCAACGATTTCTTGACTTTGGTCGGATTCGGTACTTTGAATGATCACTTCCTCTACTTCTTTTTCATTTTCTACCACCTCAAGTACTTCTGGTGCTGGCGGCGGCGGCGGCGGCGGTGGCGGTGGCATGTTCAATTGTGTAATCGGCACATCTTCTTCCTGAAGCGCGTTAATATCAACGATCCCGGTGTCGATATCACTCTTTTCATAGGTTTTAAATTCAATGGCCTGCCAAGAAATAAAAAGAACTATGATCAATCCAATTTGCGTGAACAAAAGGCTCCTGTTGGAAAGATCTGCTTTCGGATTTTTTTTCGGTTTCATAATATTAAATTTATAGTCTTCCTTCGTCCAAAATTATTCGCTGTGGATAATTTATGAGGTTGCTAATTTACTTATTTTTTTATAAAATCCCATTAAATTTCATCTTCCACCTTTCCAGCACATTTTTCATCAAAACAATTAATAGAAAAGCGATCAACGTTCCTGAAAAATTTGCCAACACATCATAAACATCTTCCGTACGATAGTTTGTCACGTTTCCTTGTAAAATCTCAATTATTATACCAAAAGTTACAGCAAAAAAACAAATAATGAACAAAGGGACAAATTTGAATTTATTTTTGGTGCTCATAAAATAGTATAAATACCATAAAATTGCCAGGCCGCAATAGGCTGTCGCGTGAAAAATTTTATCAATATTATCCACCTCTATGTCGGGCAAGGATTTTAAGTTCACAAGAGACAAAATTAGCAATGCAATTGAATAAACGATCGCTATGTAAAGTAAAACCTTACCCACCTATCAATTTTTTATAAGCTTCAAAATCCAATAGACTGTCAATTTCGCCGGGATTCGAGATTTTTATTTTTACCATCCATCCGGCACCGTAAGGATCGTCGTTCACATTTTCTGGTTCACTTTCCAATTTTTCATTGAATTCGATAATTTCCCCCGAAAGCGGCAAAAACAAATCCGATACGGTTTTCACAGCTTCGACTGTACCAAAAATTTCTTCCTTTTCCAAGGTTTCTTCGACGATTTCCACTTCCACATAAACAATGTCACCAAGTTCACCTTGAGCAAAATCCGTGATTCCTACGGTAGCAATATCGCCTTCGATTTTTATCCATTCGTGATCTTTGGTGTACTTTAAATTTTCAGGTGCTTTCATCTTTCTGATTGATTTAAGATTGGTTCTTATTTAAATTATATTCAAAATTAGTTTCCAAAGTTATAACGCAAAGTAATTCCCGACCGGATCGTCGTTTGCGGAAAAGCGGTAGAAATTGCATATTCCGAAAAACTATGATCATAATAGAACAAGGCGGTCAGGTTTTTTGTCAATGCATAATCAACGGTGAAATTAATGGTCCAAATATCTTGTCCGGCCGTGGTTTGACTGTTGTCCACATCCAAATATCGAATAAAAGTCCGGTTTTTCCTATAGGAAACATCTGTTTTAAAATTCAGGTCACTACTTAAAATCCTTCGGTCCCCCGCAATCTTTGTTGCAATTTTCAGATCGCTTATGCGGTAGCCAAGTCCCAAGGTATATTCATTTCCTTGAATTTCTGTGAGCAAATTATTATCGAAACTAAGTGACAACATTCGATCTTTCTGTACTTCCATCAAAATCTGCACCGAATTTTTAATTTCGAAATCTACTTTTATAAGCGGGCTGAATTGTTCCACCAAATTGATATTTGAGAAAAGAAATTCGTTCCTGAAATTCCCCGACTGATCTTTGTTGCTGTCGGAATGCGGCGCGATGGCGTCATATTGCAAATCGGTTTGAAAACTATTGATGGTGTAACCGGAAGTATAACCATGTTGCAAAGAAAAACGGTTGAAATTTTCTTTGAACCAGTCGATGCGCATAAGACCTGTATATTTTATATCCCAGTTGGGAAGCGGCACATCGCGGAAAGCTCCCAGCTTTATACCACCGGCATCTTTCCCTGAATAAGCGGCCAAAAACGCAGGTAACAAAACGGCCTGACTATTTTTATTATAACCTTTTGGAAAACCGGTTTCGGCATCAATATTATCTGGATTACTGGTATCAATTCCTGCTGCTTGCGCCAAACGCATTGCAATTTCCAAACGGTTGTCCCTAAATTCCTGAAAAACTTCCGATTTATCTTTTGTGCTGTTTGAAAAAGCCGTCTTTATTAAAATGGTGGAAATATTGAAATTTCCAAAAGCGCTCGGTGTCAAAGAGTGGTACTCCAAATCATCTGAATCTACCCGATAATTTTCCGTATAGGTTTCCATATACATCCGGCTCGCGTTCAAGTCTATGGTTAAATCTGGAAGTAAGCTCAGATTCGCCTGTAAGTTCAATTGGCGGCTTTCTGTTTCCATATATTGCTCATTATATTCTTGGTACAAAGTCAACCAACCGTTTCTCGCAGCCATTTCCCGAATATCACGCTGACTACCAAACGTGAACCCAAATGTAGGTTGTGTGGTACCCGCAAATCCGACATCGTTTGTATAACCGGGCACAAAAGTCCCTTGGGTTTCCTGATAATTTATTTGAATGCGCTTTAATGCCGATAAAATTCCGACAAACGTATTGAAGGCTTTATCGCCACCATCCAAACTCGTTTCCGGAGAACTTTTTTCTTTACTTCCTTTACTTAGCTGGCCCGCCAAAGAAAGGCTCGATTTCTCTTCCTGTTCTCCTTTTTCACCTTTATCACCTTTGTTCCGTGCATCGGTTCGCGAATTTACCGACCGTGCATTGCCATTATCTTCTTTTCGCTTTTCAAGTCCAATATAATTATATAGTGTGGACATCTCAAAAGTTCCATTTATCTGGTTGGTGCTTGAATTCTGAATGGAATTTCCAATATATGGAATGCCTTCCAGATCATTCAAAATTTGAGATCCTTTTTGCCATTGGAAATTTCCCGTATAAGTATATTGTGCTTTTATAAATTTCAAGGCGGGAATTTTTTTGAAGGGCAAATCGTAATTCAACTGTAAGGATTGATAATGCTGATCGGGATCACCTACTTCAAAAAATCCGTCCCAAATGCCAATTTCAGGATTTGACACATTGTTTTCGTCTATATAATTCCGCACAATCCGATTATTGGAAGAGGTGAAATTGAAACTGAGCGATTGGGTCAAATTATAATTGATGCCATATTGCCAATTGAACAAATAATTTCGTTGATACAAAGTGGGAAGGCCAATATCTCCCGGATTACGATTGATTTCCCTGAATTTTTGTTCATTATATTGCCGAATAATATTTGAACTTGCAGAAAGATTTGTGGGCAATAAATTAATATTAAAATCTTGAAGCAAGTCGAAATATTCGCTTTTATCCAAAAAGGTCATCTTTTTAAAAGGCTCAAATTCCAAGGGAACAAAATTAAAATTATAGGTCGCCCCTACATTCACATCCTGATCTAAGGATTCTTCTATTTCAAAATCGCGGTGATCAATTTGGTTGTAAGTTCCTGAAAAGGTAAAATTCTCAATATCATAAGGCATGGGTTTTGCTTCGCCGGTTCGGTCTTTTCGCAAACCAATTACGCTCACACTTTGATTTTTGGTATAATCTTCTGCCCTTTCTTTATAAATATCCTTTTGTGCTTCGCTGGAAGTATTGTCCAGCAAGGTTTCCAATTCAATATCCAAAAATTCCGGATCGTATTGCGGCGTAATCAGTTTTTCTCCCCGGCTATAATTAAAGGGAACTTTTATTCCCCATTTTTTCGGTAATAATTGTCCCAAGTTCAAACTTGTCACCACGTCATATTGTTGAATATCTTCCCTACTACGTTGATTCGGCCCTTCTTCCAGTGCTCCGAAACCAATGGTACTTCTTCTTCCGGTGGCTGAAATAGTTGCAAAATCGGCGAAATTTGTGTCCATATTCAAAATCGCTGCCCAACCTCCTTCGCTTTTTAAATCGGAAAGACGCATTTCATTGAACCATACTTCTCCCGAAACATCGGCTCCGGTGGTGTTGTTGCGGATCCCCAACATAATCACCCGGATATCCCCAAAACTTGGGTTCCCTTTCAAACCAATCCGAAGTTTTTCAATGGTATTATTGGTTGAAGGTTGCAAGTCAGTGTTGAAATAATTCAGGTCCGTGCTTGCATAATTGTTGTTTCCAATCACTAAAGATTTAATTTTCTGAAGTAAATCCAATGGTATTTGCAACTCATTTTCAGAAGGCCAGACTTGTCTCGCAGTTGACGCATTTCCGTCGCTAACTTTTAAAGGGATTTCTATTTGGTAAAAATTATCGGTAAAATCCGTTCCCATTCTAATAAATGCCACCAGTTCATCATTTTGCAACTGCGGGCTCGGTTGGGGCAAAGCTTCGGCATGCAGGAACAATTCCAAATTTTTGTACTGCCGCATATCCACTTGGAAATTTTTATAAACCGCACGGGAATCGCCGGTTTCCAATCCTTTCACCCGAAGGGCAAGCGATTTTTCATCTTCGCGGATAGCTTCATTATTGTTCACATATTCTTCCCTAACCACACCGGGTGGCGAAATATAATCAGAGGTTTCTTCTTCGCTTACCGCCGCCATTTCAAAAATAGTGGAAGTGTTGATTTCAGGATCGGAACCATTCGGAACAATAGCTTCGGTATATCGGCGGTAATCGCCGCGAACTAAATCCAATGTTCCAAAACGAAGAACAATATTTTCTTCAAAATCGGTTAAAAACATTCGCATAAATCGAACCGAACGCAAATCTGAAATTCCACCCACGGCAAATTGGCTGTCGCGGCGCAATGGAACTTTGAACTGCACCCAGCGCACCGGAAGTTGGGTGCCATTTTGAAGCGTAACATTTACTTCCTTGACATCAGTAATATAATCGGAATTGATACCGGGAACTGTGCTCGTATTATTATCCACACTCATATCCCTGAAAATAGGCACTTTATATTGAAAATAACTATCGATGGTGTTCATCGTATTGTCACGATTTACATCTTCAACAGTCGGAAGAGTAGAATTTCCACGATTGGTTTGAGTAACATCGGTAGGGGAATTTCCTTCTGAGCCGTTATAGTTTTTATAACGATCTACAATTCCGCCATCCGTGTTCAAATAATAGGTGTAATTATCGTTGGAAGGATCTTGAAAGCCTGCAAACGCCGGAAATTTAACGGCTTCTTCCACATCATCAAGTCCATCGTAACCAATATCTTGATTGGTTCGCTGTTGGCCTTCTGTGTCAAAAGCGTATATTAAAGACTGGTTGGCAGGAATTTTCGCAAAATCGGTTATGGTCGTGTTTTGTGTTCCCCCATCTGCCGGCAAACCATTTTCATATTGTTTGCGCCCATCTTTCAACACGTCTTCGCTGATGCTTCCAAAGTTGAAAACAATAGTACCATCGTCCACATTGGAATTTTCATCATAAATATAAGGATCCATAATCCAAAATTCCACATATTCCACATTTGATCGTTCAAAATCGGTAGTAGTCATTCCCCTGGTAATTCCGCCAAATTTATCTCCCGGATTCGACAAACTTCCAGTTGCAGCCGCGGCCGGATTGTAATTATACTGTCCACGTTCTTTCGGAAAATAGGCGATATCTAAAGTGTAAATTGCCTGGGTCTGACCTTGAGGAACATCTGTATTCGGGAAAATTTCATTAATAAAAACGCGGCGGGAAGCATAATTTGAAAGATCTTCATCAGTGACTCCGCTCGGGCGTTGGCTACTATAAAAAATTGGGTCGATGGTGTACCACGCCATTTTTGCACGATAATCGTTGACGCTTAAATCGCCGTTCACATCATAAGTTCCGTTGGCATCATTCGGTCCGCGAAAACCAACAGGTATGCTCGAAAGATCCCATGACTGGGCGGCTATCACCGAAATGGCGGTTTGAGACGCTTCAAAATCATCGATATAAGTAGTGGCCACGCCATCAAAATCAGTTCCCTTTGGGGCTCCAGGCTGAAGATAAGCAAATTCTCCACGAAGGGAAAAATTAGATTCCACATCGGTGTCAATATTTGGAAGTTTGTTCACCAACCGCGTTAAAAACGGAACTTCTGTGGAATAATTTATGTCGAAACCATAAATTGAATTATTGATGGGTTCATAACTATAATTGGCTTTTTGGGTCACTGGTCGTTCGTTCAAATTTAAAAACGTTCCACCTAATATCAATTTATCGCTGAATTTATGTTCTACGTGAATCCCAGAAAAACGTTTGGTTTGTTGACCGAACATGGCATTATTCTCCGTGGAAACTTGAATGGGAACGTTGGATGCCAATAGTGCTTCATCCAGAATATTCACTCTTCCCATTTGATAATTCACCGTGTAATCTACCCCTTCTTGCAAAACCCTTCCGCCGGCAGTTACTGTTACTGAACCTTGCGGTACGTTAAAAGCACCGATTGGAATTCCTTCTTGACCAGAAGATTTATAACTTCCCTTTAATTGGAACTTGTTCTTTTCTGCAGCCTCTTGCTCAGCTTGCGTTTTTGTGGTTTCGTACAAAGAACGAAACACGTATTTTTTTTGATTTGCATTATAGGTAGAAGGATTGTCATAATCTTCCGTGCCACCATCCGGATCGGAATCAAGTTTGTTGAACAGATATTTCCCGAAAGGTTCCACCGTGGTGAAAATAATCCGTCCGTTTTCGGCATCGATGGTAATACCCGGAACATAATCGAAAAATCCATCACCGCCAGCAACCGGATCGTTGTTCCTGTTCAAATTATCCATTCGGAAAACCCTTAAAAGATTTGTGTTTGCGACATCTTCGGGCAAAGATGAAGATGAATTTGCGGGCTTGATATAATTCAATGGTTGCGGATTGGTATAAAGTATTTTCAATCGGAAATCTTCCTGTTCCAGCTGATATGCCCCGATTCCGTATATGTTTTTCATCATAATGTCCCAAACCGGTTCCTTCACATTGGTTATGGAACTTTTCAACATTTTTACAACAAGGCTTTGGGTGTTAATGGTTTGGTTATCAGGATTTGTTGGATCTGGATTAGGAACGGTTTCGGTCGCATGCACGCCGTCGTTTGCAAATTCACCCACTTGATACACTTTTCCATTCACCGTATATTGAAAAGATACTGCTAAAATTTCGTCATTGGAAAGACGTTGGTTCAAGGAAATATAACCAAGTTGTGGATGCAAAGTATATTCCGAGGGCAATAATTGCCGTGCATTTTCAAGTTTCACATAATCCACTCCTTCGTTCACATCGTCTGAATAGGAGCCGAAACCCTGTTGTGCGGTAGCGACATCCCGAATTGCCGGTGTCAAAACTGAAGGTTCCGACCCATTGATACCGAATGGATTAAAATCATTGTTTGCGTTCGCGGGATAGGCACCACTTGTGACATTCAAAAATCCATTGTATTGTGGGCTCGGCGAATAATCGCCATTAGCGTTGAGTAAAATCCCCACATTGGACGGATCAGATTCCCCCAAATCTTGAATAGCTACAATATTTCGCGCGCTGGTGAGGGAAGTTGTGTTATTGCTGCGGTTTGTTATCCAGACTTCCGCCCTTGTAATTTGTATATTGCTATTGATGAACGGATAATTTTTCAGTGCGTCATTATAATGGTCACGAAAATAATGGGCCAAGAAGAAATGGCGATATTCATCGTAATCGGAAATAAATTTTTCATATTCCTGAACGGTTCCACCCCCTTGAATTTGGACAGTTTGTCGTTCCGAATTTTGTTCTGCATAAACCCCGGTGATGGTGGTTTTTCCAAATTGAAGTTCCACTTTTGCCCCAAACAAACTTTGCGCTCCTTGAATCAGAGCACTATTTAGCGGCATACTCACGTTTCCTACTTCAATTTTCTGCACAATATCATCTTCGGTAGGCGTATATTCCAGTTTAATCTGGTTTTGAAAATCGAACGTGGATTCGGTATCGTAATTCGCCGTAACTTTTAATCGTTCACCTATTTGCCCAAGCAAACTTAAATTGATCCGTTGTTCAAAATCGAAGGTGAAACTACTGCGATTTCGTGGGGAAAGCGACGGATTGTCCTGTTTGGTGTAAAGCACACCGAGGTCCATTTCAACCGAACCTTGCGGGATCACCTCAATTTGATCGCCGCCAAAAATGGATTGGAAAAAGTCGGAATTCACATAGAAAATCGGCAATAAGTTTTTCTGTTCCTCCTCGCTTCCTTCTTTGCGACCGGCCATCGCATCAGATTTCTGCTTAAAATAATCCCGCATTTGTTCTTGAAGGATCATTTCTTGATATTCTTCAGAAGTAAGAATAAGGGGGAAAGAAACCGAAACATCGCCCACGGTTTCATTGTAAATATATCGGTCCAAAATTGGGTCGTAGGTATATTTTCCAACGATGCTGCTTGGGTTCTCCAATTCTATCTGACCAAAAGAGAATCCGGCTTTGGTAGAATCCGTATCGGTATTTTGCGCGGAAAGTCCAAAAATGGCGAAGAAGAAAAACAAAATGCTCCACCTAACCTTCATCGACAATTTAGAAAAATAAGCGTTTCCCAAAGTTTTTATAGGTTTTTTAGTGCACGTTTAATAATTGTCCCCACCGTTGCTTCCGGATCATCAGAAATGATCTTTTGCACCACTTTTTCGGATTGCTTTCGAAGATATCCGAGTGTTTCCAATGCTGATAACGCTTCGCTTTTATTGGTATTGCTTTTCGGTGAGAAAATTTCATTCAATCCAGATATTCCTGAAACCTTGTCTTTTAAGTCGATAATGACCCGTTGCGCGGTTTTAACACCAATTCCTTTCACGCTTTGAATTGTCGCCACATCGGCGGACGCAATTGCTTCCACAACCTTTTCCGGGGAAAGGGAAGAAAGCATGGTACGGGCCGTTCCCGCGCCAATTCCCGAAACGGAAATTAAATACCGAAAAACTTCACGTTCTACTTTTTCAAAAAAACCGTACAAAATATGGGCATCTTCACGAACTTGAAGATGGGTGTATAAAAAAATAATTTCCTCGGAAGAAATCAATGAAAATGTATGCAAAGAAATATTCACAAAATAACCCACGCCATTGCATTCGATCACCACATGTGTCGGATTTTTCTCTACCAGCTTCCCCTTTAGATGAGCGATCATACCTTCTCGTTAAGCAAAAGTTAAAACGCCAAATGTAGGGAAATTTGATTAATTGTGGAATGGGTTCTGTTCTTAAATTGAGATTGGTTTTTGATGAACAAAAAAATAAATTAATCAGCGTGAAAAAACTCCTCTTAACTGATAGAAAAAACGCTCGATCAGCCGTAAATCTTCGGTGATGATATTGGCCGTGCCGGTCATTTCCTGTTTGAAGTTTATTTTTTTGCCGTAACTGGTGACCAATTCCTGCGGCAGGGAAACATCAATGAGGTAGAACCCGTCCTTATTGGGCAAGGCCGAAATATGTTCCACTTTTCCTTCCAACACGCCAAATTCTGTTTCGGGATAGTTTTTTAGGCTGATCTTCACGTCCTGGCCCAGCTTGATTTTTCCCGAGTTTTGTGCCGGGGTCTTAAGTTTGGCAACATAATCGGAGTTTTGGGAGGGAATGACCGTAAAAACCAAATCACCTTCTTGCACCGTTTGGTTTTGGCTCCAATAATTTAAAAAAACCGCTCGGCCTTGAATATCGGATTGTAGGACGTATTGCAACCTCCAATTTCTCAAGGCAATTTTCAGTTGGTTGAAAGTTTGCATCAAGTTTTTCAGCAAAGTTTTTTGTTTGGTGATTTTCTCGATGTTTGTCCCAGTGCCGGTCTTTTGGGCCATGGCAATCGCCTCCCTGGTTTGGGAAATGGTCAGGTTTAGGTTTTTGTGGGCTTGTTCCGCCTGGACATACGCCAGTTGTTTGTTTTCATATTCCTGTTCGGAGATCACGCCTTTTTCGAATAAATCCTTGTTCCGCTGTAGGTCATTTTTTTGGAACCCCAAACCCGTTTTTTCCATTTCCAGCTGGTTGAGAAGGACCGTTAGTCTGTTTTGAAGTTCGGACAGGGAAATTTTATTGGCGAACAATTCGTTTTCAAAAGGCTTTAATTCTCTGTTCAAAGAATATTGGACATAACTGTTGATGAACATGGCGTATTCCTGATCGATTGGGCCAAGGAACAGAATGGGCATTTCTTCCAACGGAAAATCAAATTTATTTTTCTTAAAGTCTATGCTGTCCAATATCGATTCCAAATAAAAAATATCTTCGAATTGTGCGGTGTTTTCCAAAATGGCCAAAGCTTGTCCGGGCTGTACTAGTTGATTTTCCCGAATAAAAATGGTATCGATTTCAGCCGTTGTGCGCGCATAAATCTTTTGGGGCGGGATTTCGGTGGTCAACACCGCTTCGGCGACAATAATGTCGGGATATTTCACGAACCAGGAAAGGAACAGCAACATGACAATGAGGCACAGAAAAAGCACGCTCCCCCAACGGATCATCCAATTCG
>JBDNFD010000024.1:0-22187 GCA_041689995.1 Flavobacteriaceae bacterium | reverse complement strand
TCCCGAAAGTTCCCCGCCAACAACTGCAGACAAAATGGCTCGCCGATCATTGGAAAACCTAATTATCAACCCAGAACAAATCGATGCGCTTTATCCGGCTGCCACTACTTCAAACCTCGAGAACAATATTTCTTTCGAGGGTATTTTTGATGCCAGCGACCTGCCTTCTTCGGTGGGCAGCAAAGTGCCTTATGTGATTATCACCAACAACACAAATCTTTCGGGGGAAAGCGTTCTTGACGGCGATCCGAACAATGGCGATTTTGTGCAAAAATTCCAACAATATGCCAATTTGAAAATCCTAAAAGGTGTTCCCGCAAAAGTGGTAACGGTCGATGCCATCCGTGCAAATTATCCCGGCAACGATGTGGGCGAAAAAATACGGAGGTTCATTCAGGATGCCCATAATGTTGAAAATTGGGGAACGGAGTATGTACTGCTTGGTGGCGGAGCATCGATCATCCCGGCAAGAAGAATAGGAGATGTGAACCGCCAACACTCCGACTTGTATTATTCGGCCATCGTCCCTTACGATAACAATTGGGACAATAATGGAAATGGTTATTATAACGATAGTGGGGACTACACTCCCGACATCGCCGTGGGACGTGCCCCGGTGGATACTGAGGCGGAAGTGGATAATTTTTTAAAAAAGAATATTGCCTATGCACGGTTTGATGATTTTTCACCGCTGGTGCAAAGCCTCCCCGATGGGGATTATCTTGGAAAGATGTTGGCGGCCTATGGCGATGCCTTTAATACCGGTTGGAATGGCTCGAATCCATTATATGTTGGATATGGGATCATTCAGGCTCATCACAACGACACATACATACATGGCATGTTCGCATATAATCAAGAAAAGGACAATAATTGTGGGCAAAATACTTCCTGGAGCAAAGCATATTATCCTTTACATGGAAATTGCAGTGATAATGAAGTGGAAATCGATGATGAGAACCTTACCCACAATGGTATCTTGATCCAAATAGAGAACGGCTATGGGATTATTAACCTCATTGACCATATGACGCCCTATCGATTATCCTTGGGGTCTCTTTCGGGTATCCAGCCTTTAATCGCACAAGATTTTCAAGGTTTGGCCGATACCGGAAAATATGGGGTATTTGTGGCCGGGGGTTGCCAAAGTGCCCGCATCGAAATGGACGAATATATGGGCGAACAATGGGTGAACTCCCCCGGAGGCGGGGTGGCATTTTATGGCACCAATATAGATATTAACCCCGGTACCAGTAAATCTTTCAATGATAATTTTTTTAACCTCATTTACGATGAAAATACCGTCAATTATAAACTGGGCTGGTTGCATTCCTATGCTTCAGCAGGCAGTAATACTTTATTTAAAATGTTCCAGCTTTTGGGCGATCCGGAGCAATCGCTTTATACAAAAGCGCCCGTTGGTCCCTTGGCAATGGCATACCCTAATTCCATAACCACGGGCAATCAAAGTTTTTTGGTGGACGTGGCTTTCTTCCCCCCGGGAATCGACAATATTACCGTTGGTTTGTACAAAGAAGGAGAAATAATGGCCCATGCCACAGCGGGACCAAATGATTTTCCGCTACACCTCAACATTACCCCGGACACCCCGGGTACCATGCATGTTACAGTGACCGGCCACAACTTGGAACCTTATGAAGGCACGGCGCAAGTAACGACAAATCCGCAGTTACATTTGTACAAGACCAACAATATCACCATTAATGATGAAAACAATAATGGTATTATTGAACCAGGGGAAACCGTGAACATTGGTTTTGAATTGCACAACACAGGGCAGGAAAATGCAACCGGAATTTCCGCGGTGTTGTCTTCGGAAAATCCTGCCGTCCAAATTACCCAACCCACTTCAACCTATCTCAATATTTTAGCCGGGCAAACAGGCAGTTCTCAGGTCAATTATACTTTTACTGCGCCCCCCGAAGCCTTTCGCGCTTTGGCTTTTCAGCTTGATATTCATGGTTCTAGCAATAGTGGACAACACAGTTTCACAGAACCTTTTTTGTTGAACATGCAAAGTTCGGATTTGAAACTTGATGAACGAAGGGCCTTTGTAGATAACGAACAAACCGTTATGTTCCAAAGTTCCGACCAGATATCCCTTTTTATCGATCTTAAAAATGAGGGTAATATCGAAGCCAAAGGAATTAATGCAATGCTAACCACCAACTTGCCTGCAAACATCGCAAGTATTTCCGATGGTAGTTATACTTATGGGGATATAGCGGTGGGCGATCCTGTTACGAACAATCAGGAATTTGTCATTAACATTGGTTCAGGTTATAATTCGCAAGATTTAACCTTCGAACTGACCTTAACAGATGCCTATGGAAAAACCGAAGTTTTTGAAATCCTTCTCAACGAAGCTTGGCCTGCGGAAATCACAAATTTTCAATTTACTTCCACGGATGTGAAAATTACTCCTACATGGGAAAGTGTTTCGGGAGTAAAGGGCTATAATATTTACCGAAGCGATAACGAAAACGGCTCCTATGTCAAAGTAAACGAGAATATAAAAACCACCTCGATGTTCATAAATGAAGGACTAACGCCGCTGTCGGAATATTGGTACAAAATCGGTTTGGTCTCCCTTTCCGGGCTTGAAAAACCGGTCGAACAAATGACACCGCATCTCACCAACACTCAATTACAACGGCATGCAACTTTCCCCATTACAGCGACCCCTGGGTACAATGGCCTACGATCTTCGCCCATTGCTTATGATGTGGACGGAAACGGAACAAAGGAAATTTTTATCGACCACTATCTCGGAAACAATATCTTCGACGAAGGAGGCAGGATCATGGGATTTTACGAATCGGGGGAAGAGCTCTTTGATATCGACGCTGATCCTTCGACCGTTTGGGGTTTTGCGCGTACCTTTTCAAGTTTGTCCGCCAATCCTGCAATTGGTGATCTGGACAATGATGGACTTGCAGAGGTCATTGCCATTGGTCGAGGTAGTTTTACGGATTTCCCGACTTTGTACGGTTTCCGAACCACCGACGGAAATGGGGACAATAAACCGGACAAGTTATGGGGCGATGGTGAAATTCCACTCGATCATAGAACCAATAGAAACCCCGTATTATCGGATGTAAATGCCGACGGCAGTCTTGATATAATAGTATTGAACGAAAGGCAAAAAATTACGATATATAATGCGGATGGCACCATTTTGGCAAGCAAACAAGTTGGGGACAATGTGGATTGGTCGGAAGGTGAAATAGCGGTTGCCGATATAGATGGCGACCCAGAAAAAGAAATTGTATTTGGATGCCGGGCAATCAGTACAACGGATGATCGGGGCGCCATTTATATCTGGGATTTCACAGATGATTCTTTACAACAAATCAAAGTATTCTCTTCAGGGGAACGCGCCGATAATGGGGTGGTTTTGGCCGATATTAATAATGATCATGAATATGAAATTTTGATCGTTACTCGAATAAATCAGTTTATCGATGGTGTGAATTTTCCAATTGATGCCACTGGAAAAGTATATGCCTTAAATACAAACGGGACTGCTATAAACCCCAATTGGTCGGGGAATCTGGAAATAGATTTGCCTTGGGGACCATATACCGAAACATTAATTCCGAGGCTATCCGTTGGCGATCTCAATGGAGATGGAAATCTTGAGGTAGCTTTTGGAAGCTCCAATAAATTATATGTTTTGGACAATGAGGGAAGCCCCTTTTCTGTTTTTCCTGTAACTATTTCAGATTCGGGGGAAAGCGTTCCCATTCTTGCGGACATAGATGAAGATGATGCCGTAGAAATTATTATAAATGATGATGGCAAATTATATGCTTTCAACAATGATGGCACTTTATGTTTTGGTTGGCCATTGCAATCCGATATCGGAGCGGATTTTGCCGCCACACCGTTTGTCGGAGACATCGATGCCGATGGTTACAATGAAGTTATAATTGGAACAGATTGGACGGAAATCGGGCGCGTTCATGATAATACCACCTACGTCTGGGACACCACCGGAGATGCCGACAAAGTGGAATGGGGAAGCTATCGCGGCAATGCGCAAAACACCGGGGTTTACGAAACCGCGGAATGCATGGGCCAAACTTCACCAGAACTGGATTTGGTCATCAAGGACAATCTGGATGATACGGGTGCGGAACCCAATACCACCACCACTGTTTTTTGGGCCAGCCCCGATATATGGGTACGCAACCAACCCGATGGATTGTTCGTCAGGGAACATCAAAACCCGGAATATAGTGCCGCCAATCCTCCATACATATATGTGCGGATAAAAAACAATGGCTGTATTACTTCTTCGGGTGAAGATCAGTTGAAGTTATATTGGACAAAAGCCAGCCTTGGGCTTGGTTGGCCAGGAGCATATACCGGCGAAGTTTTCATCGATAATGTCCGTTTGGGCGATGAAGTGGGAAGTTTCGATATTCCCAGTTTAGAGCCCGGTCGGGAGGTTATTTTAGAAATACCATGGAGCGGTATGCCGGATCCCGCAGATTATGAAGCAATCGATATGGAGAATCCGTGGCATTTTTGCTTTTTGGCACGGATTCTTTCCAACGATGACACGATGTCCTTTCCCGAAATCTCCGCAGTGTACGACAACATTTCTAACAACAACAATATTGTCGCCAAAAATGTGACCGTTGTGGATGAGCTCGAAAACGGCCTGCTTGGTGGATCAGTGGCTGTTGGCAACCCGAACACTCTTTCCCAAGCCTATACCTTTGGAATTTGTGGTTCCCGATGAAGATTTGAACACACCTGTTTATGAAGAAGCGGAAATATATGTGGCAATGAATGACCTGCTCTACGATGCTTGGGTAACCGGAGGGAAGGAAACCACCAACATGCGCGATACAAAATTAGAAAAGGTGAAACGTATTACCGGCAATCATGCAAAATTGGAAAATGTGGTTTTGGAACCCAAAAGAATTGGCCTTTTGACATTAAGGTTCAACTTTTTGACCCAGAAAGTTTCCGAAGCTAACTATACGCTCCATGCCATTCAGCGCAACGAAACCACCAATAAAATTCAGGGCGGGGAAACTTACCTGATCAAACGCGATCCCAGAAACCTGTTCTTGGCAAAAGCGGGGGAGGATAAAGTCATAAATGAAAATGAAGCTATAACTATCCAAGCCGATACGTTGAACGAACCCGCCACATACAATTGGTATGATCCGGAAGGGAATTTGATCTATACCGGAAAAGATTTCACGGTTTCGTCCAACGTTACAAAAAAATATAAACTGGAGATCATTGCCGATTCGGATGGCTACAAAGATTATGACGAAATTGAAATAAAGATCAACGGTCCATCCTTGAACAGTTTGTCCCCAAATCCCACCTCCGGCTTGGTAATGGTTGGTTATGATGTCATGGACTCCAGTTCGGCCTATATATCGGTGCATAATTTGCCCGCCACGGTTTCCGACAATTATATTTTGGATGTGACCAAATCGCAGATTGAAATTGACGTGAGTGGTTATCCCGCTGGGGTTTATGTTGTGACCCTCGTTTGCGATGGAGAAATAACTGACAGCAAAAACTTGTTGAAAGAATAAACCCGAAGCTTACTTAAAACAAAAAAGCCGTTTCGAAAATATTTTGGAGCGGCTTTTTTGCTTTTTGACTATATTTTTTATTGCCTACTAAAAATTTCTACGCCTGTCCCGTAGGTCCAAAATTCAGTGGAATGGGTTGTTTTTCGTAATCTTTGATTTCACCGTGGGCGGCCTCAAACCGGTGAATGTTCTCCCCCAAAGCTTTCAACAGGCGTTTGGCGTGCTGTGGTGTCAGAATAATTCGTGATTTCACTTTGCTTTTGGGCGTTCCCGGCATAATGTTCACAAAATCGACCACAAATTCCGATACGGAATGGTTGATAATGGCCAGATTACTATAGGTTCCTTGTGCCATTGCTTCGTCCAGTTCGATATTAATCTTTTTTTGGCTTCCCTTTTGCTTGTTTTTATTTTCGTTTTCCATCTTATCGGTTTTTTGATTTTCCGCTGTCGGAAAATGGTTTTTATAAAAAATCCGTCCCAATTTTGTCGGAACGGATTTTTGATCAATTAAAGTTTACTTCTTCTTTGGTCCTCATCTTTTCTTCAAACTCTTCTTTTGAACCAACAATAATGCTCTCGTATTCGCGCATTCCTGTTCCAGCCGGAATTTTATGTCCCACGATCACATTTTCTTTCAAGCCTTCCAGCGTATCGACTTTTCCGCTAACAGCGGCTTCGTTCAATACCTTGGTGGTTTCTTGGAAAGAAGCCGCGGAAATAAAGGATTTAGTCTGCAACGACGCCCTTGTAATTCCTTGAAGAATTGGGGTAGCGGTAGCGGGATCAGCATCTCTTGCGGTAGCCAAAATTTTATCTTCTCGGCGCAAAATGGAATTTTCGTCCCTTAATTCGCGTGCGCTAACGATTTGTCCAGGTTTCAAGGTTTGGCTTTCTCCGGCCTCTTCGATTACTTTCTTACCGAAAATATCATCGTTTTCTTTAATAAAATCCAATTTGTGTATCAATTGATTTTCCAAGAAAATGGTGTCGCCCGAATCGATGATCCGTACTTTACGCATCATTTGTCGTACCACAACTTCAAAATGTTTGTCGTTGATTTTTACACCTTGTAAACGATAAACTTCCTGCACTTCGTTCACCAAATACTGCTGAACCGCGTTTGGCCCCTTGATGTTCAAAATATCTTCTGGGGTAACGGACCCATCGGAAAGCGGCATTCCCGCTCTAACGTAATCGTTTTCCTGTACCAAAATCTGGTTGGACAATTTGACCAAGTATTTCTTCACTTCGCCCAACTTGGATTCGATGATAATTTCCCTATTTCCACGTTTGATTTTTCCGAAAGAAACTACGCCGTCAATTTCACTGACCACTGCAGGGTTCGAAGGATTTCGAGCCTCGAACAATTCGGTTACCCGTGGAAGACCTCCGGTAATATCACCTGATTTGGCAGATTTCCGTGGAATTTTCACCAAAATTTTTCCGATTTTGATTTTTTCTGCGTCATCAACCATCAGGTAAGCACCCACTGGAAGGTTGTAAGATCGGATTATTTCGTCTTTTTTGCCCAAAATCAATAACGTTGGGATTTTCTTCTTGTTTCTCGATTCAGAAATTACTTTCTCTTGGAAACCAGTTTGTTCATCGGTTTCTACTTGAAAAGTTACTCCTTGTTCGATATTATCGAATTTTATTTTTCCGGCAAATTCCGAAATAATAACCCCGTTGTACGGATCCCATTGGCAAATTATATCTCCTTTATCGACCGAGTCCCCTGGTTTGATGAACAATTGCGATCCGTAAGGAATCACGTTCGTGCTCAAGACTATTCCGGTTTTCTTATCTACAATTTTCAGTTCGGAAGTACGGGAGATAACAATATTTGCTTCTTTTCCGTCATTGCTTTCGCCTTTAACGGTTTTTAGGTCTTCGATTTCCGCTTTTCCACTGAAACGAGCAGTAAGTTTATTTTCTTCTGAAATGTTTCCAGCAATACCTCCAACGTGGAAGGTACGCAAGGTCAACTGCGTTCCGGGCTCTCCAATGGATTGCGCGGCCACAACGCCAACGGCTTCTCCTTTTTGTACCATTTTTCCGGTCGCAAGGTTCCTACCGTAGCATTTCATACAGATTCCTTTGGTGGCTTCGCAAGTAAGTGCTGAACGAACTTCAATCGTATCCAAAGCAGAATTATTGATCTTGGCAACAACGGCTTCGTTAATAACCTGACCTGAAACGGCCAGAACTTCCTGCGAAAGCGGATCGATAATATCGTTCAATGCGGTACGACCCAAAATTCGGGCGCCGAGTGATTCGATAATCTCTTCGTTTTTCTTCAATGCCTGAACTTCTAAGCCACGCAAAGTGCCACAATCTTCTTCGTTAATGATCACATCTTGCGAAACATCAACTAAACGACGCGTCAAATATCCAGCATCTGCAGTTTTCAAAGCAGTATCGGCAAGTCCTTTACGCGCGCCGTGGGTAGAAATGAAATATTCTAAAATTGAAAGCCCTTCCTTAAAGTTTGAAAGAATTGGGTTTTCAATAATTTCCCCACCTCCGGCACTTGATTTTTTTGGTTTTGCCATCAAACCACGCATTCCGGTCAACTGTCGAATTTGTTCTTTAGAACCCCTTGCTCCAGAATCCAACATCATATATACGGAGTTGAAACCTTGGTTGTCTTCCCGAATACGCTTCATTGCCAATTCGGTCAAGTTTGCGTTGGTCGCCGTCCAGATGTCAATTACTTGGTTATAACGTTCGTTGTTGGTAATTAGTCCCATATTGTAATTGGCCATAATTCCTTCAACTTGTTCATTGGCCTCATTAATCATTCCCGTTTTTTCTTCAGGAATAATAATATCGCCCAATGAGAACGATAAACCTCCACGGAAAGCGAATCCATATCCCAATTCCTTGATGTTGTCAAGGAAATCGGCGGTTTCAGGAACGCTTGTATATTTCAAAATATCACCAATAATATCACGTAAGGATTTTTTGGTCAATACTTCATTGATAAATCCAGCCTTATCCGGCACGAATTGATTGAACAATACGCGACCGGTAGTGGTTTCGATGATTTTATAGACCAATTCACCTTCTTCATTAAGGTCTTTGGTACGGATTTTAATGTTTGCATTGATGTGCAAACGTTTTTCGTTGTGCGCGATAACAACTTCTTCATCGGAATAGAACGTCAAACCTTCTCCGACAATTGGAACTTCAGGAGTTGAAATACGGGATTTGGTCATATAATAAAGACCAAGAACCATATCCTGCGAAGGAACCGTTACCGGAGAACCGTTTGCAGGGTTCAAAATATTGTGGGAAGCCAACATCAGTAATTGAGCTTCCAAAATTGCTTCTGGTCCAAGTGGCAAATGCACCGCCATTTGATCTCCGTCAAAATCGGCGTTGAAAGCCGTACAAACCAAAGGATGTAAACGAATTGCTTTTCCTTCGATCAGTTTTGGTTGAAAGGCTTGGATTCCCAAACGGTGAAGGGTTGGGGCGCGGTTGAGCAATACTGGATGTCCTTTTAAGACGTTTTCCAAGATGTCCCAAACGACTGGTTCTTTTTTATCGATGATTTTTTTGGCCGATTTTACCGTTTTTACGATTCCGCGTTCTATCAATTTACGGATCACGAAAGGTTTGTACAATTCAGCCGCCATGTTTTTTGGAAGTCCGCATTCAGACAACCTTAATTCTGGTCCAACGACGATTACCGAACGTGCGGAATAATCGACCCGTTTTCCCAAAAGGTTCTGACGGAAACGTCCTTGTTTTCCTTTTAAGGAATCGGAAAGGGATTTTAATGGGCGGTTGGAATCTGTTTTTACCGCGGAAGATTTTCGGGTGTTGTCGAACAAAGAATCCACAGATTCTTGCAACATCCTTTTCTCATTCCGAAGAATAACTTCCGGAGCTTTTATTTCCACCAAACGCTTCAAACGATTGTTTCGGATAATTACCCGTCGATATAAATCGTTCAAATCGGAAGTTGCGAAACGGCCACCGTCCAATGGCACCAATGGGCGCAATTCTGGCGGAATAACCGGGATGACTTTCATGATCATCCACTCTGGTTTGTTTTCTCGGGTTTTGTTCGCATCGCGCAAAGCTTCCACCACTTGCAAGCGTTTCAAGGCTTCCGTTTTTCGTTGTTTGGAAGTTTCGGTATTTGCACTGTGGCGAAGTTGGTACGAAAGTTCGTTCAAATCTAAGCGACGGAGGATTTCGATCAAACATTCGGCACCCATTTTGGCGATGAACTTGTTCGGGTCTTCGTCGTCCAAATATTGATTTTCTTGTGGAATACTGTCCAAAATGGTCAAGTATTCTTCTTCAGTCAAGAAATCCATTTTTTTGACGGGTTCTCCTTCTTCATTTTTTGCAATTCCTGGTTGAATGACCACATATCGTTCATAGTAAATGATCATGTCCAATTTTTTGGAAGGAATTCCCAAAAGGTAGCCGATTTTGTTCGGCAAGGAACGAAAATACCAAATATGGGCCACGGGAACCACCAAATTAATATGTCCCACACGGTCGCGACGTACTTTCTTTTCAGTTACTTCCACTCCGCAACGGTCGCAAACAATACCTTTATAACGGATTCTTTTGTATTTTCCGCAAGCACATTCGTAGTCTTTTACAGGACCAAAAATACGTTCACAGAACAAGCCGTCACGCTCTGGCTTGTGCGTGCGGTAGTTGATGGTTTCCGGTTTTAAAACCTCTCCGCGGGATTCGGCCAGAATCGATTCGGGTGAAGCTAAACCAATAGAAATTTTATTGAACTTCTTTTGTGTGACATTATCGTTGTTTCGTATCATATCTTTAAATTGTGAATTCAGCATTCAGAATTGAGAATTGTTGTTTCTGCGTTTTTAATTTTAAGGATCGGAGATCGGGTTTGCCAATTCCCGACCCTTAATTTCCAAATTGAATTATTCTTCAAGCCTTATATCCAATCCGAGCCCTTTCAATTCGTGCATCAACACGTTGAAAGATTCCGGAAGTCCAGGTTCGGGCATTGGTTCTCCTTTCACGATCGCTTCGTAGGTTTTTGCCCGTCCAATCACGTCATCGGATTTCACGGTCAATATTTCCCGTAAAGTCGCCGAAGCACCATAAGCTTCCAAGGCCCAAACCTCCATTTCACCAAACCGCTGGCCTCCAAATTGTGCTTTTCCACCAAGTGGTTGTTGCGTGATCAATGAGTAAGGTCCAATAGATCGAGCGTGCATTTTGTCGTCAATCATATGGCCGAGTTTCAACATATAAATCACCCCAACAGTGGCCGGTTGATCGAAACGATCGCCAGTTCCGCCGTCATATAAATAAGTGTGACCGAAACGTGGAATTCCAGCTTCATCCGTCAATGCATTGATTTGATCAATGGAAGCACCGTCAAAGATTGGGGTCGCATATTTCCTGCCCAATTTTTGTCCGGCCCAGCCTAAAACGGTTTCATAAATCTGACCGATATTCATCCGCGAAGGAACACCGAGTGGGTTCAATACGATATCCACAGGCGTTCCATCTTCCAAGAAAGGCATATCTTCTTGGCGAACAATTCGTGCCACAATACCTTTGTTTCCGTGGCGCCCGGCCATTTTGTCCCCAACTTTTAGTTTTCGTTTTTTGGCGATATAAACTTTTGCCAATTTGATAATTCCTGCGGGAAGTTCGTCACCCACGGAAATAGTGAATTTTTCGCGTCGTAAATTTCCTTGCAAGTCATTTTCTTTGATCTTGTAATTATGCAGAAGATCGGCAACCAACTGGTTCAAATGTTTGTCCGTGGTCCAAGTTCCCAAGGTAAGATGGGTATAATCATCCACGGAATTCAACATTTTCAAGGTGTATTTTTTACCTTTTGGTAAAATATCCTCCCCTAAATCATTTAGAACCCCTTGTGCGGTTTTTCCACCGATAATGGTAAATAATTTATCCACCAATTTTGCTTTCAGTGCTTCAAACTTCAAATGATATTTATCGTCTAATTTGATGATATCATCTTTGTCTTGGGCGCGTTTGCGTTTATCTTTTACGGCCCTTGCGAAAAGTTTTTTGTCGATAACAACCCCGTTCAATGAAGGGGAAGCTTTCAAGGAAGCATCTTTAACATCGCCGGCTTTATCACCGAAAATGGCCCGCAATAATTTCTCTTCGGGCGTGGGATCGCTTTCTCCTTTTGGAGTAATTTTTCCAATCAAGATATCACCGGGTTTTACTTCGGCTCCAATACGGATCATTCCATTTTCGTCCAAATCTTTGGTCGCTTCTTCTGAAACGTTTGGGATATCATCGGTCAATTCTTCATTTCCAAGTTTCGTGTCGCGTACTTCCAATGAATATTCATCAATATGAATAGAGGTGAAAATATCGTCGCGCACAACTTTTTCCGAAATTACGATCGCATCTTCAAAATTGTATCCTTTCCAGGGCATAAAAGCCACTTTCATGTTCCTTCCCAAGGCAAGTTCGCCGGCCTCGGTCGCATAACCTTGGCACAGAACTTGTCCTTTGGAAACCCTGTCGCCTACGCTAACAATCGGTTTTAGGTTCACGGAAGTTCCTTGGTTTGTTTTTCGGAACTTGACCAGATTGTAGGTTTTAGAATCGTCTTCAAAACTCACCATGCGTTCGTCTTCGGTGCGGTCATATTTGATACTTATTTTTTCAGCATCAACATATTCAACAGTTCCATCACCTTCAGCATTGATCAAAACACGCGAATCGGTGGCTACTTGACGTTCCAATCCTGTTCCCACAATTGGTGAATCAACACGCAATAATGGCACGGCCTGACGCATCATGTTCGAGCCCATCAACGCCCGGTTGGCATCATCGTGTTCCAAAAATGGGATCAACGAAGCGGAAATGGAAGAAATTTGGTTTGGTGCCACATCGATGTAATCGAGTTCTGTGGGGTCCACTACCGGAAAATCACCTTCCATTCGGGCAATTACCTTATCTTTTTCAATGGTTCCTTCGTTTCCGATTGGAATATTGGCTTGACCGATTTTCTTTTCTTCTTCTTCTTCGGCCGAAAGATAAATCGGTTGTTCTTTGAGGTTGATTCTTCCATCGGCTACTTCACGATAGGGTGTTTCAATAAAGCCCATTCCGTTTACTTTTGCATAAACGGCAAGCGAAGAAATCAAACCAATGTTTGGACCTTCAGGGGTTTCGATCGGACATAAACGTCCATAATGTGTATAGTGAACATCACGTACTTCGAAACCTGCTCTTTCACGCGAAAGTCCACCGGGCCCAAGTGCCGACAAACGACGTTTGTGGGTGATTTCCGCCAATGGATTGGTTTGATCCATAAATTGCGACAACTGGTTCGTTCCAAAAAAGGAATTGATCACGGAAGACAAGGTCTTTGCATTGATCAAATCGATTGGTGTGAAAACTTCGTTGTCACGAACGTTCATGCGCTCGCGAATGGTTCTGGCCATACGTGATAAACCAACGCCAAATTGCTGCGAAAGTTGCTCGCCCACAGTACGAACGCGACGGTTTGACAAGTGATCGATATCATCGATTTCCGCTTTGGAATTGATCAATTCAATCAAATATTTAATGATAGTGATGATGTCTTCTTTGGTAAGCACTTGCTTATCCATTGGAATATCAAGACCTAATTTTTTATTCATTCTATATCGACCAACTTCACCCAAATTATAGCGTTGGTCTGAGAAGAACAATTTATCAATAATTCCCCTTGCAGTTTCCTCGTCTGGTGGTTCGGCATTCCGAAGTTGACGATAAATGTGTTCCACTGCTTCCTTTTCGGAGTTTGTGGGATCTTTTTGAAGCGTATTATGAATAATGGCATAATCACCACTGGCACCGTCTTCTTTATGAAGTAGAATGGTTTTGGAACCAGTTTCCAAAATCTCTTCGATGTGTTCTTTTTCCAATTCGGTATCGCGGTCCAAAACGATTTCATTACGTTCGATGGAAACCACTTCACCAGTATCTTCATCCACAAAATCTTCGTACCACGTATTCAAAACACGGGCAGCAAGTTTTCGACCGATAACTTTTTTAAGGCCTGTTTTTGACACCTTTATTTCTTCGGCAAGGTCAAAAATTTCCAAAATATCTTTGTCGCGCTCAAATCCGATGGCTCGGAAAAGTGTAGTAACGGGTAATTTCTTTTTCCGATCGATATAGGCGTACATGACGCTGTTGATATCGGTTGCGAATTCGATCCAAGATCCTTTAAAAGGGATCACACGGGCGGAATAGAGTTTGGTTCCATTTGCATGGAAAGACTGTCCAAAGAAAACGCCGGGAGAGCGGTGCAATTGGGAAACAACAACACGCTCGGCCCCATTAATGCAAAATGTGGCACTAGGCGTCATATATGGAATGGTGCCCAAATATACGTCTTGCACGATGGTTTCGAAATCTTCGTGTTCTGGATCGGTGCAATATAATTTTAGTCGTGCTTTTAGTGGCACGCTGTAGGTGAGCCCACGTTCAATACATTCTTGGATGGAATATCGGGGTGGATCCACGAAATAATCCAAAAATTCGAGGACAAATTGGTTTCGGGTGTCCGTAATGGGAAAGTTTTCCATGAAGGTGTTGTAGAGGCCTTCATTTCCCCGTTCTTCTGTTTTTGTCTCCAACTGAAAAAAGTCTTGGAATGACTTGATTTGGATATCCAAGAAGTCGGGATAGTCCGGTTTGTTTTTTACAGAGGAGAAATTCACTCGTTCGTTTTGCGTTGCTAACATCTATGGACGGAATTATTTGATGCTTAAAATTTTGAAGGAAACAAAATTTTTCGGCATAATTAAAATAAAAAAATGTGTGCGATAAAACGCAGCGTATAAATACGCAAAAGGGTTTAGACCTTCAGCCACGCTTTGGCGTGGCCGAGGTCTAAACCTAACTAATATTGCTTCTTCAAGCTTATTTAAGCTCAACCTCGGCTCCTGCTTCTTCCAACTGTGTTTTTAGCGCTTCGGCTTCTTCTTTTGACACGCCTTCTTTTACAGGGGCAGGTGCGCCATCAACCAAACCTTTTGCTTCTTTCAGACCTAATCCAGTAAGTTCTTTCACCAATTTTACTACTGCAAGTTTGGAACCTCCAGCTGCTTTTAGGATTACATCGAATTCGGTTTGCTCTTCAGCTTCCTCACCTTCTGCACCACCGCCACCGGCGGCAACGGCCACTGCGGCTGCGGCTGGTTCGATACCATATTCATCTTTCAATATACCAGCAAGTTCGTTTACTTCTTTTACTGATAAGTTAACCAATTGTTCTGCGAAATCTTTTAAATCTGCCATTTTCTATCGTTTTAAAATGTGTGTTTATTAATAATTATTAAGTGCGTACGTGTTAATTTTCCTTTTCGGAAAGGGTTTTAAGAATTCCAGCAAGTTTGCCACCACTTGATTTAAGGGCCGAAATAACATTTTTGGCCGGTGATTGCAACAACCCGATGATGTCGCCGATAACCTCTTCTTTGGATTTAATATTTACCAAAGCGTCAAGATTTTCGTCGCCCAAATAAATTGCTTCTTCTACGAATGCGCCTTTTAGGATCGGTTTTTTATTCTTCTTTCTGAACTCTTTAATGATTTTTGCCGGTGCATTTCCTGTTTCGGACAACATCATGGAAGTATTGCCTTTCAAAACAGAAGATAGTTCGCCAAAATCCTTTTCGGAACTCTCCATGGCTTTTGCCAATAATGTGTTTTTGACAACGGTCATTTTCACATTTGCTTTGAAGCAAGCCCTGCGTAAATTGTTGGTTTCCCCGGCATTCAATCCGGAAATATCTGCCAAATAAACGGTAGGGGCGCTGCTCAATCGGGCGGTCAAATCGTCTACTAATTGTGATTTTTCTTCTCTTGTCATAATTTCAAATTATTGCTCGGTGAACCTTTTGGTATCAACTTCTACACTTGGGCTCATAGTACTGGACATAAAGATACTTTTTATGTATATTCCTTTGGTGGCCTGAGGCTTCAATTTCATGAGGGTGGTTAATAATTCCCGAGCATTCCCGGCGATTTTTTCGGCATCGAAAGATGCTTTTCCAATAGCGGCGTGAACGATTCCGGTTTTATCGACTTTAAAGTCGATTTTCCCTGCTTTCACATCTTTTACAGCTTTGGCGACATCCATGGTCACGGTTCCGGTTTTTGGGTTCGGCATTAATCCGCGAGGTCCCAAAATTCGTCCGAGTGGTCCTAATTTTCCCATCACGCTGGGCATGGTAATGATAACATCCACATCGGTCCAGCCACCTTTAATTTTATCAAGGTATTCATCAAGTCCAACGAAGTCTGCTCCTGCAGCTTTGGCTTCTTCTTCTCTATCGGGAGTTACCAGAGCCAATACTTTCACGTCTTTTCCCGTACCATGTGGAAGGGTAACCACCCCTCTCACCATTTGATTCGCTTTTCGTGGATCGACATTCAAACGAACAGCGATATCAACAGACGGATCAAAATTGGCGTTGGTCACATCTTTTATCAAAGCCGAAGCTTCCGCAACTGAGTAGGTCGTGCCTTTTTCGATTTTGGCTTGAGCCTCTTTTTGCTTTTTTGTTATTTTTGCCATTTCTTGCTTCTTTTTTGAATTAAAAAGGTTGGGTTCCTTTGATCGTTACCCCCATTGAACGAGCGGTCCCGGCAACCATCTTCATAGCTGCTTCCACCGTAAAAGCGTTCAAATCCTGCATCTTGTCTTCTGCGATTGCTTTTACCTCATCCCAAGAAATACTTGCGATTTTTTTTCGATTAGGTTCCCCAGAACCTTTTTTTGCTTTTGCAGCTTCCATAATTTGAACAGCTGCGGGTGGGGTTTTTATGATGAAATCGAAGGATTTGTCTTTGTAAACGGTGATCACGACTGGAAGAACTTTTCCGGCTTTATCTTGTGTTCGTCCGTTGAACTGCTTACAGAACTCCATAATGTTCACCCCGGCGGCACCCAATGCAGGTCCTACCGGTGGGGATGGGTTTGCAGCGCCTCCGCGAACTTGCAATTTCACAACTTTACTTATTTCTTTTGCCATTTTGTTTGATTTAGTTTGAACTGTCCTTGAAAAGTGGAAGCAATAAGAACAATTCTATATCACGTAACATTTTATATTTTCTCAACCTGCATATAACTCAATTCCAGTGGGGTTTTTCTTCCGAAAATCTTGACCATTATTTCGAGCTTTCGCTTTTCTTCATTTATTTTTTCCACCGTTCCGTTGAACCCGTTGAAAGGACCATCGATTACTTTGATGGTTTCCCCAATGGTGAACGGAATGGCGACATTTTCGGCTTTTAGGGAAAGTTCATCTACTTTTCCGAGCATTCTGTTCACTTCTGACTTTCGTAATGGCACCGGGTCACCGCCTTTGGTTTCGCCCAAAAATCCAATGACCCCATTTATTCCTTTTATAATGTGGGGAATTTCCCCTCCCAAATTTGCTTGGATCATTATGTATCCGGGAAAATATACTTTTTCTTTGTTTATTTTCTTTCCGTTGCGCACTTGGACCACTTTTTCTGTGGGAACCAAGATTTGTTCAATAAAATCTTCAAGTCCTAAATACGAAATTTCTTTTTCGATGTAGTCTTTGATTTTATTTTCCTGACCGCTCACCGAACGCACCACGTACCATTTTTTCGTATTATCTTCTATCATAACGTTCATTACTTAGGATTTTACCCAATTGAAGTATGCTTCCATCAAATCGCTAAAAACAGTATCGACACCCCAAATTGCCAAGGCAAAAATGACCGAAAAAACGAGTACGATAACTGTTAGACGCTGACCTTCGGCATATGTCGGCCAAGTAACATGATTTTTCAGTTCGTTATAAGATTCTGATACGTAATTTACAATTCCCGCCATTGTGTTTCTTTGTTTGTTCCGGATTCCGGTATCTATTTTTTTACTTGCAGCGTTTTTATAATCTATATGAACTATTATTTCAAGAAAGAATTCAAATGCCAATATATTTTTTTCATCTCCAGCATACTTCGACTTCGCTCAGTATAGGCTTGTTAAGAGGCTTCCCGCTACTCCGCTTTGCTTCGATCGGGATAAACTTCTCGCCAACACATTTTTTTCATCTCCAGCACGGGTTGAGAGGCTCGAACTCCCGACACCTGGTTTTGGAGACCAGTGCTCTACCAACTGAGCTAAACCCGTAAATACAAGTCAAGGTATCCCCGCTCAGTAGCGTGACACCTTAACTTCCCTTACCATTTCTTGTTAATCAAGAATTTCGGTTACCTGTCCGGCTCCTACGGTTCTTCCTCCTTCACGGATCGCAAAACGCAAACCTACGTTCATTGCGATAGATTGAAGCAAATCAACAGTAATGGTCAAGTTGTCACCTGGCATTACCATTTCAATTCCTTCTGGAAGGTTGATCGTTCCAGTTACATCCGTTGTACGAACGTAGAACTGTGGACGATAGTTGTTATGGAATGGAGTGTGACGTCCACCTTCTTCTTTTTTCAAGATATAAACCTCGGCTTTGAATTTAGCGTGTGGAGTAACGGAACCAGGTTTAGTGATCACCATCCCTCGTGAAATTTGGTTTTTTTCAATACCTCTCAACAAGATACCAACATTGTCACCAGCTTCACCTCGGCCCAAAATTTTTCGGAACATTTCAACCCCAGTTACGGTAGAAGTTAATTTTCCGGCGCCCATACCAATGATTTCAACGGGGTCGCCTGTGTTGGCTACACCAGTTTCGATACGGCCCGTAGCAACCGTTCCACGACCTGTAATGGAGAATACATCTTCCACAGGCAACAAGAAAGGCTTGGCAATATCACGTGTTGGCAATTCGATCCAAGTATCAACGGCGGCCATCAATTCAACCACAGAATCCACCCATTTTTGTTCTCCGTTCAAAGCACCAAGGGCTGAACCGGAAATTACCGGGCCATTGTCACCATCATATTCATAGAAATTAAGCAAATCACGTACTTCCATGTCAACAAGTTCCAAAAGTTCTTCGTCATCAACTAAATCCACTTTGTTCAAGAAAGTAACGATTCTTGGAATCCCCACTTGACGTCCTAGAAGGATGTGTTCACGGGTTTGTGGCATAGGTCCGTCCGTAGCGGCAACCACAAGGATAGCACCGTCCATTTGGGCGGCACCGGTAACCATGTTCTTCACATAATCGGCGTGACCAGGACAGTCAACGTGAGCATAGTGGCGGTTGGCAGTTGCATACTCAACGTGCGATGAGTTGATAGTGATTCCACGCTCTTTTTCTTCGGGAGCGTTGTCGATTTGATCAAAAGCGCTCGCCTTTGAATAACCTGCATCGGCCATTACTTTTGTAATTGCCGCGGTCAAAGTTGTTTTTCCGTGATCTACGTGTCCAATGGTACCTATGTTAAGGTGCGGTTTGGAGCGGTCATAATTTTCCTTAGCCATAATTACTGTTTATTTAATCTTAGTTATATATTAGTGTTCAATTGTATACAATACCAAAAAGCCAACAACTCTCTCCAACTATTGACCGGATGTTGCGGAATTAAAATCGAGCCAACGGCGAGAATTGAACTCGCGACCTCTTCCTTACCAAGGAAACGCTCTACCCCTGAGCTACGTCGGCGAAAAATTTTTCGTTTTTTCCTTCGAAACCAATGCCGGGCATCAATTTTCAGATGGAACGAGAACGAAAAAGATTCCTGCCTACGCAGGAATTGTTGAGCGGGAGACCGGGTTCGAACCGGCGACATTCAGCTTGGAAGGCTGACGCTCTACCAACTGAGCTACTCCCGCTTTTTTAATTTTTAATCCTGAATTCAGGATTATTGAGTGGGGAGAGCAGGATTCGAACCTGCGAAGTTGGAAACAACAGATTTACAGTCTGTCCTCGTTGGCCGCTTGAGTATCTCCCCAATTTTTTATGAACGTGTTTTTACTCAAATTCCCGGCGTTTTCCGAACGTGGAACAAATTTTCTCCGTTGAAGAAATCTTCACAGAAAGCAGCTCCATTCCTTGTCAACAACCGATTTTTCAAGTACTGAGAGCCGATAGAGGGACTCGAACCCACGACCTGCTGATTACAAATCAGCTGCTCTAGCCAGCTGAGCTACATCGGCTTTATGCTACTTTTCAACCACAAAAAAGTCCGTTTTTTCTAACGGACTGCAAATATAGAAAGTTTATTTATTTCACAAACATTATTTTGCTTTTTTTATGCACGTACACTTAATTTTTCTTTTCGTTTTTGAAGTTGGCGGCGCAAAACGCTAATAACTTCATCTATTCCTTCTTCGAATGTCTTTTTGGTTCGCTGCGCAATTATATCGTCACCTGGAATGCTCAGCAGAATTTCGGTGATTTTATTTTCGGGCTCGCTGGTGGTTAGGGTTTTTAAATAAACATCGGCAAAGATGATTTTGTCATAGTAGGTTTCAAGTTTGTCTAATTTCTCTTGAAGGAAATCTATTAGTTTTTGATCCGCATTGAAATTTATTGACTGCACATTTACTTTCATATTCCACGTTTTTAGGATTAAACAAATAATTTTATTTTTTTTTGTTCCGGGGATGCGCTGCTTTATAAACTTTGCTCAGTTCCCCTATGCTGTTGTGCGTATAAACTTGAGTCGATGCCAAACTTGCGTGACCCAATAATTCTTTAATAGAGTTCATGTCGGCTCCTCGGTTTAGGAGGTGCGTGGCAAAACTATGCCTTAAAATATGTGGGCTCCTTTTTACCTTCTCGGAGACAAGACCAAAGTACTCCTTTATAATACGGTAAACAAGACTTTCATACATTTTAACTCCTTTTTTGGTCAGTAACAAATATTTTTGAGAAATCGGGGTTTCCACTTCCTTTCTGTAATTCAAATAATTCTGAACCGAAATAATTATAGGTCCCATTAATGGGATAAGGCGTTCTTTGTTTCGTTTTCCAAAAACTTTAAGAGTACAATCATAAAAGTCGATATCGGATAATTTTATATGAATTAATTCTGCGCGTCTAATTCCTGTGGAATAAAATAATTCAACGATCAGCTTGTTCCTCGATTCCTCGAAGTTGGTGGGCGAAAAAAGTTCCAGCACTTGTGAGACCTCTGTTTCAGAAAAAGGGACTTGTATTTTTTTGGCGGTTTTTAGGGCTTTGTGAACACTTAATGGCGAGGCCTCCAACTGTTTGGTTTTCAGAAGGAATTTATAGTAGGTTTTTAGCGAAGAAATTTTTCGGTTGATTGTTCGGTTGGAAAGGCCTTTATCGACAAGGGAAACGATCCAGCTTCTTATTTGGGAATAATTGACTTCCGAGATTTCTTCTTGGTCAAAAGTGGAAAGAATGAATTCGGAAAATTCTTTAAGGTCGTTTTTATAAGCAACAAGCGTATGCTGCGAATATTTTTTTTCGAAAAGCAAATACTCCAAAAACTTGGTTATCGGCATAAAAAAACTGTTGTCCCACAAAGTTAATAAATTTTATGGAGCAACAGATAGTAAGTGGGGACCTGAAATATTAAATTTGTAAAACTTATATTTGAATACGAATAGGAACATTACTAGTTTAAATTTTCACGAAAGATAAAGAATTAACATTGGTATTTTCCAAAAATCAAATGATTTTTTTATATTGCTAAATATTTTTAATAAAATCTTTTTGGCTCTCAGGTATTTTATTGATTTGATTTTATGAGATTGGGACTGGTAATTCTGGCTATTTAAAGGTAACCAATATAAATATTTCAAATTATCCTTCAGGGGTTTATGTCTTGTCCTTATTATGTAACGGACAAATCACCGATTCCAAGAACCTTATAATTCAATAAAGTCAAAATCATGAAAAATATAACGACGATATTTTTATCCCTAAGCTTTTCTGTTTCAATAGCACAAACCACCGTCATTCCAGATAATAATTTTGAACAAACGCTTATCGATCAGGGGCATTGACAGCGACGGAGTTTCTAACGGTGTTGTTTTGACCTCGGATATTTCCAATATTACAAATTTGGATATCTCAAATGAATTTATTCAAAATTTAACTGGAATCCAGGATTTTGCAAGTTTGGTGAGTTTGAATGTTTCCAACAATTCAATAGCTTCTATCGATTTGACAAGCAATTCCCTTTTGGAAATTTTGCATTGTGACAATGTTGATGGCCTTGTCGAGTTGAACCTTTCGGGAAATCCATTATTGGAAGAATTATATTGCAGTCCAGACATGGCGGACGTAGTTACAATTCAGTTGACCAGTATTGATTTAAGCAATAATCCGGACATGAATATAATTCACGCGAGGAATTCTAATTTGTATTTGGAAACTAGTACTGATGCGTTTGTTTAAAGTCAATGTTCTAAAGGTATAGCAAATATAGTGTTTAGCCCCCGTTCTTTGATTTTTTGATTTGATTTGGAGCGGTAACTTTGGTCAAAACCAAAGTTATGAATAGGGGAAAGTACATTTTTGCTCAGGTTCTTTCATTGGTCAACCGCTATGAATTTCAAAAATGTGTTGACCGTTATAAAGGGGATCACGCCACGAGCAAGCTCAATTGTTGGAACCAATTCGCACAGCTCTTTTTTGGTCAAATGACAGGGAGGAACGGTCTGCGTGATATTTGTCTCTGTCTAGGGGT
>JBDNFD010000023.1:0-20770 GCA_041689995.1 Flavobacteriaceae bacterium | reverse complement strand
TTTTTAATGTGCAAAGAAAAAAAATTTATTTTTTTTCGACCCATTTTCAAGAACTTCCAAACTTCCTCCCTTCCCCCTTTTGGCGGGTGCAAATATACGTGCCTTTTTTACTTCAACAAGCTGTTTTTTCAAGAAAATTTTATCTTTTTTTCCGCCCACATCAAAGACTTGCGGATGAATGGGTTGCGCCAAAAAACAAAAGTCCCGCGCGGTGCCGTTTTATGATTTTGACATCAGTCGCCGCCCAAAGGGCATTCCAACGTTTCTTCGGGATATCCCCTTTAAACAGGCGTTAAAGACCCGCGAACTATCTATGTATTATCCTTCTTTTATCATCGCTATATAATGATTGTAAACTGGCTATATAAATGAGCATAAATTATCGCTCGGATTTTTTTCGAATTTTATAGATTTCGAATTAGAAAAGGACTACTTATTCAAAGCCTACAATAACGCCGCGCATATTATTCTGGTTACACCAACTTCATCAAATCATTTCTTGTCAATTGCTTAAAGAATCCGGAATCAGTGTGGATTAAGTCTTCCACTAATTTCCTTTTGCGGTCTTGCAATTCCATGATTTTTTCTTCGATTGTGTCAGGAACAATCATACGGATCGCAATGACTTTGTTTGTTTGTCCAATTCGGTAGGCACGGTCAATAGCTTGATTTTCAACGGCGGGGTTCCACCAAGGATCCACGATAAAGACGTATTCGGCCTCAGTCAAATTCAATCCAGTTCCCCCAGCTTTCAAACTGATAAGGAACACACGGATTTCATCATCCTCTTGGAAAGCCTCGACCTGCTCTTGTCGTTTTCTGGTTTGACCTGTGAGATAGGCATATTTTATCGCTTCTTGATCCAATCGCTCTCTAATCAGGTTCAACATACCGACGAACTGTGAGAAAATTAATACTTTGTGCTCACTTTGTAACTTTAGTACCTGTGTCATCAATTCGTCCAACTTCGCCGATTGGTTTCCGTAATATTCATTATCCGAAAGAAGCGCAGGCGTATTACAAATTTGTCGCATTTTAGTTAGGCCCTGCAAAATATGCATACTGGAAGTTTTTAATTCATCATCACTTTTGTCTTGGAGAAAACGTTGAAATTCATTTTTATAAATATCATATACGCGGCGCTGTTCCTTGCCCATTTCACAATAAACAACCATTTCTGTTTTTTCGGGCAATTCCGTGGCGACTTCTTTTTTAGTGCGTCTCAAAATAAACGGCTGAACTTTTTGTTGGAGTTCCCTCGCCCTATCTTCGTTTTGGAATTTGTCGATAGGGGTGGAATAATCCGCTGCAAATTGCTTCGCATTGCCAAATAATCCGGGCATGGCAAATGAAAGTTGGGCATATAAATCGAAGGTATTATTTTCAACAGGGGTTCCCGTCGCCACAATCCGTTGCCTTGCTTGGAGCAACCGTGCTGCTTTATAGCGTTTTGATGCTGGGTTTTTGATGGCTTGGGATTCATCCAGAACAATCACGTTGAAGTTGGTTTCTTTTAAAATTTCAATATCATTCAGCATGGTTCCATAGGAAGTGATCAGCACGTCGTATTTTCCAAAATTGATATGCTTCGTGTCCCGGTCGATACCATAAATAATTTTATGTTTTAATTTTGGCGCAAACTTTTTAATTTCAATTTCCCAGTTGTGGAGCAGGGAAGTGGGAACGATCACCAAATTAGGTTTTTTATTTCCTTTTTCAATTTGAGCGAGGAAATAAGCAATAATTTGAATGGTTTTCCCCAGTCCCATATCATCCGCCAGACAACCGCCAAATCCAAATTCATCCAAGAAATTCAACCAGTTCAAACCTTCTTTTTGGTAATCCCTTAAAACGGCTGTCAGGTTTTTGGGGATTTTCACATTTCTGATGGAATGAAAATTGGCTATTTTCTCGCGGTAGTTTTCCAATTCCATTTTTATTTCCGAAGACAGAACTTCTTTTTCAAACAATTCATCTACAAGCCCAAAATGCGATTTATGCGTGCGGATTGCATCGTCCTTAATTTCGCCGGATCGGAAATAACGACTGAATTTTTCGACCCATTCTTCTGGCAGGATTCCTTTGGTGCCATCACCCAATTTGACATAGCGGTTTTTATTGACAATGGATTTCCGGATTTCTTTCAAACCAACTTTTTGGTCGCCAAATGCAATATCGGTATGAATGTCAAACCAATCAATGCCCGATTTCACAGTGGCTTGCACCTTCATTTTGTTGGGGTTCAGGTTATTGTTTTTCAATTGTCTGAACCCGAGGATGGCATACCCATGCTCCCGCCAAGCTTCAAAGGCTTCAATAAACCAACCCTCATCCAGAAATTCTTGTTTGTGCAAGTAATAAAATTCGGTTTGCGGGTTATCTTCAAAAGCGGGATGCTGGGCTTGAATATTCCGTTTGAATCGGTATTCAGCCACCTCGTTTCGGTCGATTACGTACATTTTTCCCTTCTCATCCTCGGCATACACATTTCGCCTGGAAAGTATGGGCGCCTCAATTTCACCATACCGGATAACCGGCGTGATAAGGATGTAATCATCCGATTCGGATAAGTAAATCATGTGCTCGCTAACGTGATCCAAGGCTTGTTTCAGGATAAGCTTTTTCGGTGCTTTTTTGATAAAGCTGTATTCAACTTTCACCGCTTGTTCCAATTGATCCAAGAATTCTTTTTTAAACTGGATGAACTGGTGTTCGGTCAAATAAATTTCGTGCTTATTTTCCCTGAAAAAATTGAGCAGCTTGAAGACCACTTCATCTTTGATAAAATAGCATTTTTCATCCATCAAAACATAGTGCCCATATTGTTCCAATTCTGCAGAAGGATAATTTTTCCCATTAATTTGCAGCTGAAGCTTCATAACATAGAAACCGTCTTTTTGCTTCACTTGAAGCGTTGCTTCAATATTTTGGACAAAGAACTGGATGGGGTTGATTTTTCCCGGTGTTATTTTTTCATCGTTCCACTCTGATTGAAAATAATAAAACGGCAAATCAAATGGATTTTTAAGGACATGCAGATCAGCAGAATAATCCCGGCCGTATTCCCCTTGTTGCAAAAGGGAAGTGATGAACAAGAACTCTTCCCGTTCCGAAAGGCCCTTTAATTTATCCTGTAAATCCACCGGTCGAATGGGAGATTTCATGTTGCCGCTTTTTGCCAAGGGAGCTTGCATCAATTGAAAGCTAAACCCGGTGTCGTGACCACCATCAGCCAAGATGAATTCCAGTTTCTTTTTCCCCGAAGCCGAAGCAGGAAGTTGAAAATCGGGGAGCAATTCATTTTTCAAGAAAGAAATATCTGATTTTGAGAGGGATAAAAAGGCGTGCTTGGGCTCAATATAAATTCTCCCGGAACTGAAGGAAGCCCTCCAAAAATCATCCAATTTCTCAATATCCCCCAATCCTTTAGAATCTGAATACTGTTGGAAAAGTTGTAACCGGTTTTTCTCGTCAAATGGCAACTGGAGCATTTCCGATTCCAGTATATTCAATAACGCAAAATGCAGGTGCGGGCAAATTTTAGTCGATAAATTGGCGCAAGTACATTTTAAATGAAGATCATCATCTTTCTGGGTTATTTCTATATCAAAATCATGGATGTACGATTCGTTGATTTTCGCAATAAAATTATTTGGCGGCATCAGTGCTTCAACGATGTTCAATGAACGGTGCCAAAAATAATTTTGTGTTTTTGTGGAAATATTTTTAATTTCCTGGGGGCTTAACCCTTGGATGTTTTGATTTTCCAAGATGAAGGTTTTCCCTTCTTTTTTTAGCGAAATTATAGAAGACTGGGCAGAAGATGAAAAATTTGGAGTGCCATTTTTTTGTATCAAATTATCCGCTTCGACCAAAACATGAACAATGTGTTTGCAATATCCACCTTGATCGTATGGACAGGTGCAACTCGCACTGGTTATTTCTTTAAAATTAAATTCTATAGCAACACTATAATATTGAGAACCCAAAACCTCAGCCTTAATTTCATTGGAACTTATATTCAATGTAGAGACGAGGGAGTCAGCATACCGACCCCGTGTTTTGGCCGTCGTGTTCTTCTGAATAAAGTTTTGGAAAGGTTTATACGATAACTTCATGTAACATCTTGTTTTACGGAGGGAATTTTTGGCGGTAAATTTAATGAACTGATGGAAAAAAAGAAAGTATTAAGAAGGAAAAAAATCGGGTTTCGGGTGGTCCGATTATGTAATGTATGGATCGATTAGGAATTGAATGCGTTGCGAAATTACGAAAGGTAGAATAACACGGGCAGAACGCGCCCTAAATGCCAAGACTTTCAAAACCACAAAAATGCCGCACCGCTTGCACAAGCTTCCAAAGAACATTATTTTTAGACAAAATTCTAAATCCCGATGAAAATACTTCATACCGCCGATTGGCATATCGGAAAAAAGCTGCACAAACACGATCTTTCCGAAGATTTCGACCTTTTTATAAAGTGGCTTTGCAAAACCATTGAACAGGAAAATGTGGAAATCATGGTTGTTTCCGGCGATGTTTTTGATCTCGCAAATCCTTCTTCTGAAGCTCGGCAACAATATTACCGCTCACTAATGTGCCTCTGCCGGCTGAACTGTAAACTAATTATCACCGGCGGCAATCACGATTCCCCGGCCATGCTGAACGCTCCCGCTGAAATTTTGAGGGAATTGGATGTGCACGTAATTGGTGGACTGCCCGAAAATATGGAAGATCTGATTATTCCCATTCATAACGATCATAATAAAGTAGAATTTGTGATCGCCGCCCTGCCGTATTTGCGGGAAGCCAATTTGCGCCATGCCGGCGAAGGTCAGACTTATAATGATCGGTTGGAACAAATTCAGGCGGGTATTGAACAATATTTTATGGAAGCGGCCACACTTTGCGAAACGAAATATCCAAAAATTCCGGCAATTGCGCTCGGGCATCTTTTTGCGACGGGAGCCATCACTTCAGAGAGTGAACGGGAAATCCAAATTGGGAATCAAGCTGCTTTCAACGCGCTCCGGTTTGGGGATTATTTCAGCTACATCGCCTTGGGTCATATCCATAAGCCCCAAAAAGCGAATGCAACGACGCCAACTTTTTACAGCGGTTCTCCCCTTCCTCTCTCTTTCAGTGAGCGCAACAATGAAAAACGGGTTTTGCTGCTGGACACACAAGAAGGATGGGTTCCAACAAGTTTGCCCATACCGCAGTTCAGAAGTTTGTTGAAAATTGTGGGAAATTTGGAACAATTACAAGAAAAGCTCCAAAATCTAAGTGAGCGGCGGAAATTGGACTCATTGATAGAAATGGAATTGCAGGAAAAAGAATACGACGCCGATAAAATTATACAACTGGACCAATTAATAAGCACTTTTGAAAAACCAGGTTTTCAGATTGTGAAACATCGGGCAACCTTCGAAAATCAAATTAATGGCGCTGGGGAAATGTATTCGGTTGGCGAAAGTTTGGAAAATCTTAGTCCACGAAAGGTTTTTTTAGAAATCTTGGACAAGCAAAATTATGATGAAATCACTCTTGATGAAATGAAAAGTGCTTTTGATGAACTTTTGGAGGAAATTTATTTGGAGTAAAAAATCAAATATTCGTTTTAAAATCCACTTTCGCTGAAACAGCACCTCCACATTCTATAAAAAAAATCATGAAAATATTGAAAATCGAATTCCAAAATATTAATTCCTTAAAAGGAAGCCATGAAATAGATTTCACAAAACCGCCTTTCACCACGAGTTCACTTTTTGCAATCACGGGTCCAACGGGCAGCGGAAAAAGTACGATTCTCGATGTGATTTCTTTAGCTCTTTTCAATAAAATTCCACGATTGGCAGTGGTTTCCAACAATGAGATCAATAAAACCGGAGCCATTATCACGCGGAATCAGCAGGAAGCCATGGCGGCGGTAACCTATGAAGCAAAAACAGGATCCTTTCGCTCCGAATGGAATATTTCCACCGCTCGAACGGGAAATTTGCGAGAGTACAATATGCAGATCAGTAAAGTGGGAACCGGGGAACTGATCGATTTAAAAAAGTCTGAAGTCCCAAAAAAAAACGAGGAATTAATCGGATTGAATTACGACCAGTTCATCAAAGCGGTATTACTTGCCCAAGGGGAATTTGCCAGGTTTCTAAAAGCGTCCAAAAGTGAACGCGGGGAATTGTTGGAGAAAATCACCGGCACCGGAATTTATCGACAATTGGGAAGAAAAAGTTATGAAAAATTCAAGGAAGAAAACCGAGTGATCGAAACCCAACAGCAACGCATTGCGGTCATAAAGGAAAATTTATTGGAAGAAGAACAGAAAAAGCAATTTTCCAATGATCTGACACAAAAGGAAACCAATGTTAAGGAATTGGAAAAGAATATCCTTTCATTAAATAAACAACTGGAATTAAAAGAAAAAATAGCCAAACAGGAAAAAGAGATCCAAATCCGGGAAAAAGAGCAATTAGATGCCGAAAACGAATTAAAAACTTTCAACTTACAACACGGATTTTTATTAAAACAGCACGAAAAAATTCAAGCTAAAGCCGAACAGTTTCGAAATTGGAGCCAGCAGAAAAAGGAATTGGCCGATGGGCAAACTGAGCAGAAAAGTTGTGAGAAATCACAAAACGAAAACTTTGAAGCCCGCCAGGAATGTCTGGTTGATACAAGGAATTTTATAGGTGTTTCGGTCACTTCGGAAGAATTTGGACCACAACTGGAGCATTTTGGAAAGAAGATATATTCCCTTCAACAAGAAAGAAACGATAAACTACAGGAATATAAATCTATAAAAAATGAACTAAACCGGGCACTTCAAGGAATCGAATTTCAACTGAACGAAGAAAATTTGGCAGCTAGTGAAAAAAGATTGCTAACACTTAAAAAAAACACCGAAGAAAAAATTTCAGCATTAAGCATCACTCTGAAAGATTTGGATTTAGAAAACTCACAACAGGTAAAAGAAAACCTTTCCAATCGGTTGGAACTCGCGCAGGAGGCTTGGCGAAAAGATGAGGAAATCCATAAAATAACTTCCGATATGAAACAATTGGAATCCGAGGAAGAAGTGAATTCCAAAAAACTAAAAGAATTCCCGGCAGTGATTGAATTGGCGAAAAGCAACTCGGAATTATATCAAGAGAAACTGGAAAAATTTGAATTACAACGTGAAAATCAAATTTTACTGGCCACTTTGGAAGAACATCGGCATTCATTAATAGACGGGAAACCTTGTCCGCTTTGTGGTGCTTTGAAACATCCGTATTCTGAAGGTTTACCGGAAAAAACGAGTTCTTTGGAAATCGAAATCACCAAAATCAGAAGAGAACTGGATATCTGGAAAAATAAATTAAGTGCCGCGACCGCCAATTATGAAACGACAAAGAAAGGAGTGGAAATAATCAGTAGCAATTATGCAAATCAAAAAAACGATCTAAAAACCAAAAAAGCAATATTTTCCAACAAATACGGCCATTTATGTCCCGATATCGAAAATATTAGTTGGGAAAAAATATGCCGTGATTGGCGTGAACAAGTTCAAAAGATACAGAAATACCAAGAAGAACAACGGGATTTAATGGCGATTTCAGAAGGGATTCCATTACTCCGAGAACTTCAACAAATTTATTCCATAGGGAAAAAATTGAAATCGGAACTCGAAATAGCATATTCCGGCGAGGATATTACCAAGGATATTGGCGAAATTTCCAACAAATGGGCGCGCTTGCAACAAGATGAAAAAAATATACGGGTGCGATTTTCGGAACTTGAGAAAAAAATAGAAGACAAATCTTCCGAAATAGAAGAATTGAAAAAAGAATTGCTTCCGTTTGCGAGAAAGCAAGGTTTTGAAAATATTGAAAACGCCAGAAAAGCCTTGATGTCAGAATCGGAATTTGAATCTTTACGATCTAAACGTGAAAAATTCCAAACGAAAATCACGAGTCTTTCAAGTTCGCTTCTTATACTTCAATCTCAATTATTAGTTTCAAAAAAAGCTGACAATCCGGAAACGTCAGAAAAATTACGTGAGATTTTGGAGGAAAAAAATAAACATTACAAAGAACTAACCGAAGATTGCAAGGAATTATCCCGACAATTAAAAAACCATTCCGACAACCTGAAACGACTGGACCAATTACAAGTTGAAATCTCCGAAAAAGAAAAACAAATTCGGAAATGGCGCTTGTTGAACGAGCTTATTGGCGATGCTACTGGAAAAAAATTCAACGATTTTGCACAGGATCTCAGCTTAAACCAGTTATTGCAACTCGCAAATATTCGTTTAAATGATTTGAGCGACCGCTACCGAATCGACAAACCAAAAAAAGAAGAAGATGACGGGCTCACCGCTATCGACAACGATATGGGTGGGCAACGAAGATCGGTGAAAACACTCTCGGGAGGGGAAACCTTTATTCTGAGCTTATCCATGGCTTTGGCATTGTCCGATTTGGCTTCCAAAAATGTGGAAATAAACAGCCTTTTTATCGATGAAGGATTTGGCACCCTGGATCAAGAAACCCTAGATCAAACCTTGGACACTTTGGAACGATTGCAGGCTGAATCTTCCAAAACCATTGGCATCATCAGCCATGTGGATTCCCTGAAAGAGCGCATTACCACGCAAATCCAATTGAAACGGAATGGACAAGGATATAGTTCGCTGGAAGTGAAATAAACTTTAAAAATGATGCTTATTGCCATTTGTTCAGCAGCTCCAAATAATCAATTTCAATAGCGGGTTCTTGCGGTTCTAAAATGTTCTGCCGAAAAGAACGTTGAAGGATATCTTCGATTAAAAAATCTTCTTCCACGGTTTCAGGAAGATATTTTTCTTTCAGCGAAATATTGAAAAGTCCGGCAGTGGAATTGTACCAAAAGGCATTCCAACCGCTGCGCATTTCCCGCACCAATTCGTAGGTGGTGATCCCAGTTTGACGATAAAGCAGTTTCACCAAAATTTGTCCTTCGGTTTTGGTCAGGTTTTTCAATTTCTCCTTAAATTGTCCCTCCATATAATCTTGGATCATTCGAACGTATTTTTTTCGATCCGATTTATCTTCGATTTTTGTCAAACGCACATTCAATTCCTCCAATCGATCCGCTGCTAAGGTCGCAAATGGCCATACTTTTCGGGTTTTTCGTTGCAAAATTAAATACCGACGTTGTTCTTGCCGATCCTTGAACTTTAGTTTACTCAAAATAAGCACTTTTCCCAAATCGATCGCATCCACAGGAATACTGTCGCCAATTATAATATATTGAATAGCGGTGGAATCATTCGGAATAGAATCAATTTGAATAATATCTCTTTGCAATATTAAAGAATCAAGCTCAACAGTGGCCGTTTGCAACGAATCACGGGTTTGCCCGACAACGACTTGCGCCATAAAAAAAACAAGAAACACATATTTTCCCAAGAGAAATCTTTTTATTTTCTTTTCAGTTATCGAAAACCGTTCCAAAATTAAGGAATCTGAACTTGTCAAAAGCCAATTTAAATAGTAATTTCGCAATAAATCAATTCAAACAAACAATGGCCGACAAAAGCATCTTGAACAAGAAATCAATGGATTTTCTTGAAAAATACCTGAATAATGCCGCCCCGACAGGATATGAATGGGACGGACAAAAAATATGGATGGACTACCTGAAACCCTATGTGGACGAATTCATCACCGACACTTATGGAACCGCCGTGGGAGTAATCAATCCAAAAGCAAAATTTAAGGTGGTCATAGAAGGACACGCCGATGAAATTTCGTGGTACGTGAACTATATTACCGATAACGGACTAATTTACGTCATCCGAAACGGCGGCAGCGACCATCAAATCGCGGCTTCCAAACGCGTGAATATTCATACTAAAAAAGGAATTGTGAAAGGTGTTTTCGGCTGGCCCGCTATTCACACGCGCGATAAAAGCGACGAAAAATCCCCACAACTCGACAATATTTGTATCGATGTAGGATGCGATACCAAAGAAGAAGTGGAAAAATTGGGCGTGCACGTTGGTTGTGTCATCACATATCCCGATGAATTTTTCATATTGAATAAGAACAAATTCGTTTGCCGCGCGCTGGACAACCGAATGGGCGGATTTATGATTGCCGAGGTAGCGCGTTTACTGAAAGAGAACAAAAAGAAATTGCCGTTCGGATTGTATGTTACCAATTCCGTGCAAGAGGAAATTGGGCTGCGTGGCGCACAAATGATCACGGATCGCATTAAACCCAATGTCGCAATCGTAACAGACGTTACGCACGACACCTCCACACCAATGATCGAAAAGAAAAAAGAAGGCGACACCAAAATCGGAAAAGGTCCAGCGATCACCTACGCTCCGGCGGTGCAGAATAAATTGCGGGAACTTATTATGGACACGGCCGATGAAAAGAAAATTCCATTCCAACGAATGGCCTCCAGTCGCGCCACGGGAACTGACACCGATGCCTTTGCGTACAGTAATGGCGGCGTGGCTTCAGCTTTGATTTCGTTACCGCTGCGTTATATGCACACAACCGTGGAAATGGTGCACCGCGACGATGTGGAAAATGTGATCAAATTGATTTATGAATGTTTGTTGAAGATCAAGGATGGGGAAACTTTTAGTTATTTTGATTGATTAACCTCAAATCCAAAAAATGAATTTTTAAACTTTTTTATATTCTCCGAAATACGGAAAATTAGTTTTTTTTGCACAGTTCTAAAAGGAGAAATTCAATTTTTACCCCATTTTTTTTGAAAAAGATGGGGTTTTATTTTTCACATTTCCTTATCATTATTTATTCTTGAAGCTCGCTATCTTTCCGTAAAAAATAAATGAGCGCCTCCGCGGAAAAAACGACTGCTCTTCCCTCCAAAACCAAGAAAATATTGGTAGCCAATGATTTGGTATATGTCACCGAAGGGAAATTAATAATAGAACGCCACAAAAAAGGGAAAAGATTTCTATTACACAAAAAAAGATCAGAAAATCACCGATAAGAAAAAGTTGGAACGATTTAAGAACTTGGTGATTCCGCCAGCCTGGGAAGAAGTAAGAATCTGCAATTTAAAAAATGGTCATTTACAAGTCATGGGTCGCGATACCAAAAACCGAAAAGTCTATCGCTATCATCCACTTTGGGCGGATTTGCAAAACCAAACCAAATTTATGCGGATGGCAGAATTTGGAAAAATCTTGCCGAAAATCAGGAAACAAGTTGCCGCCGATCTGAAACTTCGCGGAATGCCTCAACGGAAAGTGCTGGCTTTGGTAATTCATTTGATGGAAGAAACCCATTTTCGAATCGGCAATCGGTATTACGCAGACGAAAACAAAAGTTTTGGATTGACAACCTTGTGTTCAAAACATGTGGTGTTTTCTGGAAATGAACTTACATTTGAATTTATCGGACAAAAAGGAAAGCCGCAAACCGCTACTTTGAAAGACAAAAAACTCATTAAATCAGTGAATCGCTGTGAAGAAATTCCCGGATGGGAACTGTTTGAATATTACGATGAAGCCAAGAAAAAGCAATGTATAGACAGCGGAATGGTGAACGCCTATCTACGTGAAATTTCCGATGCCGATTTCTCGGCGAAAGATTTTCGGACCTGGGCCGGAAGCAAATTGTTTTTTGAAGCCTTACTGGAAATGGATTATTCAGAAAAATCCAGAACAAAACAAGAAAAACCGCAACAAAGCTTATAAAGAAACGGCAAATGCCTTGGGAAACACCAAAACCGTTTGCCAAAATTATTACGTACATCCCGAAATTCCCAAACAATATGAAAACGGTAAAATCATAAAGCAGTTCGAAAAAGTCAAAAAGAACCGTGACAATACTTATTTTTCGAGAACGGAAAAAGTGTTATTGAAGATAATCGGGAAATGAAACAAGAGATTTGAGATCGGGGATTTTCGATATGGGATTAAAGAAAGAATACAGCTAACGCCGACTTAAAGTTTGTCACAATTTTAATAACCGGAATTCAACATCAGTTTTTTCAGCAAATTTTCCGCAGAAAATTTTTCTTAAAAAACAACATGGTTTTCACGAATTCCCATTACTCCTTCCAAAATTTGGGATTGCAGAAATGAACGGAGGCACATAAAAAAATGGGACGGATTGTTCTTTTTGGAAATAAATTTATCCATTTTTGCTGTATCTTTAGCTTTTGTTAATCGTTTTCGAGCATGGCCAAAAAAAAACCAATCATTAAAAAATCCATTATCAAATCGAAAAAGTTCGCGGAAGCCATTATTGATACTATCCGTGAACCGCTTTTGATTTTAGATAAATCCTTAAAGATAAAATCTGCCAATAAAGCTTTCTATAAAACATTTAAAGTCAGCAAACAGAACATTGTAAGGCAATCGATTTTTGAAATAGGCAATAAACAATGGAATATCGCAGAATTGAAAACCTTGTTGGGAGCCATACTTCCCAAAAATAAAAGTTTCCAGGATTTTGAGGTGATTCATGATTTTCCAAAACTTGGAAAGCGGACCCTGCTATTCAACGCTCGACAGATACTGACCAGTTCCGAAAGCAAAAATTTAATATTGCTTGCCATAGAAGATATTACCGACTGGGAGATTACAGAAAATAAAAATATCCTATCAGCCATAGTGGAATCTTCGGAAGATGTTATCATCAGCAAAAAGTTGGACGGAACCATTACCAGTTGGAACAAAGGCGCACAAAAAATATTAGGTTACCATTCGGAAGAAGTCATCGAAAAAAATATTCGGTCCATTATTCCACCCGAGCGATTAAAAGAAGAGAATATCATTATTGGTAAAATAAAAAAAGGAGAAATTATCGATCATTTCGAGACGGAACGATTGGGAAAAAATAATAAACTAATCTCGTTATCCCTTACGGTTTCACCCATAAAAAACAGTAAAGGAAAAATAATAGGGGCCTCGAAAATTGCACGTGATATTTCCAAACAATTAGAAGAAGCTAAAAAATTGGAAATTAGCGAACATCGTTATCGGGAAGTGATTCACTCCTCACCTTCTATGATTGCCACCTTCAAAGGCAAAGATTTGATCATTGAAATCGCGAATGACGCCATTTTGGAAGCTTGGGGAAAAGGAAAGAATATCATTGGAAAACCCCTATTTTCTGTCTTGCCCGAATTGGTGGAGCAAGGATTTGTTGAAATGTTCTCAAGTGTTTTTAAAACAGGAAAACCATTCCAAGCATACGAAATGCCCGTAACCATGATCCGAAACGGCAAAAAAGAACTTGGTTATTACAATTTCATTTATTATCCAGAAAAGGACATCAATGGAAAAATTATAGGCGTGGTGGATATTGCTACAGAAGTAACACCCCAGGCCGTAATGAACAAAAAAATAAAGGAAAGCGAAGAGAAATTCCGACAAATGGCGAATTTGATGCCCGATAAGATCACCAATGCCGATGCCGAAGGAAACATTTATTACTACAACAAAAGTTGGGAAACATTTTCCGGCTACACTGTCGAAACATTGGAAAAAGAGGGATGGCAAAAAGTGATGCACCCCGAAGAAGTAGAAGAAATTGAGAAACAATGGACGCATTCCGTGGAAACGGGAACTAATTTTGAAATGGATATAAGATGCCAGGACAAAAATGGTGACTATAAATGGCATTTGACCCGGGCGCTGCCCATAAAGGATGAAAATGGAAAAACAAGCATGTGGATCGGTACCACTACTGAAATCCAGCATTTAAAAGAAGAACAAAAAAGGAAAGAAGATTTCCTGAAAATGGTGAGCCACGAACTCAAGACCCCTGTAACTTCCATAAAAGGCTATGTACAATTGTTGTTGAACCTCTGCAAAGCTGAAAATCGGCACAAGCTTGAAAAATTCCCATTGGAATCTTCCTTGGAACGAATTAACGTTCAAGTAACACGGTTGACACGTTTGATTTTTGAAATGTTGGATTTATCGCGGCTTGAAGACCAAACCCTCCAATTCCAAAGAAAACCCTTCGATTTGAACAAATTGGTCAAACACACCATTGAAGACATCGAGCGCACGAACACCCACTACAAAATCGACGTGGTGGATTTGGATAATTGTTCTACGGTTGGCGATGAGGAACGCATCGCACAGGTACTCATCAATTTCATTACCAATGCGATAAAATATTCCCCAAGCAATCAAAATGTGGAAGTAATAATTCACAAAACGGAAAATGGAGATATGGCAGTGAGCGTCAAAGATCACGGAATTGGAATTGACAAAAAAGATCAAAAAAAGATATTCGAACGTTTTTACAGAGTCGATGGTGAAAACCAAGAAACCTATTCCGGTTTCGGGATCGGGTTGTACCTTTGCAATGAGATCATAAAACGTCACAACGGAAGCATCAACGTTGAAAGCAAAAAAGGCGAAGGTTCCGTTTTTACGTTCGTTTTACCCTGTGCAGAATGAAAAATAATATCTTTATGCGGAAATCACAAAATTTAAATTAGCGTTTATTTACTGAAAAAATCAGTGAAATTCGCAAGAAATTAAAAAATAGCATTTACTACCAACCAGTAATCGAAATAGGGTAAATTCTAAAAAATAAAAAATGGAAAAAAAGGCAAATATTTTAATTGTTGACGACGATTCGGGCATTGGGGAGATGCTGCAAATGCTACTGGAAATGGAAGGTCATAACGTTAGCGTTTCAGAAAACGCAAACGATGCCGAGCAACTTATCAAAGAAAAAAATATTGAGTTGATCATTTTGGATATGCTCATCTCGGGGGTGAACGGCACCGATGTTTGTGCTAAAATTCGTGGAAATAAAGACATTGACAAAACCCCTATTTTGATGATGTCTGCACTTCACGACGCCGGGCCAAAATGCAAAGCTGCTGGTGCCAACGATTTTATTGCGAAACCTTTTGAAATAGAAGACCTTAAGACCAAGATCGAGGAGGTTTTGAATAATGCCAAATAACTAAAATCTAAAATGATTTGAACCTAGGAAAGTTTTTGTTCCTGTACCGGAACTAAGTTCTTTTGTGAAATTTCGGATCGAACTTTTTGTGGGACAAAATGCCGTTTTTAGTTTGAAAATAAATTAACGGACCTATTGTTGGCACTACCAAAAGTAACGCTAATAAGGATTTATCTTTTTTATTTTTATAAATATCAATTGCTGCAAAAACAAATAGTACAATAGAAAGAACCAACAAAATACCTCCAATAACAAAATAAAACATAGCTTCGTTTTTTATATTACTATTTCTTTTCTGGCCAATTCAGGATTTTGTCTTCATAATTACAAAAGTCCCGGAATAAAGACCCTGCAAGATATGAAATTTTTTAATTGATTTTTTTATTCTTTTCCGACATTTAACCCTTTCAGGATTTTGAACCTTGAAAGGCTTGTCGTTTTTATTGACTTTAATTGTTTTGTTTTAAAAACATGTTCACATTTTTTTCGATCCGTTCAGAAATATTGGAAACATCGGCTTTTATAAACTTTTTACCTGTGATTTTTTCATATAATTCAATATAACGTTCGGAAATCGTTTGGATAAAATCATCGCTCATTTCAGGTAAATTTTGTCCTTCCAAACCTTGGAAACCATTTTCGATCAACCATTGCCGCACAAATTCTTTGGATAATTGCTTTTGGGGTTCGTTGTTATCTTGTCGTTTTTGATAGTTTTCAGCATAAAAATAGCGTGAAGAATCCGGGGTATGAATTTCATCGATCAACACAATTTCGCCATCTTTGGTTTTTCCAAATTCATATTTGGTATCGACGAGAATTAATCCTCTTTCCTCGGCGATTTCACTTCCACGCCGAAAAAGTTTTCGTGTATAATCTTCCAAGATCGTGTAATCTTCTTCCGAAACAATTCCCTTCTTCAAAATATCTTCGCGAGAGATATCCTCATCATGGTCGCCCAACTCGGCTTTTGTTGCCGGTGTGATAATCGGGGTTGGAAGTCGGTCATTTTCTTTCAATCCTGCTGGCAATGCAATCCCGCACAATTTTCGTTTTCCAGCTTTGTATTCGCGGGCGGCGTGACCTGCCAAATAACCACGAATCACCATTTCCACTTTAAAAGGTTCACATTTTTTTCCCACCGCAACATTTGGATCCGGCATGGCCAATAGCCAATTCGGGACCAAATCTTCCGTTGCTTTCATCATTTTCACAGCGAGCTGGTTCAACACTTGGCCTTTGAAGGGAATTCCTTTGGGCATCACCACATCGAATGCGCTCAATCTATCGGTGGCGATCATCACTAAAAAATCATTTTTCAGTGTATAAACTTCGCGGACTTTTCCGTGGTAAATTGCTTTTTGTCCGGGGAAATTGAAATTTGTGGAGGTTAAGGTATTCATTTGATTGATTCGAATTGAGGCGAATTAAAAGCGAATTATTCCGATATTGTTCCTTTGGAAAAATGCCAATTACTATTGTCATTATACGCGATCAAAGATAAATCAAAAAAGTTGTTGTACAAATATGGGGAATGGTTTAGCATAATATTTGTAACTTTGAAATCAAATCCAAACAGAATGGAAACCGTCACACTTGCTGGAAAATCAAAAAAGAAAATGGCGCTCATTATTGAACTTGCCAAAAATTTGGGGCTCACAGTTCATAAAAATCTTTCTGAAGATGAAGAAGACATGGCTTTACTGAATGCCATGAAAACTGAAAAGACGGGGGAATATGTGGACACAAAAGCTTTTTTGAAAAAATTAGAGCAGTGAAGGTAAGAATTGAAAAATCTTTTGATAAAGATATCAAAAAGATAAACCGGAAAAACATTAACCGTGATATAGCGGAACTCATTGAAAAATTCATTGAAGCAGAATTTTTTTTTGATATCGGAAACTGTTCAAAAATGAAAGGGCATAAATCGGCTTACAAAATCCGGTTAGGAGATTATCGGATTGGAATTTTTTACGAAAATGAAATTGTTGTCTTTTCACGAATACTCCATAGGAGCAAAATATGTCAATACTTCCCTTAAGCTCCGCTCCTTTCCCACAAGTTGTTTGTTTTAATGACCAAAAATCTCACTCCTGATTCTCAATAGCCCGGTATGCGGAGATTACTTTTTTGACCAAGCGGTGACGGATTACATCTTTGTCGTCCAAATAAATCATTCCCACGCCTTTAACATCTTTCAAAACCAAGAGAGCTTCTTTCAAACCTGAGATAACCCTTCGCGGCAAATCGATTTGACCGGGGTCACCGGTGATCATGAATTTCGCATTTTTCCCCATTCGGGTCAAAAACATTTTCATCTGTGCGTGGGTGGTGTTTTGCGCTTCGTCCAAAATCACAAAGGCATTGTCCAAAGTCCGTCCGCGCATGAAAGCGAGCGGAGCGATCTGAATAATCCCTTTTTCCAAATACGTATCCAGTTTTTCGTGTGGCAGCATATCCATCAGCGCATCATAAAGTGGCTGCATATATGGATCGAGTTTTTCTTTTAAATCACCGGGTAAAAATCCAAGGTTTTCTCCTGCTTCCACCGCTGGCCGCGTCAAAATGATCCATTTCACCTGTTTTTCTTTGAGTGCTTTCACTGCAAGCGCTACGCCGGTATAGGTTTTCCCAGTTCCCGCAGGTCCCACGGCGAACACCATATCATTTTGCCCCATCAATTCCACCAATTTGCGTTGATTCGCCGTTTGTGGTTTGATCGGTTTACCGCTTACGCCATGAAGCAACGGCGCCGCGCTTTCGGCAGAAGTTTCATAATCTTCCTTCTTCTCACTTGTGAGCACACGCTCAATGACATTTTCGTCCAACTTGTTGTATTTTTCGAAATGTTCCATCAACATATTGAACCGCTTATCAAATTCCTCTAAGTGATCTTCATCACCAAACACCTTGATTTTATTATCCCTTGCCACCAATTTCAGTTTCGGGAAATATTTTTTTAAAAGATCGATGTTCGCATTTTGTTCCCCAAAAAATTCGCGGGGATTAATTTCTGAAAGTTCGATGATAAGTTCGTTCAAAAGGCTGGTGGTTTAAGGGTTTAAGGGTTTAAGATTCAAGGTTCAAGATTCAGGGTTCAGGGTTCAGGGTTCAGGGTTCAAGATTCTTCGTTCAATATATATTCGTGTATTCGTGGCTAATTTTCTTTCAAAAAACATTCGTGCATTCGTGTGCAATTAGCTAAATTCGCATTACAAATCTATGCAAAAATTACGGGTCATCCTTCGTAAAAATATCAACAATTTATTATGCCGATCATCACATTAACAACCGATTTTGGACTGAAAGATCACGCGGTGGGGGTTGTAAAAGGAGCTATTCTGACCGAATTGGGTTCCGCCACGATTGTTGACATCTCGCATGAAGTTTCACAATTTCATATTGCCGAAGCCGCATATATCATCAAAAATGCCTATCGAAGTTTTCCAAAAGGAAGCATTCATTTAATTGGTGTCGATTCGGAACTTACACCCGAAAACGAACACTTGGCCCTTTTGCTGGACGGTCATTATTTTGTTTGTGCCAATAATGGAATCATTTCGTTGATCGCTTCAGAAATCAAGCCGCAGCAAATTGTGGAAATCAATATCCACGATGCCATAGAGACGAATTTCCCCGTGTTGGATGTTTTCGTAAAAGTGGCCTGCCATATTGCCCGTGGCGGCAAGTTGGATGTCATTGGGAAAACCTGTAAATCCATCAAACAAATTACGGATTTTGTTCCGTTCGTGAACAGCGAACAAACCCAAATTGCAGGCCACGTGATTTATATTGACAACTATGGAAACGTGGTGAGCAACATTAGCCGGAAGTTGTTTGAAAGCATTGGAAAGGGAAGGGATTTTTCGCTGAGCGCGCGATCAATTCATTTTACCGCCATTTACGACACGTATAGCCAAGCTATTAATTTTGATGTTCCAAAGGAAAAAAGAGAAGAAGAAGGAAAGAAATTGGCGCTTTTCAACTCGTCGGGCTATATTGAACTTGCCGTTTATAAAAGCAATCCACATACGGTGGGCAGTGCCTCCACCCTTTTTGGCCTGAATATAATGGATTCCATAACCATAAAATTCCAATGATGTTAGTACGAATTGTAAAAATGACGTTCGACCCCGAAAAAATAATGGATTTTCAAGCATTTTTTGAAGAAAAGAAAACGCTTATCCGCAGTTTTGAAGGAAACAAGCTTTTGGAATTATATCAAGACAAAGCGGCGCCGGAAATATTTTTCACCTACAGTTATTGGGAAAACGAAGAGGCTTTGGAAAACTATAGGCATTCGGAAGTATTCAAAAATATTTGGTCAGAAACCAAGAAAATGTTCGCAGGAAAGCCCGAGGCTTGGAGCGTTGATAAAATAACAAGTCTTTAACCACTCTCCTGCAATATCTTTTTTTTTTGACCTTGTAGATTTTAAAAATGAATTTGTTCCGTGAAGACCTACAAGGTTTTTGAAACCTTGCAGGAAATCATCCAACGGATTTCCACTCCTGCAAGGTCTTTTTCAGTCCTTGTAGGTCTCCTTCAAAAACCTACTACTTTCTTGTTTCCTTTTTAGTTATTTTTGTTCCTCTAAATCCCGCATTGATGTTCGCCATTTTCCGAAAAGAAATCAACACCTTTTTCTCCTCCATTTTGGGTTATTTGGTCATTGCTGTTTTTTTGCTGGCGAACGGTCTTTTTCTATGGGTTTTCCAAGGAAATTTCAATATTTTCGACTTTGGGTTTGCCAACTTATCCCCATTTTTTATGCTTGCTCCGTGGATTTTCATTTTCTTGATACCCGGGATTTGCATGCGAAGTTTTTCCGAAGAAAAGAAACAAGGCACTTTGGAACTGCTTTTCACCAAACCCATCACAAAATGGCAATTGTTGTTGGGAAAATATTTTGTTATCCTTATTAATGTTGCCCGATATTTATAGATACGTTTAATCTTCAAAGATAAAATTCCTGTATTCCCTTCGTTAAATTTTAAGCATTAAAACAGGTTTAAAAAAACCCCTCGTGAAAACCGGACGGTTTACGTGAAAACATTTCTGTTTTTTAAATTCTAAACTCGAAACCATCTATTTTTCACATTTTTTTTGTTTAACAATATTTTATGATATATATTTACCAATTAAAAAACATGACAAAATGAAACAAGTCTTGTTTTTTCTTTGTTTTTACGCATGTTTTCTGATAGTTCTTTAACTAAAAAAGCGGAATTTGTTTGGGCATTTTAGAGGTGCGGATATTTTGCTTTTTTCGGTTTTTTTTTGACATATCATAGTTTTTCAACTAACAAACCAATTATATGATCACAAAAACTTTCATTATCGGGCGCAACCCGAACGTATCGCAAGGCGAAATCCCTATCGCGGTAAACGACCCCTCCAAAAAAGTGAGCAGCAACCATTGCCGTATCACTTATGATGGTAGCAATTTCTATATTGAAGACCTTATTTCTACTAATGGGACTTTCGTGGATGGGGAGAAGATTTCGGGGAAAAAAGCTGTGAGCTCCAGCAGCGTAATTAAATTGGGAGGAACGTATTTGTTTTCTTTGAACCATCCCACCATTCAACAAAATTTGGGAATGGAACCCAATAAAAAAGTTGATTTGGCATCTTCTTATGTAGGAAGAGATTACGAGGCGGAATATGAGGATTATAACTCAAGTTTCGCACCAGATTAATTTTACGTAACGGCTTGATATTTAAAATCATGCGTATTTGTTAGAAAACCAAAATCTTCCATATTTGCTATTATCCTGCAAGTAATCCATTCAATATCAATTGATTCTATTAGT
>JBDNFD010000022.1:0-7918 GCA_041689995.1 Flavobacteriaceae bacterium | reverse complement strand
TAAGTGAATAAGTGAATAGGTGAATAGGTGAATAGGTGAATAAGTAAAATAGGTGAATGAGTGAATGAGTGAACAAGTTAATAAGTGAATAAGTGAATAAGATTACATACTCACTGATTCACAAACTCACAAACTCACAGAAATAAGTGAATAAGTGAATAAGTGAATAGGTGAATAAGTGAATAAGTGAATAAGGTGAACAAGACTACATACTCACTGATTCACAAACTCACAAACTCACAGAAATAAGTGAATAAGTGAATAAGTGAAATAGGTGAATAAGTGAATGAGTGAACAAGACTACATACTCACGGATTCACAAACTCACTTATTCACAGAAATAAGTGAATAAGTGAATAAGTGAATAAGTGAACAAGTTAATGAGTGAATAAGTGAATAAGGTGAATAAGATTACATACTCACTGATTCACAAACTCACAAACTCACAGAAATAAGTGAATAAGTGAATAAGTAAAATAGGTGAATAAATAAACAAGATTACATACATACTCACGGATTCACAAACTCACAAACTCACAAACTCACAAACTCACAAACTCACAAATTCACAAACTCACAAACTCACAAACTCACAAACTCACAAACTCACAAACTCACAAACTCACAAACTCACAAACTCACAAACTCACAGATTCACTAATTAACAAACTCACAAATAAAAAAAATGACTCCAATAAAGTCGCACAATGATTTAAAAGTATATCAAACCAGTATATCCTTGGTAACGGAAATATATGTTTTGACCAAACTATTTCCAAGTGACGAAAAATTTGGATTGACCAGTCAACTTAAAAGAGCAGTAATTTCCATTCCTTCCAACATTGCAGAAGGAGCTGCCCGACAGTCAAAAAAGGAGTTTATACGATTTCTATTTATAAGTTTAGGTTCTGCGGCTGAAGTAGAAACCCAATTGGAAATAGCCCAACGATTAAATTTTATTACGGAAGACAAAGAAATTATCGATAAAATTATTTATATTAAACGAATGCTGATTAAATTGATCGAAAGTTTGAAAAAGGATTGTTAAAAAATAGACGGATAAGATCAACAATTCACAAACTCACAAAAAATAAGTTAATAAGTTAATAAGTTAATAAGTTAATAAGTTAATAAGATTACGGATTCACAAACTCACAAACTCACAAATTCACAAACTCACAAACTCACAAACTCACAAATAATAAAACATGGAAATAAACAACAACCAACTCTTAAGGTTTACCACCGCTGGAAGTGTCGATGACGGAAAAAGCACCTTGATCGGCCGTCTTTTATATGATTCCAAATCTATTTTCGAGGATCAACTGGAAGCCATTGAAAATACCAGTAAAAAAAAGGGACATGAAAACCTGGATCTGGCCATGTTCACCGATGGCCTTCGTGACGAACGTGAACAAGGAATTACCATTGACGTGGCATACCGCTATTTTACCACGCCCAAACGGAAATTCATTATCGCCGACACGCCTGGCCATATACAATACACCCGTAATATGGTTACCGGAGCGTCCACGGCCAATGCTGCCATCATTTTGATCGACGCCAGAAAAGGAGTGATCGAGCAAACCAAACGTCACGCATACATTGCTTCATTGTTGAATATTCCACATTTGATCGTATGTATCAACAAAATGGATTTGGTTGATTTTTCCGAAGAAATATACAATGATATTTTGGCGCAATTCGAGGTAATTTCCTCCAAATTATTGATAAAAGACATTCGGTTCATTCCCATCAGCGCGCTTTTGGGCGATAATGTGGTGAACCGGTCTCAGAACATGGATTGGTTCCAAGGAGCGCCTATGTTGCACGAACTGGAAACACTGCACATAAGTAGCGATATTAATAAAATCGACGCACGATTTGCCGTTCAAACAGTTTTGCGTCCACAGCGTTCCGGATTCATTGATTATCGCGGTTACGCCGGAAGAGTGGCAAGCGGAATTTACCGTGTGGGTGACGAAGTGACTATTCTTCCTTCAGGATTTACTTCCAAAATAAAATCCATCAACTCCGGAGATAAGGAAATCGAAGAAGCATACGCGCCTATGTCGATTTCCATGACGTTGGAAGATGAATTTGATATCAGCCGTGGAGATATGATCGTTCGAAAAAATAATCAACCAGAAGCTCTTCAGGAATTTGATGTCATGCTATGTTGGTTAGGCGATTCGCCAGCAAAACCCCGTGCAAAATATACCTTGATGCACACCTCCAATGAACAAACCGCAATGATCACCGAGGTAATTTATAAAGTGGACATCAACACCTACGACCGTGAGATGGGAGACAAAGAATTGTCAATGAACGATATCGCACGGGTAAAAATAAGAACGACCCAACAATTGATGATTGATCCATATCGGGACAACCGAAATACGGGAAGCGTCATTCTTATTGACGAAGCAACAAAAAACACCGTGGCCGCGGGAATGATCGTTTAATACATCTTTATTGCTGGTATTTTTAAAATTGAAATCAACCGAATTAAACCAAAATCATGAATAAATATTATCTGAATTATCTGGACGAACTGGAATCGGAAGCCATTTTTATCTTACGTGAAGTCTGGGCACAATTTCAAAATCCCGTCATTCTTTTTTCCGGTGGAAAAGATTCCATTTTGGTCGCACATTTGGCCAAAAAGGCATTTTATCCGAGTAAAATTCCATTTCCTTTGATGCATGTGGATACGGGTCACAACTTCCCGGAGACAATGCAGTTCCGCGACAAGCTCGTAAAAGAATTTGGGGTGGAACTCCTTGTGGGCTCGGTTCAAAAATCCATTGACGAAGGTCGTGTGTCAGAAGAAAAAGGAAAAAATGCAACTCGAAATGCGCTTCAAATTACTACCTTGTTGGATGCGATAGAAAGCAATAAAGTCGATTGTGCCATCGGTGGCGGAAGAAGGGACGAAGAAAAAGCTCGTGCAAAAGAGCGCTTTTTTTCGCACAGGAACGATTTCGGCCAATGGGACCCGAAAAACCAACGTCCCGAGCTCTGGAACATGCTCAATGGAAAATATTTTGAAGGAGAACATTTTCGAGCATTTCCCATCAGTAATTTCACGGAAATGGATGTTTGGAATTATTTGAAAAGAGAAAATATCAGCATTCCTTCCCTATATTTTGCGCACGAACGTGAGGTTGTAAAACGAAATGGTTCTTGGATCCCCAATTCCGAATTTCTAAAATTGGAAGAAGGAGAAGAAGTCGTGGTCAAAAAAATCCGGTTTAGGACTTTGGGCGATATTACCATTACGGGTGGAATAGAATCGGATGCAGACACCTTGGAAAAAATCGCACTGGAAGTTTCCTCCATGCGGCAAACTGAACGCGGCAATCGCTCCGATGACAAACGAAGCGAAACCGCTATGGAAGACCGAAAAAGGCAGGGGTATTTTTAAAAAAAGTGAATGAGTGAATGAGGGAATGAGACAAAAAGGGGATAATCCATAATTTCTGGTTACAAATTTATGAATTCAAAGATTATCCAAATTTTCATTCACATTGGCCTGAAAACTGAAAACTGATCACTGATCACTGAATACTAAATACTGATCACTGATCACTAAATACTAAATACTGATCACTGAATACTAAAAATGATCCCCTTCAACAAACCCCACTTTACGGGCAAGGAAGCTTCGTATATTTTTGACACGGTTTCCAAAGGGAAAATTTCCGGAAATGGAAAATATACCAAGAAATGTCAGAAAGCTTTTGAACAACAATTTGGTTTTGGAAAATGCCTCCTGACCACTTCGGGTACGGATGCTTTGGAAATGGCGGCGATTCTACTGGATATTCAACCAGAAGATGAGGTAATCATTCCTTCCTATACCTTCGTTTCCACCGCTAATGCTTTTGTATTGCGAGGAGCGAAAATTGTGTTCGCCGACAGCCGGAAAGATCATCCCGGAATGGATTCGGAAAAATTGGAAGCGCTAATTACGGAAAAAACAAAAGTCATTGTTCCGGTTCATTATGCGGGAATTGCCTGCGACATGGACAAAATAATGTCTTTGGCGGAAAGATATAAGCTGTTTGTGGTAGAAGATGGCGCCCACGCCATTGATGCGTTTTATACGGATAAATTCGGCAAAAAAAAGGCGTTGGGAAGCGTTGGTCATCTCGCTGCTTTTTCATTCCACGAAACCAAAAATATTATCTCCGGCGAAGGTGGTATGTTGGTCATCAACGATCCGAAATTCAGGGAACGTGCGGAAATCATCTGGGAAAAAGGCACCAACAGGGCGGCATTCTCCAGAGGGGAAGTCCATTCCTACGAATGGATGGATATAGGAAGTTCCTTTTTGCCCTCGGATATTATTGCTGCGATCCTTTATGCCCAAATTGAATCTTTGGTGGAAATTCAACACAAAAGAAAGCAGGCCTGGGAAATATATGACCTTAGATTTCGTGGCGTTCTCGACAAAAAATATGGAATCAAATTGCCGTATATTCCTGATTATGCTTCCAACAATGCAAATATGTATTACCTAATTTGCAACGGAAAAGAAGAAAGAACGAGATTATTAACTTTCTTGGAATCTAATGAAATACATGCGGTTTTTCATTATTTGCCACTTCATAAAAGTCCTTTTTATCAAAATAAACACGACGGAAGGGAATTGGAAAACACCGATCGATATGCAGATTGCCTTTTACGGCTTCCCTTTTTTTACGGCTTGACGAAAATCGAACAAGAAAAAGTTGGTGATGTAATCTTCGAATTTTATGAGAATGAGCTATAAGCTTTAGGATGAATTTTGAATTGAAATCGACAATTTATCGAACTTACAAGTTACGACTTAAAATTAAAAACGGAATATGACCCACTTACTCAAAACAGCCATCGAAGCTTCTTTGAAAGCAGGAAAACGAATTATGGAAATCTACGATCATGAGGATTTTGAAGTGGATTTCAAAGGCGATAAATCCCCGCTCACCAAAGCGGATTTGGCTTCACATGAGATTATTATGTCTTATTTAAAGGAAACGGAAATTCCTGTTCTTTCCGAAGAAGGAAAAGGAATTCCGTACGAAGATCGCAAAAATTGGTCGCAATTGTGGATCGTTGATCCCATTGACGGAACCAAGGAATTCATAAAGAAAAATGGTGAATTCACCGTGAATATTGCACTTGTAGAAAATCAAGTTCCTATTCTCGGTGTAATTTATGTTCCCGCAATGGACGAACTTTATTATGCCGATAAGGAAAACGGCTCGTTCAAAGTGAACAATCTATGCGGGTTTACGAACTTAGAAGAGATTCAAAAAAATGCCGTAAAGCTTCCGATGTCATTGGAAAAGGAATCGTTTACCGTTGTTGCCAGCAAATCTCATCTTTCACCAGAAACCGAAGAATATATCCGGGGACTTGAAAAACAACACGGAAAAGTAAACAGTATTTCCAAAGGCAGTTCGCTGAAATTATGTATGGTAGCCGAAGGGAAAGCCGATTGTTATCCAAGATTTGCGCCCACCATGGAATGGGATACCGCCGCCGGACAAGCTATATGCACCTACGCTGGAAAAACCGTACTAGATTACAATACCAAAAAAGAAATGCTTTATAACCGTGAAAATCTGTTGAACAATTGGTTTTTGGTGAATTAGCGAAAAGCGAAGAGCGAAAAGTGAAGAGCCTACAGCATAAAGCGAAGAGCGAAGAGCGAAAAGCGAAGAGCCAAAACCCATTTACAATAAACATTTGATAAGCCTAAAGCTTACAGCCTAAAGCCTAAAGCCTACAGCTTAAAGCCTACACCCTACAGCCAATAAACTAAACTATTCTCATGTCCAAAACCCTACATGTCCTTCTAACAGGCGGCGTTGGCAGCCGCTTGTGGCCGTTATCGCGAATTTCCCGACCCAAACAATACCTGCAAATCTTTGCAGAAAATTCATTGTTCCAACTTGCCGTGAAGCGAAACGCTCCTTTTTCAGATGGGTTGGTCGTAGTGGGAAATAAAGGGAACAGGGATTTGTCCGAAAAAAGTTTACATAAATTAAAAATAGAAAATTACACGGATATCGTGGAAGCCACCCCACGTAATACCGCTCCCGCCATTTCTTTTGCAGCTTTTGCGGTGCAGCGAGAAGATATTCTGTTGATCACTCCGGCGGACCATATAATCACTGAAGGACCTGAATATTCCTCGGCCATAAAGGAAGCTATTTCGCTTGCAAAAAGTGGACATGTGGTCACTTTTGGAATTCGTCCTACGCGGCCCGAAACAGGTTTTGGATATATTGAAACCAATGGGAACGAAGTCCTTTCTTTTCGGGAAAAACCCAATATGAAAACCGTAAAGGATTTTCTGGATCGGGGTAATTTCTTATGGAACAGCGGCATGTTCTGCTTCAAAGCCGGGGTATATTTGGAAGAACTTCAGAAGCATTCCCCAGAAGTATATCAAAAATCACTGATGGCTTGGAAACAGGCAAACGATCATAAACTGGAAATGTCCACGTCATTAGAAATTCCCGCCATCAGTGTGGATTATGCCGTGATGGAAAAAAGCGAAAAGATAAAGGTGGTAAAAGCAGAATTTCATTGGAGTGACATGGGCAGTTTCCAATCGGTATATGATTATTTAAAAGAACAAGGCCATCCGGTAGACGATCAAGGAAATATGCAGATTGGTTCCTCAAAACATACCGTTTTTGTCGGTCTGAAAAACTGCATCTTCGTACAAACTGATGATGCAAATTTGGTTTTGGCCAAAGACGCTTCACAAGATGTAAAAAAAGTGTACCAAGATTTGGAGAAAACAAATCCGTCATTGCTGGAATAAAGTGGATGTAAGCGAAAAGGAATAAATTATAAGCTGTTAGTTTTTTTGAAAGAACAAGGATTATTGAAAATAAATGAACGAACACGAGTAATTCGTAATCCAAATAAATCAACAAAAAAAATGAAAGGAATTATCCTCGCCGGTGGATCCGGCACCCGACTTTATCCGATTACCAAAGGAGTTTCAAAACAATTATTGAATATCTACGACAAACCGATGATTTATTATCCATTGTCGGTGTTGATGCTGGCGGGAATCAAGGAAATTCTAATCATTTCCACCCCAAACGATCTGCCCAACTTCGAAAAATTATTGGGTGATGGAAAGGAATTGGGCATACGGTTCGAGTACAAAGAGCAACCCAGTCCCGATGGTCTTGCACAAGCATTTATTTTGGGGGAGGAATTTATTGGCGAAGATGATGTTTGTTTGGTGCTTGGAGATAATATTTTTTATGGACATGGCTTTAGCGGTATTCTAAAAGAATCGGTACGAAATGTGGAAGAGGCTGGAAAAGCAACCATTTTTGGATATTATGTGAATGATCCGGAACGCTATGGCGTTGCTGAATTTGATCGTGCGGGAAATGTGTTGAGCTTGGAGGAAAAACCCGAAAATCCGAAAAGTAATTTTGCGGTGGTCGGACTTTATTTTTATCCGAATTCCGTGGTGGAAATTGCCAAAAATGTAAAACCTTCCCATCGGGGAGAATTGGAAATCACCTCCGTGAACCAAGCTTATTTGGAGCTGGGAAACTTAAAAATGGAACAAATGGGCCGCGGATATGCGTGGTTGGACACTGGAACCCACGAATCCATGCTCGAAGCCTCCAATTTTGTGCAAACCATCGAAAACCGCCAAGGTTTGAAAATCGCATGTTTAGAAGAGATCGCTTATGAAAAAGGCTATATCTCACGAGCCGATCTGTTGAAATTGGCAGAACCTTTAAAGAAAAACGGTTACGGACAATATTTGCTGAAAAGAGCCAATAAAAAATAGTTATGAGTGGATAAGTGAATGAGTGAATGAGTGAATGAGTTAATAAGTGAATGAGTGAATGAGTTAATAAGTGAATAAGTGAATAAGTGAATAAGT
>JBDNFD010000021.1:0-33888 GCA_041689995.1 Flavobacteriaceae bacterium | reverse complement strand
TAAACAATAAAGACAGAAACTATGAATTTCAATATAAAATCGATTTTTTACACTGCCCTTATCGTATTCAGCTTAAGTGCCTGTAAACAGGAAAAGGCCGGCGAAAATGATCAAAATGAAACAAAAATCGCTATAAATAGCGGCAAACATCAGGAAGAAAGCGCAGGCCTGGAAGGCAAAAAACTGCACCTCCCCCAACAAAAATTTAACGTCATGGGGCTGAAAGTTGACAGCCTGCCCACCAAAAACCTGACCGGAATCGTAGAGGCCAACGGACAGTTGGAAGTACCCCCACAAAATGAGGCCGCCGTTACCGCTATTATTGGGGCCAACGTGACCAGCATAAAGGTCATTGAGGGCGATAAGGTAAGCATAGGGAGTATTTTAGGGTATTTAAGCCATCCCGATCTCATCAGGTTACAGACCGATTATTCCAACGCCTACAACCGGATGAATTATCTGGAAAAGGAGTACAGCCGTCAAAAACGCTTGTATGAGGCCGAAGTGGCCTCCGGAAGGAAATTTCAGGAAACCCAATCGGAGTACAATACTATGAAGGGAATGGTCAATGGGCTTGAATCACAACTTCAGTTATTGCGTTTGAATTTGGATCGTATAAAAAACGGGAATGTATATAACCAAGTTCCCGTGGTGAGCCCTATAAAAGGTTACGTAGAAGAAGTGAATATCAAAATTGGCCAATTTGTTCAGCCACAAACGGAAATGTTCGAGATTGTAAATACCGAGCACGTCCACGCCGATTTAATGGTATTCGAAAAGGATGTGAGCAAGGTAAAAGAAGGGCAAACGGTGCAATTGAATATTGAATCCCTGCCCGACTTAAATTTAAGTGCCAAGATTTATTCCGTAGGAAAAACTTTTGAGGAAAACCCTAAAGCGGTACACGTACACGCAGAGATCCAGAACAAACAGGGAAATCTGATCCCGGGAATGTACCTCACGGGAAAAATAGCCACTTCTGAGAATAAGGTGACCGCCCTTCCCGAAGAAGCAATCATTACCGAAAATGGCGAAAAGTATATTTTTACGGCCAAAAAAGTAAAAGAAGGCGGGGAAGAAAAATGGGAACTAAGGCCACTTAAAGTAGTAACTGGACAAGAAGCTGACGGTTGGGTCGCAATTAAACTGTTACAACCTTTGCAGTCCGGCGAGAAAGTGGTTTGGAACAAGGCCTACTACCTTATTTCAGAAATGAAGAAAGGGGAAACGGAACACGGCCATTAAAAGCCCCCTAACCCCCGAAGGGGGAATAAAGACCTCACAGATTTGGAATCTGTGAGGTCTAAATAAAACGAAAGAAGGAATTAAAATCAGAAAAAATGAAAGAGATAAAAGCATTTATAAAGCCCAACAGGGCACAAAAAATAATCGAGGCATTAAGTGATGCCGGGTTTAAAAGTATGACGCTCTCACAGGGCGAAGGTACGGGCAGGTTTAAAGCTAAAGGGGCATCGCCATCTTTAGATTTTCATATAACCGATAGTCCGGTGGTCAAGCTGGAACTGGTGTGTCAAAATGAAGATGCAGAATCGGCAATCGCCATCATCTTGGAAAACGGGAAAACACCGACCCCTGGTGATGGGATTATCTATTTGAGTAATGTAGAGGACGCATTTCAACTTAAAACGGGGGAATCCTTAAAGCGCAATAATTAAGATGTAAATTTATTTTGAAAAGTATATACCATAACGCAAGTTTCGCACCCCATAAAAACTGATGTTTCGGGCTATAAAAAAGAAAAAATGTAGCATATAAACCTTGATGATCGTTTGGTTTTTAAGTATTTTCAAAAGTGAGAACAACAAAATGCAAATATGCTGCAAAACAAAGGTATTGCTAAGATCCAAGAAGTAAAAACCTTTTTTAAAGATGCTTGGATTTTTGATAAGTTTGAAGTACAGGATGTAGGCTTACCATAGCAGGGGTACATCTTCAAAAATAAAAAAGGAATTCATTGAACATAGGCTGAATAAAAGGCTGTTGTTGACAATCGTGGTTATTATGGAGGTTTTGGATTTATTAATGGAGGAATTAGATACCAACTCAATCGCAAGAAAATTAATACTTTACTGCGATTCCCGATCGTTTTTAAATAGCCCCCAAATTCTTCAAATAACGGTAAATCAGAAGCTTAAATTATGTGCGAAACTTGAGTACCATAATAAATAAACCCTTAAAGGTTGGGAAAAGATGTCAATACTAAAAAACATAAAGGATAGGGCTAAAAAATTGATGCAGGATCTTGTTGTCCTGCATCTTGCCTATAAAAAGCCAAAAACACCTTGGGCGGCCAAGGCATTGATTTTTTTGATTATTGGCTATGCCTTGAGTCCAATAGATTTGATACCTGATTTTATTCCGCTCATCGGCTTATTGGATGATTTGATTTTATTGCCTCTGGGTATTTATTGGGCAATCAAACTCATCCCTAAAGAAGTTTTGGCAGCAGGCAGAATACAGGCAAAAACCTATAAATGGGATAAGAAAAAAAGTTTAGTGGCAGGAATATTTATAGGCTAATCTGGGTTTTGATTTGTTTCCTTATTATTGATGCAATTTTTTTAAAAATAAGTTAGAATGACCAAAATAGAAAAAATACTGGAAACCAGAAATGTTAGACCAACAGCAATGCGGTTGTTGGTCTTAAAATTCCTGTTGCAAAAGGAAGTTGCAGTAAGCCTCACAAACATCGAGGAATATTTTGATAATTCTGAAAGAACTACTTTATATAGAACCTTAAAGACCTTTGAAGAAAACGGCATTGTCCACCAAATAGATGATGGCACAGGTACAACAAAATATGCTTTATGCGAAGAAAATTGCAATTGTGAATTAGAACAAGACCTGCATTTACATTTTCATTGAAATAACTGTGATGAAACGGTTTGCTTGACAGAACATAAAATTCCCCATATCAATCTGCCCGATGGTTATTTAGCCGAAAATGCAAATTTGGTTATCACGGGCATATGTGAAAAGTGCAGCGAACATTAAATGCACTTCCGTTGCATCAATAAAATCATTAGATTATTTAAAAATTTAAAATTATGATACATCTAATAGAAACACAGAAAGAGAACTTAATTACTGTAAAACTGGAAGGCAAAATTTCAAAAAGTGATGTGGAGAAAATACATCCACTTATCGACAAAATTACTAAAAAAGGAAAAAAAGCAGATTTTTATTTTGAAATGCACGATTTCCACGGCTATGACCTAAAAGGGTTGTGGGCAGACTTGAAAGTTGATGCTTCGCACCTCTCCGATTATGGTAAAATGGCATTTGTGGGCGAAAAGAAATGGCAGGAATGGGCGGCCAAAGCAACTAATTTTTTTACTGGTTCTGAAGTTAAATATTTTGAATTAAAAGATAAAGAACAAGCAATGGCTTGGATTAAACAATAAAAAGACGATGGCAAAAGAAAAAATAAATCTTCGAGATATTGATACCCAGAAACATTCCGGGGAGCACTCTCATGACGATGACCACTCACACGGCACAGAAAAAGCAAATTTTAAAACCTATCTACCTGCCATTTTCAGCTTTATACTTTTGGTTGCGGGAATTGCAATGGACTACTTTGATGTTCCATTTTTTAAAGAGTGGGCGCATATCGTTTGGTATTCAGTAGCGTATCTTCCAGTTGGTTTCCCAGTTTTGATGGCAGGTTGGAAAAGTATCAAAAATGGAGATTTCTTTACGGAATTCCTATTAATGTCCATTGCTACAATAGGTGCGTTTGCCATAGGCGAATATCCCGAAGGTGTTGCAGTAATGCTATTCTATGCAGTTGGAGAACTGTTTCAAAACGCAGCCGTCAACAGGGCAAAGTCAAACATTAAAGCTTTGCTTGATGTAAGACCAAAGGAGGCGTTGGTTTTTCGGAACAATAATTTCATTTCAGTAAACCCCGAATCCGTTGCCATTGGCGAAAAGGTGCAAGTGCGTGTTGGTGAAAAAATTCCGTTGGACGGAATTCTACTTTCTGAAAAAGGTTCCTTTAATACAGCAGCATTAACAGGTGAAAGCAAACCAGATACCATTGCAAAGGGCGAAAAAGTGTTTGCGGGAAGCATCAATCTGGACGGTGTGATTGAAATTGAAACTACCAAAGAATTCAAGGACAGCTCTATTGCCCGAATTCTCAATATGGTGCAGAACGCCACCGCACGTAAATCAAAAACCGAATTGTTCATCAGGAAATTTGCAAAGGTTTACACGCCTATCGTCGTATTTCTTGCAATAGCATTGACTTTCTTACCCTACTTTTTTGTAGATGATTACATATTTCAGGAATGGTTGTATAGAGCGTTGATTTTCTTGGTTATTTCTTGTCCGTGTGCCTTGGTAATCTCTATTCCATTGGGCTATTTCGGTGGATTGGGAGCCGCTTCAAAAAATGGTATTCTATTTAAAGGTGCTTCATTTTTAGATGAAATGACCAAAGTGACTACAGTCGTGATGGATAAAACCGGAACCGTAACCAAAGGTGTCTTCAAGATAAAGGAAATAAAATCCATTGGTTGGGAAGAACCCGAGTTTATGAAATACCTAATGGCGATGGAAGAACAATCTACCCACCCAATTGCCAAAGCAATTATGGCATATAAAGCCGAGGGCGAAGATTTTAATGCGACCGATGTTTCGGAAATTGCAGGAAAAGGATTGAAAGGAAGCGTGAATGGTAAAACCATTATGGTGGGAAATAAAGCCTTGATGACTTCAAACAACATCGAAGTTCCTGCTAAAACCGAGACTATTGTGGAATCCATTGTAATGGTTGCCATCGAGGGTAAATTCGCTGGTTACGTGATAATTGCAGATGAATTAAAAGACGACGCGCACGAAGCCATCAAACAGATTCGGGAATCTGGCATCTCAAAAATAATAATGCTTTCTGGCGACAAAGATTCCATAACCCAGCAAGTGGCAAAAGAAATGGGTGTCGATTGGGCCAAAGGGGGTTTACTTCCTGAAGATAAATTGGCCGAAGTTGAAAAACTGATGCGTGAAACGGACAATAAAGTAGCTTTTATTGGCGATGGTATCAATGACGCACCAGTCTTGGCAGTAAGCGATGTTGGTATTGCAATGGGTGGTTTAGGTAGTGATGTGGCCATTGAAACGGCGGACGTTATCATACAAACCGACCAACCAAGCAAGATCGCCAAAGCCATTAAAATTGGTCGTTCAACCAGACGTATTGTATATCAAAATATTGCACTTGCGTTTGGAGTAAAAGCAATAGTTTTAGTTCTGGGTGCAAGCGGTCTGGCCACAATGTGGGAAGCTGTATTTGCAGATGTAGGTGTGGCTCTTTTGGCGATTTTGAATGCTGTTCGATTACAGAAGATGGAGTGGAAATAATCCACTATTACCAATTGCAGTAACGAATAGCGGAACAAGTTATATGATTAGGCATGCAATGATCATTAACAAAGTTAATTTTAGAAAGAACTAAAAATCGGATGCAAGATTTACGAAATTGTTTCTGATCGTGAAAAAATTGAATTTCAACTATACCACTCCATTCACAGATAGCACGGTTACGGCCCAAACGATTACCGACGACAAAGAGATGCCGATTACATTGGCCCAAAATGCCCTTTTTCGGTCAAACCTAAAAATATAGGAAGCAATGGTGCCCGCATAAACCCCAGTTCCGGGCAATGGAATCATTACAAAAAGTACCAACCCCCAAAATCCGTATTTTTCTATTCCTTTTTTTGCGTTATTTTTTGCTCTTTGAGCGACATAAACAGCAGATTTTTTATAGAACTTCCATTTAAGAAAATAACGATTTATGGAATCCAGGAAAAAGAGCATCACGGGAAAAACCAGAATGTTGGCGAACAAACAAAAAATTAAAGCGAGATAAATGTTCACCTCATTAAAAATTGCGTAGGGAATACCAACTTTCGCCTCCCCGAAAGGAGATATGCTCCACAACATCGCAATTATAATTTCTGCTATCACAAAGAAACGTTTTTAAGGATCGACAAAATTACGCAATTTTCCAATCGACTATATGCAATTTAACGATATATAAACATTGTCTCCACGGCGAACGAAAAGATAAATTATTTATTACTCGGAAATTAGTTTTTATACCTTTTTTTGGCGGTTTTATAACTTTAAAAAAAGATTTAGGATGGAAGAGTGAATTGCACCTTAAAAATGTTGCTATATCTTTTTTACCCTAACGGCATTCATACCTTTTGGCCCACGTTCAAGTTCATAGGTGACCCGGTCGTTTTCATCAATTTCTTCCAGTGTTCCGCTGATGTGCACAAAATATTTTTCCTGGGTATTGTCGTCCAATATGAATCCGAAACCTTTTGAATGGTCGAAAAATGAAACTTTACCTTCTTTCTCTTTTTTAAAAGTATCTTCTTCTTCGCCAGGCACTTTTTTTGGAACACCGATCACAATATCTTCGGCATTGACTTCAATTTTATCGTTTGGATCTGGGGGCGTGTCCGTCAAATTTCCGTATTTGTCCACATATGCAATTTCAAAACTGCTCCCTTTCGGACTATTGCGGCGCTCTTCTTTCTTCTTTTGCTTTTCCTCGCGCTTTTTAGCACGTTTTTTTTCCTTTTCTATTTTATTGAATGTCTGCTGCGATTTCGCCATTGATTTTGTGATAATTACTTTTTAATTTCCTACAAAGATACGAGTTACAAATAACATGAGCCAAAATATATTTCGATATCAAACCAGGCTTTAAAAAAGGAAAAAATTAAGGTTTACGAATTAAAACACTCGCTTTCACACCCGTTGCCAAATTCCATCGATTGTGCGTAATTACATTTCCCACTTCGTCATAAATGATGAATTCTGCCGTGTTCGGAGAAGAACTACCTTCGTTCAAAGCCTTGAATTCAATGCGATTGGAACCCTTTTGTAAAGTTACCAATACAGGTTGGAACGAACCTGTCAAAACTTGACTATGAACCACAATTTCGTCGTTGAGCAACACCTGAATTATATCGCCGTCAACATATTCATGATCGCGGCAATAAATTTCCACAAAGCGACCACTAGAAGAAAATTCGCCCAAATATTGTGTTTTCTGATTTCCCCTTCCTCCAGTATCCCGAAATTGGTCCAGATAGGCTGGTTTAAAATCGATGGTTCTGGTGAGAAGTCCAGTTTCCGTGGACATAATATTTTCTTTTTTCTTTTTTCTATTCAATGTGGAAGGAACCTTAATACCCTTTCGATATTTGAGATCAGTTAAACTGGGGGAACTTTTTGGCATTTTAATAACTGGCGAACCGGTGGGAATATTTAACGGATTTTCCCATTCAGCAGGAATTTGTCCGTCCCAAGAATCATCTATTTGGGAGGTCGCGATTTGCGTAAAAAATAAAAAACAAAGGATTAAAAAAAATAATTTCATATTCCCGAACACTTATGAATTTATGTTGTTGAAAAAATCGCGTTTCTATTCTCCTATCCTAAAAGATAAAAACTGCATTTATATGCTATCAAAAATATAACCAAAAAAATGAATTTCCGGTTAATGGAAAGAACTTTTGGAACATAAAAAAAGCTTTCAAAAAACAATTCTGAAAGCTTCTTTATGTAACAGCTACAAAAATCCTTACATATTGTTGAAAATTGAATGCATCAAACGCTTTTTGTCATTTAAGCTTTCTTCCATGGAAATCATAGTTTCTGTTCGTGTAACACCTTCAATATCATCTAGTTGATAGATAATTTCTTTTGCATGGTCCGTATCTCGTGCACGGATTTTGCAAAACACATTGAATTTTCCGGTGGTTACATGTGCAACGGTAACGTAAGGGATTTCATTGATTCGTTGCAAAACAAATTTTGTTTGAGATGTTTTTTGTAGAAAAATTCCGACGTATGCAATGAAGGCATAGCCTAATTTTTGATAATCCAGGGTCAAAGTAGAACCAGTGATGATTCCTTCATTCTCCATTTTTTTCACCCGAACATGAATGGTTCCCGCCGAAACATCCAGTTTCTTTGCGATTTCTGTAAAAGGTGTTCTCGTGTTCTCAATTAAAATATCCAGCACCTTGTGGTCTATTTCATCTAATTTAAATCTTGCCATTTGAAAGTTTTTTTATGAAATTTAGTTTCCAGCAAAATTAAAACAAAAAAATCAAATATCTATAGTTAAGCTTTCAATAATTTGTTAAATCAATTAAAATTTGCTTGTTTCCAATACTTATATGATTTATTTCGTCTTTTTCATCGATTTTTGTGCAATGGTTTATTTGCAATTTTTCTCCATGAAATTCAAAATTACGATGTCCGCGATAATTTGACAAGTCCCCTACCCGTTCTATTATAGGAATAAATTCTATTTTTTGTCCTTTAATTCGTTCTTCATATTGAATAGCAACATCGGTATTTACATCATTTATTCGCACATTCCGCAAAATAATATCAAAATAAGATTTTCCATTTTCTGGAATCTCAAAATAGTTCCGATAATCTTGTAGTTCATAAGTTTTTGAAACAATAGAACGCATCGCTTTGAACAAAGCCAAATAAATAAGATTTCGGGTTGTGTTCCGCTGATAATCGCCTGGGAAATGCCCAGCTTCAAAAAGTAATGTGGGAACGCCCAGAGATTGAAATTTGTCGCCCACGCAGTTTGGGTTATAAGAATCATTATATCTGCCCACACTTTTTGGAATATAATGTTGCAGGCAATCATTGATCTCCAAAATGAGCTGCATCGCTGTTTTTCGGGTTTCATTTACTTTCTTTTCCATGTTCACTGAAGGTGCCAGAAAAGAAACAATAGCTGGTTTTCCGGTCGTTCCCACACCATAAATACTGCGTTGATCGTGTAGATTAAAACAAAAATCCGGTTTAAAACTTTCAAAAATTTTATGGAGAACTTGACTTTCTGGTTGTGATAATGAAGCCGCATCACGATTCAAATCTACTCTGTTGCCGTTTTCCCTGGAATAAACGATAGATCCATCCGGATTCAAAATTGGAACAATTAAAAAACTACAATTAGAGAAAATTTCTTCAAACCAAGATTGATCTTTAGCCAGCTCAAATGTCCGAAATACATCCAAAAGTGCTTTTGTGGTGGTGGTTTCATTCCCATGCATTTGAGACCACATTAAAATTTTGATACGTCCGGTTCCAAAACGTACAGAATAAATAGGTTTTTCATTGACGGATTTTCCTTCTGATTTAACTTTAAAAAAAGACGGAAGTTCCAATAATGTTTCTTGAACCTTTTCATAAGAAATATAACGGTTCATAAAATCCGTATTTTCAAAAAAAGGAAGGCTTTCCCGTAAAGTGGCCAGTGAAGTGATTTCTACCATATATACAAAAGTAAACAAATGTAATTTTACAATTGTAAACTGTTGGGTTTTACAAAATGATCTGTTTTTGTAAACATTTTGCTTTTCTTTAGATCACCTTGGAAAGGAATATTTCCCATTAAATAATTAATAAAGGATAAGTTACAGTTTTTCAATAGATTATATATGATCACATAAATAGAATGTTTAGATATATTTCTGATAAAACCAGTAATAATATTGGTGAATAGTTTTATTTAATTTACATTTGTATCTTAATATGATTAGTGGAGATTTACAATGGCAAACAATCGGGAATTCACAAAACGACTTCAGAAAATATTGGATCACCACGATATTTCGGCGTCTTACTTTGCCGATAAAATCAATGTAGGCCGTTCTTCCATCTCACATATTTTATCGGGAAGGAACAAACCGAGTCTCGATTTTGTGACCAAAGTAACCAGTGCTTTTCCGGAAATTGAATTGGACTGGTTGTTAAACGGCAAAGGAAATTTTCCAAAGGGAGAAAATTTTAAAGACTCCCCTTCCACCCTATCCGAAACTGTCGATAAGAAAATTTTTAAAAAAGAACCAATTATTTCAGAAAATGGAAGCAAGCTGAAGAAAATTGTTTTCTTCTATGAAGACGGAAGTTTTGAGGTCTTTGAAAACTAATTTTTAATCAGAAAAATATGTATTTTCGCAGAAAACGATACTTCATGAAAAAAGTATTTTTACTTCCCATTTTTTGTTCAATAATTGGTTGTTATTCCCCGGAAAGAAATTGTGCTGACTTTAAAACTGGAACTTTTGTCTTTGAAAGTTATTTGAACGGCGAGCTTGTCAAAACAAAGTTTACCCGCAATGACACGCTGGAAATCGACTATTTTCAGAACAAAATAGACTCATCTTCTATCCGATGGATCAATGATTGCGAGTATATTCTCACAAACCTCCACCCGAAAAATATAGATGAAGAAAAACCGCTACAAATCAAAATCTTAACGACCAAGGATAATACTTATACGTTTGAATTTTCGGTGGTGGGCAGTTCGAACAAACAACATGGTTCCGCAACAAAATTGTAAAGCTTTAAAATAAAGTGGTCTGCGAATCGTCTTTGTTCTTTCCTGATTTTTCATCTACAGATTTTTCCACAGAAGGTTTTTCTTCAGTGTTGGTTTGGGAGATAATTTCTTCGTCCACTACTTCCAGATCGTCTGCATGAATTTCTTCTGGAACCTCAAAAGGCAATGACGAGAGAATGTTTATTTGCTTGATTTTTTCAGAGGTAAGTTGGTTTCCCAATGCTTTTATTCCCTTAATGGCGATAAATTCCTGCAAATTAATTTCGTCGTTTTCCTTTTGATCTTTTCCTCTTTTTTTGTTATAAATAAGTTCTACAACCGGTAAATAGTCGGTCGACACGATTTCCAACTGTGATTTTGCATGCTCGCTAATGAACAATTCTTCGCGTTCCTCGTTTTCAATTAAAAAACGTTTCACATAGTAACGTTCTTTCTCACCTTCCCAATAAATAGCTGAAATTGGTTTCTTTGGAAGCCATTTTTCCAGTACAATCAAGTCGTTTCCAAAACGAGCGGTCAGTTCGGGTTTTATGGTTTTCACCAAACCACCTTGGGTGATGACCAGCAAGCGGTCCTCCCCGCGGAATTCGCCAAGAAGTTCACCTCGTTCCTCGGTGTTTAGGCGTTGAACCGTATCGTCGAACCAAATTTTTCTCGGTTTCAACGTGGAAACCCCTTCTTCTTTCAACTCTATTTTCTTGACCGGGTGTTTCGTGACCAAGTTTCCCTTCACTCCGCGACCTTTTATTAATTGCTCGGCAAAATCAATTTCAAATTTGAGTTTTTTTATTTTTCCAACTTGTCGCAGATAAACCGTCACCACTTCTGCTTCCCCATTTGGGTTGGCGGAAAAATATAAAATTTCGGTCCCCGGTTTTCCGTTTCCAATATTATATTCCCGATCGCGGGTGATAGAAGTTACCGCAAAACGCTTGATATATGAATTTCCACCTTTGCCGTTCTTATAAATGACATTATAAATGGTCCGTTTATCTTTTTTCTTAAAAATAGCGACATGAATGATATTTTTCCCAATGAAATTTTTGGGATCAACTTTCGTGACCTTCATTGTGCCGTCGGCCATAAAACAAATAATATCGTCAATATCGCTACAATCGGTCACATATTCGTCCTTTTTCAGGGCGGTTCCAACAAAACCTTCTTTTCGGTTCACGAAAAGTTTAGTGTTTCTTATGGCAACTTTTGTGGCCTCAATATCTTCAAAAACCCGGATTTCTGTTTTGCGTTCTTTTTCTGCGCCATAATCCTTTTTTAGGCGCTTGAAATAAGCAACGGCATATTCTATTAAATGGGCAATACGGTGTTTGATTTGTGTGATTTCGTCTTCTAAAGCCTCAATTTTTTGGTGTGCTTTGTCCAAATCCAAACGCGAGATGCGCTTAATGCGAATTTCTGTAAGCCGAACAATATCTTCGTTTGTGACCGCTCGCTTCAAATGGGAAATATGAGGTTTTAAACCTTCATCAATTGACGAAATGACTCCTTCCCAAGTCTCTTCTTCTTCTATAGTGCGATAGATTCGGTTTTCAATGAAAATCCGTTCCAAAGAGGCAAAATGCCATTGTTCCTGAAATTCATCAAGTTTAATTTCCAATTCCTGCTTCAATAATTCCACCGTATGATCTGTGCTTCGTCTTAAAATTTCTGAAACACCAAGGAATTCCGGTTTGTTGTCAACGACCACACATCCCAACGGCGAGATAGAAGTATCGCAACTCGTGAAGGCATATAAGGCATCGATGGTTTTGTCAACGGAAATTCCGGAGGGCAAATGAATCAATATTTCAACCTCGGCGGCAGTATTGTCGTCTATTTTTTTGATTTTGATTTTTCCCTTGTCGTTGGCTTTCAGAATGGAATCAATCAGGGAAGAAGTGTTCGTTCCGAACGGAATTTCAGAAATGACCAAGGTATTTTTGTCGTAGGGTTCTATTTTGGCGCGGCTGCGAATCCTTCCGCCACGAAGTCCGTCGTTATAATGTACAATATCTATAATTCCCCCGGTGGGAAAATCGGGAAGCAAAGTAAAACGTTTTCCTTTTAAATGTTTTATGGAAGCATCGATCAGTTCCAAAAAATTATGTGGTAGGATCCGCGTGCTCAAACCGACCGCAATTCCTTCCGCTCCTTGCGCCAAAAGTAAAGGAAACATAACGGGCAGATTGACCGGTTCTTTTCGACGACCGTCATAAGAGGCTTGCCAAGGTGTTATTTTCGGATTAAAAACCACGTCCAAGGCAAACTTGGAAAGCCGTGCTTCAATATATCGCGGAGCTGCGGCGCGATCTCCCGTGTAGGTATTTCCCCAGTTTCCTTGGGTGTCTATCAATAAATCTTTTTGGCCGATCTGCACCATGGCATCGCCAATACTCGCATCTCCATGCGGATGATATTGCATGGTGTGACCAACAATGTTCGCCACTTTGTTATAACGCCCATCGTCCAAATCTTTCATGGATTGCAAAATCCGTCGTTGAACGGGTTTGAACCCATCTTCAATGGCGGGAACGGCGCGTTCCAGAATAACATACGAAGCATAATCCAAAAACCAGTCCTTGTACATTCCTGAAACCTTGGTCAAAACCTCGTTACTTTGTGAGGTTTTTTCAGAATCGGAGTGGTGGTTGAGGTTGTTTTCTTCCATTAATTATAAAAGTGCGAATTAGGTTTTAAAACTTTCTTCAATGATTGTTTCATTAAATCGGTTTTGTGCCCGTTCAAGAAAGTAATATCGAAAGTTACTTTTTCTGTTTCATTTGTTTCTGGATCTAAAATGTGCAATACCAAAAATTTATATACCAAATAATCTTTAACTTGATATTTTTTTAGTTCACTTTTTTTAATTTCCAGTTTTCTTCTGCGATTGTTGGTGAACTTTTTAATAAACCTCTTGCTCCTGAACTGAAGGGTATCGCCAAAACTATCATATTCAAAATAAGCAGCGCAAAAAAATATATAAAGCACAAAAATAACCGCCATACCGGAAACCAGGTAAAATTGGTTTGCTCCGATTCGATGCATCACTTTCAAAAGCAGGCAAAACAAAATGACCAGCATGGCAAATAAAAATAAGTTCTGCACGGTCTCCTTATACCTTCTATTGGTCAGTCTCATTAGTTTTCTACAATTAAATCCAATTCTACTTTTAAATTATCAATAATGAATTCTTGTCGGTCGGGGGTATTTTTTCCCATATAAAATTCAAGTAATTGTTCAATGACCATTTCTTTATCCAGCATCACAGGATCCAATCGGATATCACTTCCAATAAAATATTTGAATTCATCTGGAGAGATTTCGCCCAGTCCTTTGAACCGCGTGATTTCATTCTTTCCAGAAAGCTTTTCTATCGCATAACGTTTTTCCTGTTCGGAATAACAATAAATGGTTTCTTTTTTATTGCGCACCCGGAATAAGGGCGTTTGCAAAATATATAAATGTCCATCCTTGATGAGTTCGGGGAAAAACTGCAAAAAGAAAGTGATGATCAGCAATCGAATATGCATGCCATCCACGTCGGCATCTGTGGCGATTACGATATTGTTATAGCGCAAATCTTCTATAGAGTCCTCAATGTTCAATGCTGCTTGCAGAAGGTTGAATTCTTCATTTTCATAAACGATTTTTTTGCTCAATCCATAGCTGTTCAAGGGTTTTCCTTTCAGACTGAAAACGGCTTGGGTATTGACGTCCCGAGATTTTGTGATACTTCCGCTTGCGGAATCACCTTCCGTTATGAATAGGGTGCTTTCCAAATTGCGTTCCATTTTCACATCGCCCAGATGTATTCTACAATCACGTAATTTTTTATTGTGCACACTTGCTTTTTTTGCACGGTCCCTTGCTAACTTTCGAATGCCGGACAAATCTTTGCGTTCGCGTTCCGCCATTAATATTTTTCGTTGCAACTTGTCGGCAGTTTCGGGATTTTTGTGCAAATAGTTATCCAATTCCCGCTTGATAAAATCCAAAATATACGTTCGCACGGTGGGCAATTTTCCACCCATATCAGCTGAGCCCAATTTGGTTTTGGTTTGACTTTCAAAAACCGGCTCCATAACTTTGATACTAATAGCAGAAACAATGGATTTTCGAATATCGCTGGAGTCGTAATTTTTTCCGAAAAACTCACGGATCGTTTTCACTATTGCTTCCCTGAACGCATTTTGGTGTGTTCCGCCCTGGGTTGTGTGCTGCCCATTTACAAAGGAATTATATTCTTCGCTGTATTGCGATTTGTGGTAGGTCAAGGCCACTTCAATATCGTTTCCGCGCAAATGAACAATGGGAAATAACCGATCTTCTTCCCGAATGCTATCTGCCAAAAGATCTTTTAGTCCGTTTTCTGAATAAAATTTTTCCCCGTTGAAAACTATGGTCAATCCCCGATTGAGATAAACATAATTTTTAAGCATTTTTTCGATGTACTCAGAAACATATTTATATTTTTTAAAAATCTGCTGGTCTGGTACAAAAGAAACTTTCGTGCCTCTTCGTCGTGAAGTTTCTTCCAAAAGTTCCTCATCTACCAAGTTTCCTTGGGAAAATTCCGCGGAAGCTGATTTATCGTCACGTGTGGATTCTACCCGAAAATATTCAGAAAGTGCGTTTACGGCTTTGGTTCCGACGCCATTAAGACCTACCGATTTTTTAAAAGCTTTGGTGTCGTATTTTCCACCGGTGTTCATTTTTGAAACTACATCTATCACCTTTCCCAAGGGAATTCCCCGTCCATAATCCCGAACGATAACTTTGGTTCCTTGGACGGAAATATCAATGGTTTTACCGGATCCCATCACAAATTCATCGATGGAATTATCGATGACCTCTTTCAACAAAATATATATCCCGTCATCTGCACTTGAACCATCGCCCAACTTTCCGATATACATGCCGGGGCGCATTCGAATATGCTCCTTCCAGTCCAGCGAACGAATGTTTTCTTCGGTATATTTTGTTTCTTTAACCATATATTTTCTGCCCTGCGAAGGTACAAGTATTAACTTAATTTATGAAATAAGCGAGAACAAAAATCGGTGGGTTTTCAATGGATTAAAATAAAACCATTTTCAGCGTTTTCTTTTCATGGCAGCGACCTTTGTGACCGAATGATTATTAAGGAAAGCTTGATAATCTTGCGATTCCATCGAAAACAAGGCTATTTTTCCTTCTTCATCGTAATGCGCACCGAAACCATAACGTTTTGCCAGTGCTGAAGCTCGCATGCAGGGATGTCCTTTTGAAAAAAGTTTTTCCCGGATCGCATCGGCCATGGCATCAGAAATGTCTTCTGGCAGATTATTCTGCTTTAAATAAATTTCGAAAAGGAGCTCTTCGTGCGTGAGTTTATACGGATATTTGGACAGAAGTTCATACTGATAAACATGCACAGGGATTTTCCCATTCGAAGGCAGGGGAATTTCACTTATTGCAACTGGGCAGTCTTCTGCAACTTTAATAAAGGTGTTTTTATAGCTCATGATATTCGGTCAAAAAATCCGCTCGCTAATTATCCATTCCAACATTCTTTCGCGTTTAAAGATAGTATTTTTTCATTGATCATCATTTTTATAATTAAAATTTATTCAAAAAACTGTCATAGAACTTTGTTCTGGCTTGTGCTTTTCTTATCAAGAAAACTTCCAATGATCAACCCGAGGCCAATACCCAAAAGTGCCCCAATGGCAATTTGCCCCGAAAGTGCCCCAAAAACCAAACCTAAAATGATTCCCAAAACCAGAAAAATCCGAAGATAAAATCCTCTGGGAACCAACTTGAAATTCTGTCGAACATAATTCCTGAAATCACTGAGCGCCTTCAAATAATCGCGACAAATTAAAGTTTGCCCATCCACTTTTTGCGGAAGTTTTGCCAAAACTTTATCTGACTTATTCGTGAATTCTTCCCAATCCTCATCAGATAATTCCATCGTCGGGATTTTTTCCAAAACCTTCTCCAAGTAACGAATTTTTGTGCTCAATTTTTCACGTGGGGAAAACGCCAAGGTTTTGTTCGCTATTTCTGCCAAGGCTTTTTCCACCCAAATCTCCCGTTCTGTTTGCTCTATTATCATTTTTATAAAATCGAAAACGAATTTAATTAAATTTCTGGATTTTATGTTCCGAGCTTATTGAAAAGGGTTTCGAGGATGGAATTTCTCGATTACATCACGTAAATGTGACCGATCTAAATGCATATAAATCTCAGTGGTGGTGATACTTTCATGTCCCAACATTTGTTGAATAGCTCTTAAATTAGCGCCATTCTCCAGCAAATGTGTTGCGTAGGAATGACGAAAAGTATGCGGACTTATATTTTTCTGAATCCCTGCGGTTTCGGCCAATCTTTTTACGATGGTGAAAATCATTGCGCGCGTCAATTGTTTTCCTCTGCGGTTTATAAATAGGGTGTCTTTAAATTCCTTTTTTATTTCCAAATGAACGCGGATCGTGTTTTTGTATAGATTAATAAACTTTTGCGTGTTTTCGGCTATTGGCACAAAGCGTTCTTTATTTCCTTTTCCGGTAACTTTTATGAACCCTTCTTTAAAAAACAAATCTGATATTAGTAAATTGGTCAATTCCGTAACCCGTAATCCGCAGCCATAAAGGGTTTCCAACATTGCCCGGTTTCGTTCGCCCTGAGGTTTGCTCAAGTCGATGGCGGAAATCAACAAATCGATTTCCCCTACGGAAAGGGTATCTGGCAATTTTCTGCCTATTTTCGGGGCTTCTATTAATTGCATCGGATTTGTTTCCCGATATTTTTCAAAAATCAAGTATTCAAAAAAACTTCGCAGACCAGAAATAATACGTGATTGCGAGCGCACATTGACCACTTTTGAAATTTCATAAATAAATTGTTGTACGATTTCTTCTGAAATGGAAATTGGGGAAACCGCTAGTTCATATTCCTCCAAAAACCTGATGAGTTTTAAGACATCATAGGTGTAGTTCTCAATGGAATTCCCCGCCAAACCGCGTTCTAAGCGAAGGTAATCTTGATAGGCTTTAAGTGCTTGGTTCCAATTCACAATCGCAAATCTATCAAAATATCCCCAAATAATCTTAAGGGAATTTTAGTTTTTGGAACGGAATATAACCTCGGAATTCCACCGATCTAATTCTTCCTTTCCGCTAAATTTTCCATGATCATTTTCGCATGGATCAAAGAATTTTCAATAAACCATTTATGGGTTTCCAATCCGCCACAGATTACCCCGGCCAAATAAATATTTTCCTGATTGCTTTCCATGGTTTCAGGATTATATTTCGGGATTTTACGTTCGTCTTCGGAAAATTCTACTCCTATATTTTTTAGGAATTTAAAATTGGGTCGATAACCGGTTAAAGCTAGGACGAAATCATTTTTCAAGATTTTCTTTTTTCCTTTCTGAATAATTTCAACTTCATTTTCCCAAATTTCACTTATTTCAGACTGAAAATATGCTTTAATGGAACCTTCCGCAATTCGGTTTTCAATATCTGGTTTTACCCAATATTTCACGCGATCGCCAATATTTTCGCCACGAACCACCATGGTCACTTCCCCGCCTTTTCTATAAATTTCCAGCGCGGCATCCACGGCAGAATTACTGGCGCCAACGACAATGGTTTTTTGTCCAGAAAAAAAATGTGGGTCTTTATAATAATGAAATACTTTGGAAAGATTTTCGCCCGGAACTTTCATAAGGTTTGGGAGATCGTAAAATCCTGTGGCTACCACAATATTCCGCGTCCAATAGGTTTCTTTGGAAGTAATAATTCTATATTTGGAATTTTCCTTTTCTACCTTTTCTACCTTTTCGAACAATTGAATATTCAATTTATTGGAAAAAGCAATTCTTCTATAATATTCCAAAGCCTCGGACTTTGTGGGCTTATGATTTTTGCTAATGAAGGGAATTCCATCGATCTCTAATTTTTCCGAAGAGGAAAAAAACTGCATATTGGTTGGATAATGGTACAGGGAATTGACCAATGGTCCTTTTTCCACTACCAAATAAGAAAGTCCCCTTTTTTTTGCTTCAAGAGCACAAGCAATTCCAATAGGGCCCGCTCCTATTATTAAAACATCTTTAATTTCTTTGGATTTAGGAGTTGGCAATTTCTCTAAGTTCTTTTATGGTTTCCAACGGATTGGAGGATTTGAAGATAAAACTTCCGGCAACCAGAATATCGGCGCCAGCATCCACCAATTGTTTCGCGTTTTCATCGGTTACTCCACCGTCAATTTCAATTTGTGTCAGTGCTTCATTATCCAAGATAATTTCTTTCAATTGACGAATTTTTTTGTAGGTGTTTTCGATAAAACTTTGTCCGCCGAAACCTGGATTCACACTCATTATCAACACCAAATCTATGTTATTGATCACATCTTCCAATAAACTAACATTAGTGTGCGGATTTAAAGCAACGCCGGTGCGCATTCCAGCCGATTTAATTGCTTGTAATGTTCTGTGCAAATGGGTGCAAGATTCATAATGAACTGTTAGAATATCGGTTCCCAAATCGGCAAAAGTTTGGATGTAACGATCTGGTTCAACTATCATTAAATGAACATCGATTACTTTGCCGGCATATTTGTTTATGGCTTGCAAAACGGGCATTCCAAAAGAAATATTCGGAACGAACACGCCATCCATAATATCAATATGGAACCAATCGGCCTCGCTTTCGTTTATCAATTCTATGTCGCGTTGAAGATTGGCGAAATCTGCGGCCAAAATTGAAGGGGCTATGAGTTTCTCCATAAAATAAATATTTTATGCAAAAATACGAAATTGCGCAACCATGTCGCAGATTTTTTATTTTTCGAAAAGCAATTTACATATTCTATTTTTTCCGGCGGCGTACGCAGTGGAACCATTGAAAAAACGCAGGCTATAAAAACCTTCATCCGATATTTCTTTCCAAGTCTTTCCCATATCGGAAGAATAAGCTATTCCGGTAGGACCCACGGCCACTAATTCTTTCCCTCCACTATTTGGAACAAATTGCACACAACTTTTATAGCCGGGAATTTCACCAACGGCCAAAAGTTTCCAGGTTTTTCCGCCATCATAAGTAATTGCCTTGTTGGCTTGGTTTTCATCCATTGCCGTATAATCACCGCCAAAAATCACACCGATTCTGTCATTGTAAAAATCTATGGAATAACCGCCGGTGGTCGATTTTCCTTGAATTAAAGGTGTATTGAAAACTTCCCACGTTTTTCCTTTATCCGCAGAAAAATAAACCCGGGATTTTACGCCTCCCGAAATCAACCAAGTTTTATTTCCAATTATGTCAATATTGGAATTGCTGGCAGCAAAAGCGGCTTCATCGGGAGCGGTTTTCGGCAAAACGGAACAAGGGATTTTTCGCCATGTTTCCCCACCATTTCGGGTAATAATGATGGACATGCAATTATCTGTGGGATCGCCCATCGCAATTCCCTCTTTCGCGTTCCAAAATTTCATGGAATCATAAAACACCTTTTCGTCGTTCTCACTATACTTTAAACTCTGTTCGCCCGAAATATTCACTTCATAAAGCAAAGCCGGATTTCCCACGGATAAAATGAAATCAGTATTTTCTGTTATTCCGGTGGCACGAAATTCAGGAAATGGATCACCTGGAATTTGAAACTGATATTTTTCATTAAAATCTTTTAGACTGATATATCCATATTTTCCATTACTCCCGGCGTAAAACAAAAAATCATCTTTCAATTCCAACGCGCGAACACTAATGGAATCTTCCAAAACAGGAATGATTTTTAGGCTTGAAAAAGTATTATTTTCCACAAGTTTTTTTTGAGGGCTTTTACATCCAAAAAATAGGCAAACGAGCAAACACAACCAGAAGAAACGCATAGCTGAAATTAAAATCCAAAGATAAACTTTTCGGGTTTAATACCTTATCTTTGCGCGCTAAAGAAAAAAAATGCGCTTACACAGAAATCTTGTATTTGCCGTGATCGATGCTTTAAAAGCAATTTTCAACGAAGGAAAATATGCCGATAAAGAAATTGGTAAAGCTTTAAAACGCGACAAACGTTGGGGCGCACGCGACCGTGCTTTTATTGCTGAAACCACTTATGAAATTGTTCGGTGGAAACGGCTTTATACGGAAATTGCCAAAGTAAAAGAACCTTTTTCCAGAGAGAATTTATTTCGAGTATTTGCTGTTTGGGCCACGCTTCGCGGAATTGAACTTCCAGATTGGAAACAAATTGAACCCACCCCTACCCGACGAATAAAAGGACGTTTCGATGAACTGAGCAAAATCAGAAAATTTCGGGAATCCATTCCAGATTGGTTGGACGAGTTGGGGGAAAAAGAATTGGGTGAAAAATGGGACGCGGAAATTCACGCTTTGAACAAGCAAGCGCCGGTTGTTTTGCGCACAAATACCTTAAAAACCACAAAATCGGAATTGCGGAATGAACTCTCCAATGAAGGAATAGCAACAACTTCCATAAAAAAATACAAGGACGCCTTAGAACTGGAAGAACGGGCCAATGTTTTTGGCACTGATGTTTTCAAAAAAGGTTTTTTTGAAGTACAAGACGCCTCTTCCCAATTGGTTTCGGAATTTTTAGAAGTAAAACCCGGAATGCGCGTCATCGATGCTTGCGCCGGTGCGGGCGGAAAAAGCCTTCATTTGTCCGCATTAATGGAAAATCAAGGGCAAGTGATCGCGATGGATATTTATGAAAATAAATTGAAAGAACTTAAACGAAGGGCGCGTCGCGCGGGAGCTTATAATATTGAACCGCGTTTGATCACTTCCACAAAAATCATCAAGAAATTATATGAAACGGCCGACCGGCTTTTAATCGACTCTCCTTGCAGCGGATTGGGCGTTTTGAGCCGAAATCCCGATGCAAAATGGAAATTGCAGCCAGAGTTTTTGGAAAAATTGCGAAACACACAAGCCGAAATATTGGACCGCTATTCTAAAATGGTGAAACCGGGTGGAAAAATGGTTTATGCCACTTGTTCTATTCTTCCTTCGGAAAACAAGAAACAAGTACTCAACTTTTTAAACGAAGAAAATTCTAAAGACTGGATTTTTGTGAAGGATAAAACCATCCTTTCTCACGAAAGTGGTTATGATGGGTTTTATATGGCGCTTTTGGAAAAGAAAATATAATTCTATAAATGTATAAATAATTGATCTGTATATTATTGGATCACTTTATTCAAACAAAAGATTTAATAAATGAAAATAAAAATACTTGCACTGTTTCTTTTGGGCGGATTAATGTCATACGCACAAATTCCTTCAAATTATTATGATTCTGCCGAAGGTTTGACCGGATATACTTTAAAAACCAAGCTTCATGATATTGTCAGTAACGGGCATAATCCGCAGAGTTATGAAGCGCTTTGGACCATTTTTCAAACTTCCGATGACGATCAATATTATGAAAATGACGGAACTGTCCTCGATATTTATTCAGAGAACCCCAATGGGAACGATCCGTATGAATTCACCTTTGTTACGGAGCAATGCGGGAATTATTCCGAAGAATCGGACTGTTATAATCGTGAGCATTTAATACCCAAAAGCTGGTTTAACGAAAATGCGCCAATGGTTACGGATATGCATCATATTTATCCCACGGATGGTTATGTGAACGGCGTGCGCGGGCATCTTCCTTTTGGCGAAGTGGGAACCGCAAATTATACTTCTGAAAATGGTTCAAAAAGGGGAAATAACACCTTTCCGGGATATAATGGAACCGTTTTCGAACCGATCGATGAATTTAAAGGGGATATTGCCCGCGTTTATTTTTATATGGCCACGCGATATGAAGATATCATTGGTTCTTGGGAAAATGCGAATGATGGCAGCATGCCGACATTAGATGGTTCTTCTGATCAGGTTTTTGAAGATTGGGTGGTTGATATGTTGCTCACTTGGAACGCCAACGACCCGGTTTCACAAAGAGAAATCGATCGTAACAACGATGCTTACAATTATCAAGGAAATGCGAATCCGTTCATTGATCATCCGGAATATGTGAACATGATTTGGGATGAAAATTGGGGAATAAATACACAAGTAAAGAAAACTTTTGAGATTTATCCGAACCCGGTTTCAACAAATGTTTTGAACTTTCAGTTTATTCCAAACGGAAAGACAACAATTAGTATATTTGATTTGTCGGGTAAAAAAATCTACGAAAAAAACACCACGGATCCTGAAATACAAATGAATATCGGTGGACTCAAATCGGGGGTTTATTTGATCAAAGTTTCCAATCAAAATACTTTTCAGACGAGAAAATTAATCAGAAGATAATCATTTTCTAATTTAGTTAATAGCAATAAAAAAGCACATTTCAGCAATTTGAAATGTGCTTTTCTTCTTTATAAATTTGAACCTACTTTTTCAACTGAAAAATCTTAAAATCTGGATTTTGAGTTTTTAAAGCAGAAATTACCGAATCGTAATTTTCAATATTCACCTTACCCCCAGTTGCAAAATCAGCGGGAAGAATTGCAATTCTAAAAATTTGATTTTGGGTATAACTCGCGGGAAGCGCATCTAAATTCACATTGCCTTGCAAATAAATTTCAAAATCGTTCACCGATTGATTATAATTGTACTGAAAAGTTCCTCCTCCTGCAAGATAAAACGTTTGGGGCATCAAACTCCAAATGTCATTTCCATTCACCAAGCCTTCATTCAGATAGATCAAAACCACATCGGATGAATATATTTCAACATTTGCTGGCACATAATCGGAGAAATAACCCAAAAATGAATATTCATTCCCGGGATTGAAATCCACATCGGCAATTTCAAAAACGCTTCCTACAATATAAGGGCCTTGCGGTCCGGTAGGTCCTGCCGGCCCAGTACTGCCTTCACAGGCCATCAATAATAACGTGCCACATAGGCCAAAAAATAATTTTTTCATCGCTTTTTTTTAGGATTTTTCAAAATGAATACTCACTGAATTTACACAAAACCGTTCTCCGGTATCGCTGGGACCATCGTTAAAAACATGGCCCAAATGCCCACCACAATTGGCGCAAACCACCTCGGTTCGAATCATTCCAAAACTGGCGTCTTTCTTATATTCAACGGAACCTTCAATGGCTTCATCAAAACTGGGCCAACCACAATTACTTTTGAATTTCGTGTCACTTTCAAACAGTTTTGCATCACAAGCAGCACAATGATAACTTCCATTTTCGAAATGCTGATTGTATTTTCCGGTATGCGGGTGTTCCGTGCCTTTTTCACGCAAAACCCGGTATTGTTCATCAGATAATACTGATTTCCAATCTGTTCCCATTTTATTTTTATTTTTATTTTCCATTATAATTTTGTTGAAATATAAGCTAATGACTACTAGCTTTTTATTCGAATTTAGAAATATAAAATTACACCCATTTTGCCTTAAAATAATGTTTAATCTTGTTAAAACGGTGATAAATTTATGTGTCGAAAGCCAGCTATATTGTAATTTTACTCTTGAATAAAAAAATAAAAAAATGAAAATCTACAAAAAAATTGGTGCGATCGGACTATTTTTATTTGCGGTTGCCTGTGCGGTGAATCCGTTTACGGGGAAAAAGACCTTGGCCCTGGTACCAAATTCGCAGATATTTCCAATGGCTTTTCAACAATATGACCAAGTTTTGGATGAGAGTAATGTGATTCGGGGGACCAATGATGCGCAGATGGTCACCAATGTTGGGCAAGATATAGCTCATGCGGCCGAAATCTACTTGAACGCCAATGGATATAAGGGTTATTTAAAAAATTACCAGTGGGAATATACCTTGATTCAAAGTGATGAAATAAATGCGTGGTGCATGCCCGGAGGAAAAATAGCCGTATATACGGGCATTCTTCCAATCGCAAAAAGTAAAGCTGGGTTGGCCGCTATTCTTGGTCACGAAGTTGCTCATGCACTAGCCAATCACGGACAACAGCGAATGAGCGCTGCTGAATTGCAACAATTGGGCGCAGTTGGTTTATCTGTTGCCACCGCGAATTCCGAAAATCAACAAATATTCTCTACCGCTTATGGTTTAGGAACCCAATTCGGAATAATGTTGCCTTTTGGCCGAAGCAATGAAACCGAAGCCGATAAAATTGGGTTAACATTAATGGCCATTGCTGGTTATGATCCGCAAGAGGCCGTCAATTTGTGGTATCGCATGGCCAAAGCTGGAGGTGCACAACCCCCTGAATTTCTTAGCACGCACCCTTCTTATGATACAAGGATAGACAATTTGCAATCTTGGGTGCAAAATGCCAAAGCCGAAGCGAGGAAATTTGGGGTAACTTCTTTCAAATAGGTCAAAGCAAATATTAGAATATTAGAATATTAGAAATCAGTTTTTTAATAATCTTGATTTCTTGAAATATTTTTGGTTTTTCTGCTAATTATGTTAGTCTTCAGTTTGCCACAAAAAAAATATAAAAAAGTTGTCCTTATAGTATAGCTTTTTCTATTTTTAGGGCATGAAGCAATTGCCAAAAGGACACAAAAAGCTACTGCACGCTTGGGCGTTTTATGACTGGGCGAATTCAGTTTATAGCCTCGTTATATCTTCTGCGATTTTTCCTATTTTTTATGGAGCATTAACTTTGACGAAAGACGATCAGGGTAAAATTCTTAGTGACACCGTTCACTTTTGGGGATTCGATTTCAATAATGATACCTTGATCAGCTACACAACCGGAATCGCTTTTCTGGTTGTTTCAATCTTAAGTCCTTTCTTGAGCGGGATTGCCGATTATGTTGGAAACAAGAAAATATTCCTGCAATTTTTCTGCTATCTGGGCGCACTATCTTGTATCGGATTATTTTGGTTCAGCTTGGAATTTCTATGGTTCGGATTGTTGTGTTATTTTATGGCATTGATTGGTTTTTGGGGAAGTTTGGTGTTCTACAATTCCTATCTTCCGGATATTGCTTTCCCCGAACAACAAAATAAAGTCAGCGCCCAAGGCTATTCCCTCGGTTATATCGGAAGTGTTATTCTTCTGGTGGTTTGCTTGGCGATGATTTTACTCCACAAAAGTTTTGGATTTCAAAATGAAGATTTGCCCACTCGTTTATCATTTGTTTTAACTGGGTTGTGGTGGATCGGATTCAGCCAATATACTTATTATTATTTGCCAAAAGGAAACAAAAAACAACCCTTGGTCAGATCGGTACTTTTGAACGGTTTCAGGGAATTGAAAAAGATTTATGAAAAAATAAGAACCAACCAAAAACTCGTTCGATTTTTATCTGCTTTTTTCGTTTACAGCATGGCGGTACAAACTATTATGCTGATCGCCACTTATTTCGGCATCGAAGAACTGGATTGGGGCACGCAGGATCCCACAACGGGATTAATCGTCAGTATTCTATTAATTCAGCTAATCGCTATTTTGGGCGCAACCATAACCGCAAAAGCAGCGACAAAATATGGAAATATCCTTATTTTGATTTTCATTAATTTTATATGGATCGCCATTTGCATTTATGCCTATTTTATTACCACGCCATTTCAATTTTATTTCGCCGCCGCGAGCGTGGGACTCGTTATGGGGGGAATTCAAGCATTATCCCGCTCAACTTACTCCATGCTTCTTCCCGAAAATGCAGAGGACACAGCATCTTATTTCAGTTTTTATGATGTTTCAGAAAAGATTGGAATTGTCATTGGAATGTTCAGTTATGGATTCGTGGCGCAAATTACTGGAAGCATACGCTATTCCCTTTTATTTTTGGTAGTGTTCTTTGTGATAGGCGTTGGGCTGTTGTTTCGTTGTAGAAATATGAAAAATTTCCAATAAATTTGATTAAGTTTGCCTCACCCCAAAAAAATATAATATACTATGAAAAACCACCCACTGTTTAAATTGATAATGGTCTTTGCCGCCATATTTTCTCTGATTTCTTGTGAAAACGAACCTTTAGAGGGGGAATTTGGAGAAACACCGGAACCACTCATTGCCAGTTTTAAAGTCGATATTGATGGACAAACATTTGTTGCCGATCATTCAACCGCTATAACTGTTCTGGGTCGCACTACTATTGCTGGTGTAAAAAACGATGGCGAGGCGGTAACACTTTCTTTTTCTGGTGCGGGGATAGGGAATTATTCTTTGTTTCCAAGTAATTTGGATGGTTCTGCTACTTATTTACCAGCTGATGATTCCAACTTATATCTCAATGAATTCGAAAACGACACCATTGCCAAAATAGAAATCTCAAAATATGATATCGAAAACCACGTAGTTTCCGGTACTTTCGAGTTTATTGCATCGCGATATTTGGATCCAGAGGATGAAAGCCTCGGCACAGAAACCAAAGTTTTTAACAACGGTACTTTTGAAAATGTTCCTCTTCAAACCGATATAAACCCTGAACCAGAGGTAGGAATTTTTCAGGTGGAACTTGATGGAGAACTTCTTGTAGGTGAAACAATTACTGCTTCGTTGAATGCTGATGGTCTGAAGATTAATGCCACAAACGGCATTCGGCAAATAGGTTTTCAAATTTTCGATCCGCAATTAGGAAGTTTTAGTCTTTTGAACGATGAAGATGCCTTGGTAATTTACGACCCAGATATCACAGATGATGAGAGTTTGGCTTACCACACTTCTGACGGAACCATAAATATAACATCATTGGATATGGCAAACGGAAAGGTTTCAGGGGATTTTTCTGGGATTTTGACCGAATTTTTTGGTTCGGCCGCTGATATTGAAATGACCAATGGAATTTTTCAAGATATAAACTTTTCAACCACGGCTTCCCCAGATTCTGCCTCCGCCTTGATTAATGGAGAACCTTTCGATGCAACCATTTTTCCCGTTGTTTTTGTAAGTGGCACTATTCAGGTTAATTTCAGCAATGATTTGGATGAAGAAATACGTATAATTTTCCCTGAAAATGTTTCCGAAGGAATTTATCCTGTTACGGCCCCTCCAGCTATGTATTCTGCAACTTATACCATTGAAACCGCACCTGGCACAGAAATGGAATATGACGCCATTCCCGATTCCGGTGAAATAATTATCACATCTGTGGTAAATGAAGTTGTAAAGGGAACCTTTCATTTTCAAGTGGAGAATAGCACCGGAGAGATCATTGATATAACCGAAGGAGAATTTATCATAGATGTAAGTTTTTAAATTGAAATTATAAATTTTGAAAGAACCTCCTTTATCCGGAGGTTCTTTTATTTTTGAAATATTCCGAAAAATTTGAACTTGGTGACAGAAATATTAAAATTGAAGAAATGGAGTTTTCTCCTAGAAAAATAGATACAAAACGAAACCTTCTGCCCTACGACGGAACCGTAAAATATTACAACAAACTGTTGAATGGAAAGGAAGCCGACTATTATTTGGGAGTCCTTCTTAACGCTATTGAATGGAGAAACGATGAAGCAATTATTTTTGGAAAAAAAATCATCACCAAACGAAAAGTAGCTTGGTATGGCGAAAAACCTCTTAAATATACCTATTCGAAAACCACAAAATTGGCTTTGCCGTGGACAAAAGAATTATTGGAGTTAAAAAAAATTATTGAGCAGAAATTGGATGAAACTTTTAATTCTTGTTTGCTGAATCTTTATCACAGCGGAAACGAGGGAATGGGTTGGCACAGCGATGACGAACCCGATTTAAAACAAGACGGTGCCATCGGGTCATTAAGTTTTGGTGCGGAACGAAAATTTGTCCTCAAGCACAAAGACACCAAAAAAAAAGTGGAACTAATTCTGGAACACGGAAGTTTATTAGTTATGAAAGGCGCCACTCAAACACATTGGCAACATCGACTTCCGCCTACAAAGAAAATTAACAAAGTTAGGATAAATCTGACTTTCCGAACAATTGCAAATCAAGATGAACAATAACTGTTTTCCATTAATCAAACAAGGCTTTCATCATTGTTTTGATTCCGATAAACATTAGAAAAATTGCCGCAATACTGGCAATAATCCCAAAAACCAAGATCGGAATATACAAAGGATGTTCCTGATTATTGAAAGCGCTGAAAATTACAATGGGGCCAATCGCAATTAATGGCAATGCCCCTGCCAAATATTTTAATCCCTTGGCTAATAGTTCCTTATTCGTTCTTTTTGTCATCATTCAAAGTTTTTAGTACCGCCCGGACGCTACCATGTTTTTTCAATAATTCCTTAGACATATTTTCAGAAAGTCCGGCGGTTTCTTTCAGCATTTTTATTCCTCGAGCTATCAATTTTTCATTGCTCATTTGCATATCCACCATTTTGTTCCCTTTTACCCTTCCCAAACCAATCATTGTTGCGGTCGAAATCATGTTTAATACTAGTTTTTGTGCAGTACCAGCTTTCATTCGTGAACTACCGGTTACAAATTCGGGACCTACAACCACTTCAATGGGGAATTTTGCTGTAAGCGACAAAGGACTTCCAAAATTACAAGTTACACAACCTGTATCAATTCCCCGTTCATTGCATTTCTTCAAGCCAAAAACCACATAGGGCGTGGTTCCCGAGGCGGCTAATCCCACGACGATATCTTTTTGAGAAATATTATAAGTCTTTAAATCTTGCCAAGCTTGTTGCGTGTCATCTTCTGCAAACTCAACTGCATTTCGAATGGCATGATCACCGCCAGCAATAATTCCAATGACCATTTCAGGTGGGGTGCCAAATGTAGGCGGACATTCGCTGGCATCTAAAATTCCCAACCGACCGCTGGTCCCAGCACCAAGATAAAACAGTCTTCCACCATTTTTCAATTTTTCGACGATTTGCACCACTAATCGTTCTATTTGTGGCAATACTTTTTCGACCGCTTCCGGAACACTTTTGTCTTCTACGTTCATGTTTCGCAACAATTCAGAAACGGACATTTTCTCCAAATCATTGTAGTTGGAATCCAATTCGGTGGTTTTTATAAAATCTTCCATTTTAAATTTTGAATGGTTTTTGGTGGTAAAGATACAAGCGGAAAATATTTTTTCTGACTTTTATTTCTTTTAAAACAAAAAATATAGGTTGATTAATCCTTATGAATACTACGGTTAAGACAAAAAACAAACCTTAACTTTTATTTAATATATTGATAACTACCATTTTAAGAAAAGTTGTATCTTTGCAAAAATTTTGAGGTTCGAATTTATCGAAAAAAAAGCCTCAATGAAATGTAAGCGCATGCGAAAGCTAATTATAAAATTTTCCATATTGCCCATTTTGGTTACTTTTCTTTTATTCGGATTTTCCCGAAAGAAAGCCATTCCCGACACGTTCGCCACTTCTGATTTACCTACGTTTTATTTTGTCCCGAAAAAAAGCAAAATGAAACCTATGTCCAAAGTGCACACGCCCAAATTGAGCAAAAACTATATTGGTTTTAGGGAAGCGATGGGTTTCAAAGAATCGCAAGGCCGGTATTGGGTCATCAATCAATTTGGATATATGGGAAAATATCAGTTTGGCAAAGGAACTTTGGAAATGCTCGGCATCAATGACACCGATGAATTTTTAGATTCGCCCCAGTTGCAAGAAGCAGCTTTTTATGCCAATGCTTCCCGGAACAAATGGATATTGCGAAGGGAAATCAAACGCTATGCTGGAAAAACCCTCAATAATGTGAAGATCACCGAATCGGGAATTCTTGCTGCGGCTCATTTGGCAGGTCCGGGTGGCGTGAAAAGTTATTTGCGTAGCGGTGGAAAAGATTATTTTTCCGATGCTTTTGGCACTACTATTTCTTATTATCTAAACGAGTTTGAGGGATATAATACAACCAATATTGTTCCAAACAGACTGGCGAAAGCCATGATTTAGTTTTTGGGATTCAGCACAAGGGCTACTATAATGTTGTGAACGGTACGGAACATCCCCGCTACCGCCAGTTTGCAACTGGTGCCTTAGGCAAAGCCTAAAACAGCTCAACATGCAATTTCTTGAAAAAATATTCGTAATTTCCCGGTATGAGCAGGAACTACAAATTCCATGACAAGGCCGCGGCATATTTTGTTTCTTTTGCCACGGTTTATTGGCTTGACGTTTTTAATAGACAACCCTATTTTGAAGTACTGACAAAAAGCATCGATTACTGTAGGTCCGAAAAAGGGATGGAACTGTATGCCTATTGTTTTATGCCAAGCCATGTCCATTTCGTTTTTCGTTCTGCAAATGAAGACCCATCGGGTCTTTTGCGGGATTTCAAAAAGCACACTGCAAAGAAAACTATCGAAACCATAGAAAACAACCCACAAGAAAGCCGAAAAGAATGGTTACCCACAGACTGGAAACACAGCAGTGCAAGAAACTTTCAAGACGACAGCAGTGGACTTAAAATAGATCGAGCGGGTTTTATGGGATTGGATAATTGATGGTGATGTGATGGCCACCAGTTGCAAACTGGCGGCAGCGGGCGATCGGAAACAAGAAAAATAAAAAATCAAATTATGGATTTTGACCAGTAAAAAAGCGGAAAAATTGGGTTTTTCCGCTTTCAATAGATTTTTTTAAAACTATTAATATCCACCGTTCAAAAGGTTTTCGAAAATTCTTTTTTACCAGCAATCTCTTTACCATCTTTCAAGTATTTTGGACTATACTTTCCTGCAGGAAGATCTTTTAAGGTATACTCGTTGCAGGTCCTTGCCACGTCCACATATTTTGTGATAGCCGTGCTGACAGCACTTAATGCCATTCCTATCAACCCACCGCCAACAGATGTATCGTAGGTAATGTGAGCATTTCGGGTATATAGAATTTCATTGGTTTTTGTAGATTTAAAAATATAATCCACGTCCACTTTTACGTTAGAAGCCAGTGCGGACTTGTCCCATTTATTGATAATAGTAAATACAGCAATATCCGCCCCGAAAATCTTACGAAATTTGGTCAAGGATGAATTCAAAAACATTTCAGAGTTATAAGCACTTTCTTTTTTTAGAATAGCCATAGATAGAAAAGGAGAGATCACATAATAACCCGCATTATCTATAGGTTTGCTAAGTGTAGAATGAAAATATTGTTTGGCTTCAACATTAGTGCTGCGATTAATTGGTGGCATCAACAAAACAGATAATGGTTTTTCGTTATACATTCCTTCGTATGCTTTGGATTTTGCTATTTTGGGTCCGCAGCTTGTCAATAAACCTATGGAAATCAGGGCAAGTATAAGAAATGGTTTTTTCATTCGTCTATCATTTTTAGAATACGATCTATAAATATTTTTGATTCTGGATAAAGTGCAATTTCTTTTTTGAGCATCTCTTTACCTTTGCCCACTTTACCCTGTTTGACCAAAAGATAGCCATAATCGGCGCACACCCCTGGCGGAATGTTTTTCTTTCCTTTTTTTGGGCCATTGATGATTTCTTGATAATTTTTCATCAATTCTTGCTGTGAATCTTCATCAGCATTTTTTAGATAATTATAACTTGTTTTATCATAATTACCCCATGAATAGAGTTCTTTCTGTCCGCCACAAGAGCATAACATGAGGGTCAGCAGGGATACACTTAAAATTTTCTTCATTTTAAATTTATTTTTTTTGTTTCTTGAGTGGATACAAATATTTCTTTACGGTAAATAACTTCACCGTGATAGCTTATGGAAATTTTATGCCTCCCGGGTTCAATTTTATAGATTGTTCCTTTAGGTCTATTGGTATAAGGCTTATTGGTTTCAGCAGTAAAAGGTTCTTGGTCATCCAACGTGACTTTCAAGTCGTCCTTATAATTGTTCCCTTGGGAAATAAACGCGAGATAGGCCGTGTTTTCCATGCCCGAAGTGGTGCTTTTAACACCTGTGCAAGCACTAAAAGAAATAGTAGTGATGGCCGCCAAAATTAATGCTATTTTTTTCATGGTTTGATTTCTTTTATGTAATACTGGTCAAATTTTTCTTTTCCGATTTTGCCTTCGGTAAAGCTAACCATCGAAAACTCATTGTTAGGACCATTGCCCCCGGTATAGGTCACTTTTACTTTTCCAACTTGTTTGCCGGGCAAGTTCATCATCATTCCAGTTTGAGGGTTTTTTACACGTTTTCCTTTTTTGACCACGGCAAAAACATCACCTTTATGGATGCCTTGATTTTCACCGCCGGCGATTATAATTCCGTTTTCATCATCGGAAAGGAAAAAGGTCTTCCAAGGGCTCTCCATCAGGTTATTGATTACGTTTTCCACCAATTTAGAAATTGCCGCAGAAATGGCTTTGTCGCTAAGGGTAGCATCATAATCCGTGCGTTCACCCAAACCCATTACGGTTTTGTTTTTAGTTTTGGCTTGGCCTTTGGCTTCTTCTGAATAGATAATTTGACCAGTAGCAACATCAATCAAACGAAGGCTGACACCAGCTTGTACAGTTTGGGTTTTACTACGGGAAAACACATTGACATCACCCACGTTTTTTCGTCCAAATTCAGTGACAGAGCCAACGATCAGGTAATCGGCACCTATATTTTGAAAACTGCCTTTTCCCTGCATTTTGGACTCTTTCATGATTTTGTCTAAGGCGTTACGTTCAAGCAGGATGAACTTATTGCTTGCCGTCAGTTTTGTTGAAAGGATGTCCAAAGCTTGATTGGCAATGCGGTCATTCTTTTTGTCGTAAAAAATTCCTTTGGCATATTGGGTTTCGTTAGAAAACCGAGCGATGGCAACTTTTCTTTTTAAGCCTTTGTAATCTTCGGTTTTTACAGGCTGTACTTTAGAAGCCGTTTGAACAACTTTTTGATGGGAGGAACAACTCAAAAGGAAGATATATATAAGACTGCTTAGTAGAATCTTTTTCATTTAAATCAAGTTTTTTATATCAATTTCTAAAGAAAAAAATTGAAATATTGTTTTTTTAATGGACACAAATTTAAGGCTTTTTTAAGAAAAAACAAAGGTTCTTTTAATAAATTTTTTATATACAGATTTTGCCTCTGAACTTTTTTTAAAATTTTTCAATTGAATCCACCTTTTTTTTCCACGAAAAATCTGATAAATAAGTGAATCCATTTTACAAAAGAACATGGATATGAACAAGTACAATGTTTCGATATCCAAAAGATATAGAAATTGTAAAAATTTACAACTATGTTATTTTAAACGGCAGACTTTATCAAATTAATTTAAATAAAACAAGTTCTTTTAAAAACAGGATTAGAGAAAATATTCCGTCAAGTGAATTTGACTCGGAATGTTATAATGAAGATAATGAATTAACATATGATTTATTTTTTTCAGATAATAATTCATTGTTGTATTTGTATATTGATAAGGTCTGCAATATTTCTGTAAAATTTAATTTTAATGAATCAGATTTTGATTTAGAATTAAAAGAACTCAAGTTTCGCACCCATTATTTAGAGGGTTTAAAACGATAATAAATAGCATGAAAACCAAGGGAAACCCTTGGTTTTATTGTATCTTTAAGTTACTAAACACAAAGTACAAAACATGCTACAACACGAAGATATTGCT
>JBDNFD010000020.1:0-15794 GCA_041689995.1 Flavobacteriaceae bacterium | reverse complement strand
TTCAAAGATGTAGAATGAACTGATAAAATCATTGCTAAAAGACCTACAAGGTTTTAAAAACCTTGCAGGAAAGTTTTAAATTTTGAACAGAATTAAAAACTAATATAGATCATTTAAAACCTGCTTAATCGGTGTCATCTGTGTTCTATCATTCATTTATCGCTTTTCGTGATGATGAATTATGTGATCGATCGGAAGAAGTGAATGAGTGAATTGGTGAATGAGTGAATAAGTGAATAAGGAATCTTGAACCTTGAATTTTGAACCCGAAATCTACCGGTTCAAATAAACCCAACCTTTTATAACTTCATAATCTGGATCGTGCAGGTTCAGGACATAATAATATGTGCCGGTGGGAACCTGATTTCCTCGGCCACCAATTCCGTGATTGCTGGTTCCGTCCCATTCGGGAATGGAATTATTTCCCCGGTACACAATATTTCCATATCGGGAAAAAATCACAAGTTCAAAATCTGGGAAAACATCATACAATCCAATAATTTCAAAAGTGTCGTTTATTCCATCCTGATTTGGGGAATAACCTTGCGGAACAAATGGTGGACAATTTCCCACCGAAAGTTCGAAAACCCCCAGTCGGTAGCACAGTTCTCCCGTAGGATCGTCTATCCGCACATAAATATTTTGCGGATTGGAAGTGTTTTCAAATTCTGAAATATTCCAAATCGGGTTGCTCATATTATCCGCATCTTCAATTGAGATGTAATATCCGGTAATTTCCTGATTGGCACCGAGAAATAATTGGGAAGCAATGTGGTTGAAATCAAAAGTTGCCGTGTCGAAACCTTCATCACATTTTTCCAGTTCGCACAAAACCACGATCGGATCCAGAGCTTTTACCGTCAACGTGAAGGAAGTAATTGAAAAACAACTGCCCAACAAACTATTTTCAACACGGACATAGATAGTCTGCGGATTTTCTGTGTTTTGGTAATTTTCGGTATCACTTATCGGAGTTGTTCCGGAAAGGGCATCATTTTCCGTTTCATAAAAGCTAAGTAATGTATTTTGTTGATTTCCAATAATTTCTGAAGAAAGTGCTTCTAAATCGAAAAGAGCCATTCCATCATTTTCGTAATCATCGCAAACTGTAATGGATTCCGGCGTATGGGCGATGGGCGTTTGAATGACCGTTAGGAGAAAACTATCCGTCACATAACAATTCGGGTCTTCATTAGATTCGACACGAATGAATATTTCTTGCGGATTGGAAGTATTTTCATAATTCACAAAATCGGAAATTTCATCCGAATCAAGATCAGCATCATTTTGGGAACTATAAAATCCGATGGAAACATTTGTTTGGTTCCCAATCGCCAAAGGCACATTCACGCTGAGGTCAAAAATCTCGGTTTCGTTCATATCGCCACACGCGAACAAATCTTCCAAAGGTCCGATAATTTGCGGGTTCAGAAGTTGGACTTGAATGGAATCTGAATTGTTGTCCTCGTTAATTTCGGTGACATTTCCCGTTCCAGTTCCATCGTCATCCACTATAATTTGCAGCTCAAAATCATCTGGAATACTTGTAGGAATGATAATTGAAATTGTGCCAGATTCAGTTCCGTCAATTGGAATATCATTTTGTGTAAAAGCAGTTGCCACCAAACTTCCATCGGCATAAAAAGCAATGGGAGTATTTGCAGGAAGAAAATCGGTGCTATTGAAATTTCCAATGGTAAAATCCACTTGAATTGTTCGGGAATTGCACTGGGTTTCAATAAGATCGAGTGTGGCGGTAGCATCTGGAAGCTGACTGTTCAACACGGTTACAATATTATTGATCAGCACAAAATCACTGCTGACAATTCCGTTTCCGGAAGTAAGGGTAATTTCTGCGGAAGTATCGCCAATTTGAATATTGTTTTCAATTTCATAATAATCGATATCCATATTATATAAATCGGCTGCCCCAGTAAAACTATTGGTACTGTTGAAAGCATTATCGGCGGGATTTAGCGGCGGATTGCTTACAATATTTCCATTTATTTGCAAGGTTTCTTCGACGGCCAAACTTTCATCGCCTTCCCAAGCCAGAAACCCAATTTTTGCACCTTGATTGTCGATTACGTTTAGATTGTCCAAGGTGAAAGTAAGCAGATTATCGTCAATGGAAACGCCACGGAAACCGTCGTAAATACTGAGTTGATTTAAGGGAAGACTCAAATCTTCATATACAATAATAATGGACCAGCCGGCAAAATTGGTTCCTGAAGAGCAATAGCTGGGAATAATGCTTGTCAAATCTAAATCGGACAAAGTGTAGGTGCTATTCCCTTCTGCGATAATTTGGTTGGTAACATCGGTAAAAGCAGCAAAAAATTGCCGATCGGCATCCAAAGAAAAACTAAAAGTACGTTCCGCAGTTATAGTTGTGCTATTTAAAGTAACATCAAAATCGCCCAGCCCGGAACCCGCCCAATACAAATAAGCAGCGACCACATTTTGTCCCGCAGCTAAATTCAGATTGGCGGAAGAGCTTGTTAGAATAACGCAAGGACCCCCATTATTTTCTGCCGTATTCATAGTGTTTCCAATGGCCGTATAATCATAATGACCGTTGAACTGGGAATATAATTCGATTTCTTGTGCAAAAATTCCATTCACAAAAAATAGAAATAAAATGAAGGCGGCGTAATTTTTCATTTCATACGTAGGGGTCGATTTGAAAAACTTAAAGGTAGTATAATTTTTAAAACCATGATTATTGAAATAGGAAAGGTGTTTTTACCATGTTTATTTTTTCAAGAAGGAAACTTTAGGAAAATAATTTTTTTAAACGATAATAAAACTTATTTGTCAGGTAAAATTAGCGTTTTTGCAAAAAAAACTTTAAAATTCCGGATGATTTACTTTTAAGTTTTTATACCTTTAACCCGATTTTAAATTTATTCCACGGCTATGAATAATTTGATGCGTTTGTTCTTTTCCATTTTTGGTTCAATATTACTAGTGGCGAGTTGTAGTAATAATAGCGATCGAAGAAAAACGAACATTCAACTTTACGACAAACCACTTTCCATTATAAAATCCCATATGGAGGGAAAATGGCAGTTGCATTATATAAAAGGTGGGTTTATTACGAATTATGTCCAACAATATGATGACTGCTATTGGAAATTTGAGTTAAATAATGCCGACAAATTAAAAACGATTAATGGACCTATTAGTGCAGATACGATTATTTTTTGGGAGGCAGGACAAGATAATTATGCTGGAGAAACCTACATTATGAACTTTTATGATAAGGACAATATCCCAAACAGTTTTATTGTGGATGGTATTTATAATGATACCTTAATGATTCATATCAATTCTGCTGACGCAATGTTTTTTTATTTTACTGAATACTGACCCCATTGAAAATGTGAATTTGAATCAAGTAAATTATATTCTTATATCCTAGGCCAGTCGAAAATAAGCAAAAAGGCCATAGGCGGAAAAAAGAAATATTTTAAAAATGTGAGCCAAGTTTACTCTTTTTTTTATTTTTTAAAAATGTTAAAATTTATTCAATGCTTGCATTTAAACTCAAATTCGGTTATTTTTACATTTAAAACCACCTTATCTTATGTTATACAAAATGGCGATCTTATTGAAAAAACAATCAAAAAAATACCGATATAGGTTAATATTATTTTCTTGTTAAAATAGGATTTTTTTATCTAAGAATGCAATAAAATTCTTGAATTCAACTAATAAATGCAATTTTTCATAGTCGATGAAATTAGACTAAAAAGTTAAACCTACCCAAATACCAATTAATTTGAATTGACACCCAACAAAACGTTATTTTTTGTTATTTTTTAGAAATGAAAACTTATAAGCTATGAAAAAACATGTTTTTATAATGATTGCTATGGTGCTAATGTCATGTAGCAAAGATGATGGCCACCACCCCCAAAATATCCGGCTTTACGATAAACCCCTGTCTGTCATTAGGTCACATATTGAAGGAAACTGGAAATTGCACTATACAAAGGGTGGTATTGCTGCCAATAATATTCAGTATTGGGAGGATGCTTATTGGAAATTTGTCTTTAGTGATAAAGACAGTATAAAAACAACTGGAGGGCCAATTGCAGCAGATACTAACATAAATTGGATTTCAGGACACAATAATTATGTAGGAGAAACTTACCTTATGAATTTCTACAGTAATTATTTTGTTGTAGATAGCATTTACCATGATACTTTAGTGATCCATAACAATGTTTCAGATGCGGCGTTTTACCATTTCACCAAACAATAATCTAAAACTTTTGATCATGAGGAATTTTACTAAACTATTATTTGGGCTTGTAATATTTTTTTCGCCCTGGTTGGTAACCGCACAAAAAACGGATACCCTTGAAATACACCGCGATAAAAGGGGTGAAATTTTCTTTGCACGGTTTAGCCAAGAAGCCAATGGTAAGATGTCCAATGGCAATGCTTTTCTAAAAAAGGTTCTAAATGCACAGCAAAATGACGAATTCCGGCTGTATAAAGAATCTACGGATAAATATGGGATTGCCCATAAGCGTTACCAGCAGTATTATAAGGGCATAAAAGTAGAAGGTGGGGAATATTTGTTACATGGTGAAAAAGGGATTATAGAATCAATTAATGGAAATTATCGAGAAGTAAATATATCTTCCACTTCCCCTTCGCTTACGGAAGATAATGCCCTTCAAAAAGCCTTGGCGTATGTAAATGCGGTAAAGTATAAGTGGGAAGACAGCGGTATGGAGCAATTTATAAAACAGCGTACCAATAACCCCAAGGCCACCTATTATCCTAAGGGTAAATTGATTATTGCACAAGATGCCATAGAAGAAAAAGGAGTGTTAAAACTGGCTTGGAGATTTACCATTTCTTCCCTTGATCCCGATAATGAACAAGGGATTTATGTAGATGCCCAGACGGGCAAAATAATTGGCGATACACCATTGATTTTAGATGCAAATACACCGGGAACAGCCCAAACAATGTACAGCGGAACCCAAAATATTATCTGCGATTCGTATGTGGGTGGATTTCGGTTAAAGGAAAATAGAAATGGGGTAAATATACAAACCTTGAATTCGCAAAACAGCACTAATATTTCCAATGCTGTAGATTTCATCAATTCCAACACTAATTGGACAAGTGGGAATTGGGCGGGATTTGCTCAGGATCAACAAGCACTTGATGCCCATTGGGGAGCAGAAAAAGTGTTTGATTATTGGCATGATGTACGTGGAAGAAATAGTATAGATAATGATGGAATAGATATTTTAAGCTATGTTCATTATGGAGATAATAGAGATAATGCTTATTGGAATCCAACCAGTCAAGTGATGGAATATGGGGATGGCTCTTCTTTGCCTCCAGTGGTAGCATTAGATGTTTGTGCCCATGAGTTTGGTCACGGAATCAACCAGTTTGAAGCGGATGTTGGTTCTGGTTCAGGATGGGATCAATCAGACGCTTTAAATGAAGGGTTAAGCGATATTTGGGGAGCGGTTATTGAACATTGGGCGGCACTAACAAGGATGCCTGGTTGATAGGAGAAGAATTATTTATTGGGACTAGTAGTAATTATATTTCTCTTCGCAATTTACAAAACCCCAAAAGCATCACTGCCTCTGAAGGTCCGAATCCAAACACTTATCATGGAGATTTTTGGCGGTCGGATGGAGAACCCCACAATAACTCGACTATTCTAAGTCATTGGTTTTACCTGCTTTCAGAAGGAGGCTCCGGAACAAATGACAATAGTGATTTATATTCAGTGTCCGGAATCGGAATGGAAAAAGCAGCCAATATAACCTTTAGGGCTGAAATCGTTTATTTTACTTCAACTACAAATTATAATTCTGCAAGAACTTTAACCATTCAAGCTGCAAAAGATATATATGGTGCCAACTCTATAGAAGCATTGAAGGTTTGTCAAGCTTGGTATGCTGTAGGAGTGGGGAGCAATAATTGTTCGGATACCTATATAAGCGGAGCAGATCCTCTATGTGGTATAGAAACTTATACATTGGTTGATGCTCTTTCTACAAATATAACATGGTCGGTTTCCACGAATAATCTCAAGATATTACCTTTTCCTTCTCCAACAAACACAACCGTAACGGTAGCACCAAAAGATGTTTTTTCCAATGGAATTGGCTATATTGAGGCTCATACACCACTTCAAACTATACATAAAGAAATTTGGGTTGGCTCTCCCCAGTCTAGTTCTTCCGGCCTTTCTAGTTATGGTGGAACACCTGTTGATACAGATGTATATATGAATTCTTACGATGTCATTTTTGCACCCGATATTTCGGATGGCGCTCAATATGAATGGAAGATCGCCTATAATAATAATTCCTGCCTCAACGATCCAAACGCTGTTCTTCCTTATTTCGTGGGCTATGGCTCAAACCATATATTCGAATCCTTTGGTCAGGTGAATATTGCTTGGGGCAATTGTTCTGGGACGTTCACCGTTTTATGTTATGCGGTCAATTCATGTGGCGACCGGTATCTTGGTTCGGAAATGGTGGATGTTCATGGATTGGGCGATCCCGAGCCTTGCGATGACCTGATATTAAATGTTTATCCCAATCCATCCAACTCCTATCTTCATGTCAATATTATTGCACCACCTCCTTGTGATCCTATCGATCCTTTAATTTCATCCGGGGTCCAAGTAATTATTTACGATTTGCAGGGCAATGTTGAATACTCAGAGAATTTCGGTACTTCTGATATTACCATTGAAAACATGAATTTGAACCAAGGGAATCATATTCTCAATGTTCAAACTACAACGGGCCAAAGCGGCCAGGAAATTATTGTTGTGGAGTAGGGGCATATTTCTATCTGTTCTAACTATCCTGCAATGCCTGCTCGCTCACTTGCGGAGGTCTTTTTTGAGCCTTATAGGTTTAAATATGTTGCATAGACCTACAAGGTTTTGAAAACCTTGCAGGAGACGAAAAATCCCTTACAAATCCCGTTTTTTCAACAGGGAATAAGAAAGATAAATGAAGATGGAAGTCCAAATCAAAACAATCAGTAGTTGGTACCAATGAACGCCATAATCTTTGGTGAATTCCTCGCCCAACTGGTTGGCTGCTGATTTCACCATATTGAGGCGGGTCAACGGTTCTTTCACGAGATTGCTCATAGATTCCAACGGGAAAAATTGCATGATCATAGGAACATAATCATTGTTTTCAAAAACGTAGCGCAGGCATAAATGCGCAATTCCTTCGAAAATCCACCAAACGGCCAAAAATCCCAATGCAAAGGCCGAACGTTTCAGCAACATTCCCAAAAATAAACAGAACGAAAAGAAGCCGAGAAGTTTCACAAAATAACCTACCAAATATTCCAAATCTGAAAAAATAATGGAAATTTCGGTGTAATCTGAAAAAATAAATCCCAAAATCAGTGAAACAATAAAGACGAATAAAGTGGAAATTAGGGCAAAAACAATTACCGTGTAAAATTTCGACAAAATGAATTCCTTTTTGCTGAGACCGTCGATCAAATTTTGTTTCAGGGTGCGGTTGGAATATTCATTGGACATCATGGAAACAATGACGACCGCCAAAAATATTTTCAGTAAAGCCGCAAAATAGCTGTTGAAATGCCAAATATATGGAAAGTTGAAAATGCCCATTTCCGCCAATTGAAATTTTGCGCCACCGAAATTGAATTGAATGGATGCAAAAAGTGCAAGAAAAGTGATCAATATGAAATAAATAATACTCAACACTTTCGCCGACCGGCTGTAGCGCAGTTTCTGGAATTCTATGTTCAACAATCGGAGCATGGATCGGTTAATTAAGTTATTCGTTATTAGTTATTGCTGACTGAACACTGAACACTGCTCACTGAACACTGCTCACCGAACACTGAACACTCAATTTTTCGTCAGTTCCAAAAATTGTTCTTCCAGACTTTCTCGGCGTTTCACCAAGTGCGAAAGAAAAATATGGTTTTCGGCCAACAATTGGTTCAGCGTGGCAGCATTCATCGGTTTGGCCAAAATCGCTTTTATCGTTCCGTTTTCATTTTCTATTATTTTTTGAAACGAAGGATTCTTTTCCAAAAATTGCATCAACTGTATGCTGTTTTCGGATTTCAGTTCAAAAAAGCCGTGGCTAGTGTTCATTTCGTCCACACGTCCGCTGTACAATTTTTCGCCTTTTCGAATGATGATCACGTGCGAACAAACTTTTTCCACTTCGTCTAAAAGATGGGAAGCCAACAGAATGGTAGTTCCTTGGGCCGCGATCTTCCGGATTATTTCCCTGATTTGATGAATTCCTTGCGGGTCCAATCCGTTGGTAGGCTCGTCCAGAATTAGGATTTCGGGATCGTTCAACAAAGCGGAAGCAATCGCCAGACGCTGTTTCATTCCCAAAGAAAACGTGCTGAATTTACTGTTTTTTCGATCCAAAAGACCGACCAATTCTAGTTTTTCTTCGATTTTATAGGGGGGAACAAGTTTGATTTTACAAACCAGTTCCAAATTTTGTTTGGCGGTCATGTATGGATAGAAATTCGGTCTTTCAATGATGGCGCCCACTTTTTTCAAGGCTTCATGAACGGTGCTTGTTCCATTGAACCATTGAAAATTTCCACTGGTTTCGTTCACCACGTTCAAAACCATTCCCAAAGTGGTTGATTTTCCGCTGCCGTTTGGGCCCAAAATGCCGTACACATTTCCTTTTTCAATGGTGAACGTCAAATCTTTTACGGCTGTCATGACGCCAAATTTCTTGGTAAGCTGATCTAAAGTAAGAATTGTTTCCAAAATAAATTGGTTGATTTTAATGATTTGACGTCTGAATGATGGTTTTGTTACGGTGAAATTAAACTTTTTCAGAAAATAAAGGAAATTAAAAGTATGATTTTTAGAAATTATCTTTTCTCGAATATTTTCATCCAAAATCCCATGAAATAAAGTTCGTTAAAAATCTTTTCCACAACTAAAATTAGTTCTATTTTTGGAATATTTCCGAAATAAGGAATTTTTCCAACAACAATATGAAAAATCGTGCAATAGTACATTTAGATTTGGACACTTTTTTTGTGTCCGTGGAACGTTTGCTCGACCAGCGTTTACAAAATAAACCCATACTTGTGGGAGGTACGGGAGATCGTGGAGTGGTTGCGGCCTGTAGTTACGAAACCCGAAAATTTGGAATTCGTTCGGGAATGTCGATGAAAATTGCCAGAAACCTTTGTCCCCAAGCCATCATTATTAAAGGAAATGCAGGAACTTACACTACATATTCCCATTTGGTGACCGAAATAATCAGAAGCAAAGTCCCAGCTTTTGAAAAATCAAGTATCGATGAATTTTATGCGGATCTCAGCGGAATGGACAAATTTTTCGGCACTTATCAATTTGCCACGGAATTGCGCAAGTTTATTATCAAAGAAAGTGGTTTGCCTATTTCTTTTGGGCTTTCCCAAAACAAAGTGGTTTCAAAAATTGCCACCGGCGAAGCCAAACCCAATAATCAATTGCTCATCCAAAATGGGGAAGAAAAGAGCTTTTTGGCTCCTTTGCCGGCAAGCCGAATTCCTGGCATTGGCGACAAAACCTTTCAAAAGCTGTTGCATCTCGGCATACGGGAAATCCGCACCCTGCAAGAAATGCCCGTGGAAATGCTAGAAAGCGTGCTGGGAAAAAACGGACGCGCAATTTGGAAAAATGCGAATGGGCTCGATGATCGTCCCATTGTGTTGTTCCACGAACGCAAATCCATTTCTACCGAACGCACTTTTGGTCGCGACACCATCGATATGGAAAAATTGCATGCCACTTTGAACGCCATGACCGAAAGTTTGTCTTATCAATTGCGGCGCGGCAATAAATTGACTTCTTGCGTGAGCGTGAAAATCCGCTATTCCGATTTCAACACTTGTTCCAAACAATTAAAAATACCTTATACCAGTGCCGACCATATTTTGATGCCGAAAGTGGAAGAACTTTTTGAAAAACTGTATTCCCGGCGTTTGTTGATTCGTTTGATCGGGGTGAAATTTTCCGATTTGGCAGGTGGAAATTACCAAATCAATTTGTTCGACGATTCCGAAAAAATGTTGAATTTATACCGTTCCATCGATCATATAAAAACCCGTTTTGGGGAACACAGTCTAATGAAAGCCGCGGCAATGGGCGCAAAAACCATTGGCAGAATGAATAACCCTTTCAATGGTGAACCGCCCATTGTATTGGCCCATAGAAATCAATAATGTATTTGAACTGCCACACATATTATTCCATGCGTTATGGAACTTTTTCGATGCCGGCACTTTGCAAATTGGCAAAAACAAATGGTATTTCTAAAGTGGCATTGACGGACATCAACAATACTTCGGGCTGCCTTCCTTTTTTAAAAATCGCCCACGAATTTGATATTCAACCAGCGGTGGGAATCGACTTTAGAAACGGAGCGGAACAACAATATGTCGGAATTGCAAAGAACAACAATGGATTTCGGCAACTGAACGAATTTTTATCGGCGCGGCTCCACGCAAAAAGTAAGTTTGAACCGCAATCTCCTTTTTTGAATGATTGTTATTTTATTTATCCTTTTGAAAAGATAATTCAAATGGGAAAAATTGATTTTTCCGAAAATGAATTTATTGGAATTTCCATAGAAAGTTTGCGCAAACTGAAACTTTCGCCCTATAGAAGTTTTCATGAAAAATTGGTGCTGTTACAAACACTTTCCTTCCGTGGGAAAAAGGATTTCAACGCCCACCGGCTTTTGCGCTGTATAGACAACAATACGCTTTTGAGTAAACTTCCCATAAGCGAACAAGGATCACCGAATCATCATCCAATTTCAGCTTCTTTGCTCGAAAATGAATTTTTGGAATTTCCACATATTTTGAAAAATACGGAGCGATTGATGAGAAATTGTTCTGTGAATTTCAACTTCGGAAAAAACCGAACGAACCAGAATTTGCAGGTTGCGGGCAAAAACAAAGAAGAAGATGTTGAAACCTTAAAAACCCTGTGTTTTAAAAATCTGTCAAAACGCTATCTGAACGCTTCTGAAGAAATCCAAAAACGGGTGGAAAGGGAATTGGAATCGATTATCGGATTGGGTTTTGTTTCCTATTTTCTCATCAATTTGGATATTGTTCGTTACGCAAAATCCAGGAATTTTCCGTTCATCGGCAGGGGCAGCGGCGCCAATTCCATTGTGGCTTATATTATTGGCATCACCAATGTGGATCCCATCGAACTCGATTTGTATTTCGAACGATTTATCAATCCGGAGCGCAATTCCCCGCCTGATTTCGATATTGATTTTTCATGGAAAGACCGCGATGAAATAACAGCCTATATTTTCAAAAAATATGAACATACAGCCTTGATTGCTGCCTATGTTACTTTTCAAAAACGTGCGGTAATTCGCGAACTGGGCAAGGTTTTCGGTTTGCCAAAAGCTGAAATTGATAAACTTTCTTCCGGTTATTTCAGAAAAGAAAAGATAGACGAAATGGGGAAATTGGTGCTGAAATACAGCTATTTAATTGAAGGTTTGCCCAATTATTTGAGTGTGCATTCCAGTGGGATCATGATCGCCAACACCTCGGTATATGATTTCGCCGGAACATTTTTGCCCCCAAAAGGTTTCCCTACTATTCAAATTGACATGCACGCTGCGGAAGATGTTGGAATTTTCAAATTCGATATTTTGTCACAAAGAGGCTTGTCGAAAATAACGGATGCCATTGAAATTATCAAAAAAAACCAACCTGAAGCGAAAATCGCGGATATCGACGATGTGGCAAAATTCAAAACTGATCCGAAGATCAATGACTTATTGAAAGCCGGTGATTGCATGGGGGTTTTTTATGTAGAATCGCCCGCCATGAAAGGATTGCTCACCAAATTGCAAACCGACAATTATTTGGGACTGGTCGCGGCGAGTTCCATTATTCGCCCTGGGGTTTCTTCCAGCGGAATGAAGGATGAATACATTAAACGCCACCGATTTAAAAAGAGCAAACCCGAAGAATTTCCACAGAATTATAAAGGTATCCATCCCGTGTTGTATGAAATTATGCCCGAAACTTATGGCATTATGGTTTATCAAGAAGATGTGCTGAAAGTGGCCCATTTTTTTGGCGGACTAACGCTGGGGGAAGCTGATTTGCTGCGCCGTGGAATGAGCGGGAAAAAGCTTCCTCAAGGTGCCATGGAAACTATCGAAAAAAAGTTTTGGGAAAATTGTCTGAAAAAAGGCCATTCGGAAAAACTCATTGAGGAAATATGGTATCAAATCAGTTCTTTTGCGGGATATGCTTTTCCAAAAGGGCATTCCGCTTCTTATGCCGTTGAAAGCTACCAAAGTTTATATTTGAAATGCTATTTCCCGTTGGAATTTATGGTGGCCGTGCTCAATAATGGCGGTGGATTTTACCGTCCCGAAACTTACATTCGGGAGTTGAAACGATGCGGCGGAAAGGTGCGTCCGCCATGCATCAACAAAAGCGATCATCCGACGGTCATCGAGGGAAAAGAAGTGTTTTTAGGTTTTGGTTATTTGAAAGAACTGGAATCGAAAACCATTCGACGAATTTTGGAAAACCGGCAATTTTTTGGTGCGTTCAAATCCTTGGATGATTTTATTGACCGTGTCCCGATTTCTTTGGAACAACTGACTATTTTATTGCGGATTGGCGCATTTCGGTTCACGGGTTTGGATAAACATCATTTACTCTGGAAAGCTACTTTCAAATTGGGAAATTCAAAACCAAAATCAGATCAGGCTTTGCTGTTCCAAGCGCAACACAAGGATTTTGTGTTACCAAAATTCGATTTTTCCCTTTTGACCGAAATCTATGATCAGTTCGATTTGTTGGGGTTTTCCTTGCACTCCCATTTTAAATTGTTGAAGAACCCATTGAAACCTGCTTTAAGTGCAACTGATTTTTCAGATTACATCGGGAAGAATATTCAGGTTTATGGCGAGCTGATCACGCTTCGAAAAACCCGAACGTCCCAAAATCAATATATGTATTTTGGAAATTTTTATGATGTGAACGGAAATTTTTTCAATACGGTACATTTTCCCATGGTGGCCAAAAAATATCCGATTCATGCAAAAGGTGTGTTTTTATGCTACGGAAAATTGGTGAATGAATTTGGACATTTTTCTCTAATAATCGACAAAATTATGAGGGAAGAAATTTCGGGCGATCCGAGATTGGAAATGGTTTACAAATGAGCTATTTCTTGTTTAGAATAATGTGGAGATAAGGAAAAAGCGAAAGTCTGTATTTTTGGTAAAAAAATGGAACGCAGATGACATAGGTTTTGCGGATAGCGCAGATAAATCTCAACAAATCCTGAGAATGAGCGGCATCAACGTAGTATTCAAATATTTTATAAAATTTGACTTCTTATAAAACAGAACAAACCACGCTAATCAATTTTTGAAATTCGCAACGTGTTCACCATTCCTTTTTTAATAATGGGCATGGCAGATAAATTCACCACAAAATCATCTTTTTTCACGTATTTTTTGGCTTTTGCAATTGCATTGATATCCGAAACAGTTTCATCGGTGCTGACAAATTCGTCATAAAACAAAGCACTTACGCCCCAAAGCAAACTCAATTGAGTTAAGATTCGGTGATTAGAAGTAAACGCCAAAATGTGTGATTCGGGCCGCCAAGCGGAAATTTGAAATGCGGTGTAGCCACTATTCGTCAGTGTGCAAATTGCTTTGGCATCGATTTCGTTGGCGATTTCCGCAGCATGGAAACAAATTGATTTGGTGATGTAACGATTCGTGCGTACGCTGGGCGGTTCGTGCGGTACTTTTATCAATGAGGAATTCTCCACACTTTTAATAATTTGTGCCATTTTCTGGATCACTTGCACCGGGTAATTTCCCACAGAGGTTTCCCCGCTCAACATTACTGCATCGGCGCCATCCATTACCGAATTGGCCACGTCGTTTACCTCTGCCCGCGTTGGGGTGAGGCTTGTGATCATTGTTTCCATCATTTGAGTGGCAATAATCACCGGAATTCGTGCTTTTTTTGCTTTCAGCACCAGTTGCTTCTGGATCAATGGAACTTCATGCGCCGGGATTTCCACTCCCAAATCGCCGCGTGCCACCATTAAGCCATCACAATACGCCACGATTTTGTCAATGTTTTTCACTCCTTCCGGCTTTTCTATTTTGGCAATGATCGGGATTTTATAATCGCTGTGTTCCGCGATTATTTTCTGCAGTTCTTGCAAATCTTTGGCATGCCTCACGAAAGAAAGGGCGATCCAATCGACTTTTTGTTCGATGGCGAACATCGCATCTTTTATGTCCTTATCAGTTAAGGCGGGCAGGGAAATATTTGTTTTGGGAAGGTTGACTCCTTTTCTGGAGCGCAGTGGACCACCTTGGATTACTTTTGTCACCACTTCATCTTTTTTGTTGGTGGAAAGGATTTCAAAAATAAGTTTCCCGTCGTCCAATAAAATGCGTTCGCCGACTTTCACATCTTTCGGGAAGTTTTCATAATTCATATAAACGCGTTCAGCAGTGCCTTGAAATTCTTTTCCTGTGGCAAAAGTGATTTTATCGCCTTTTGAAACGATTACTTCCTCTTTCATGGTTCCTACCCGAAGTTTTGGGCCTTGCAAATCGGCCAATATACCAGCATTAAATCCATATTTTTCGTTCAATTCGCGAATGGTGTCGATCCGTTCTTTTACATCGGAATGGCTGGCGTGCGAAAAATTCACACGGAAAAGGTTAACCCCGGCTTCCAACATATTCTTCAATATTTCTTTAGAAGCGGTGGAAGGCCCAAGAGTTGCCACTATTTTGGTTTTTTTTCTGTATTGCATTAATTGAAAATTAAGTTTTCTTTAGATTTTATCGCCTCAGTTTCCACAGTATAAGCGGTGATTATTTGGGCGATCTTGTTCAGTTTTAAAAGTATATTTTTAAGATGCTTTGGTTCCATATCATGTATTTTAAGAAAGAAATCCACATTTTTGAACTCTTTCAACAAATATAAGGTAACAAATACATCTTCTTGAAAAAGTTTTTCGGGAGAATTGGTTTGGGTAAAATTTCCCTTGTATTGATTGGAAACTAAATAATATTCAAAACAATTCTGTGGCTCGAAAAACCGATAAAGCGGGTATAATGCAATTAATTCGGGATGTTTAAAATCAATATCTTTCTTTTCCCGAACAAGTTGCAATCCCAAATGTTTATTTAGGAGAAATGCCAGCCGAAAAGCTTCCATTCGACAATGAATGGCGATCAGCGCATAATCGTCATCCACGATCATATTCAATTGCATCTTATTGCGTGACATTTTCTTGTTTTTCTTCCTTAAATACGATATTTGCTTGTGTTATTACTGGAATCGTCATCTTTTTTAATTTGATTTTCACCACTACTTTCTTCCCGATTTTTCATCGTTTAAAAGTAAGCTTATTTAAGCGAATTACAAAGTAGGCGATTGAAATTTACGATTTGCAAACATTACTGTCCGATAAAAAAATCCCCACAATGTGAGGATTTTTTTGTATAACTTTGCTCAATAACCACAAAGAGAAAATTATATGGGCAAAAGTACAACTTTTTTCGGACAACCGATCCTGAGTCAGATGATCAGTCAGGGCAAACGCATTAAACTTTCATAAGTTCTAATACCTTGACAAGGTATGCATTGTCCCAGCCAGCCTTCATTCGTCTGCTCTTCACCCCAATATTAAGTGATTTCTCGTTTTTCAATAAATTCAGGGCTATTTTGTT
>JBDNFD010000019.1:0-15034 GCA_041689995.1 Flavobacteriaceae bacterium | reverse complement strand
CACCAATCCATAGCGGAAGCGCTCAATGTTGATTATTATTTTGCCCGTCCCTATCATTCTTGGGAAAGGGGCTCAAATGAAAACCTCAACGGCTTGGTTAGGCAGTATTTCCCAAAAGGATCGGACTTTACTTTGATTACAAATGAACGTATTAAAGAGGTCGAGGACAAGCTAAATAATAGACCAAGAAAAAGATTTGGATTTGGATTTGAAAACCCTATCTTTGTAAAAGATAAATTATTGTTTAACGATGAAGTTGCATATGTGACTTGAATCTAGCAAATAAAGGAGATTTTAGACAGGACGAAAACCAAATGTGCTATCTGAACGATTGTATTTACACAAATTACAAATGAGGAAATACTGGATTTTAATAGTAATAGTGCTAATAGTTATTGTAGGATATAACTATCTACATAAAGAACATCGGGATATTGAAAGTGAGAATGCCCAATTTTCATTGACAGCTCAGCAAATCCATTCAGAATTTAATAATGATCCTTTGGTTTCTCAAAATAAGTATAGCAACGAAACAATAGAAATTTCTGGACTGGTTTCAGAAATCAACGAAAACGAAATCACAATAGATGATAAGGTGTTTTGTCAATTTTCAGAACAGATCACTCAAAAAGAAACACCGTTAAATTCAAAAATCACCATAAAAGGACGGTTTATAGGATATGACGACTTGTTAGAACAAGTTAAACTTGACCAGTGTATAATTAACTTAAATAAATAACCATGAAAACAAAACTATTATTGCTGGCCTTTTTAGGCTTTTTTGCCACAAACGCACAAACAACTTATAATTTAGACTGGTACGTGGGCATTGGTTCCAGTGTAGATTTAACCATCGATGAAGGCGATACCGTAACCTGGATCTGGGGCGATAATGCACCGCATACAGTTGAGAACGAAGCAGGAAACTCTGTGGAAACTTTCACAAGCGGGGTTCTTACCGGAATGGGAGAAACCTATTCCCATACTTTTACTGTGGTGGGCGACAACCGCTATTTCTGTGGCATTCACGGAGCGGTAAGTATGTCGGGAACCATAACGGTTAATGAAGTTATGGGTGTTGACAAAAACAATTTGAAAACAATTAGTATTTACCCAAATCCCGCATCCTCAACAATAAATTTGGTATTACCAAAAAATATGCAAACCGGCCAAATAACCGTGTTTGATATATCGGGGAAACAGATCCATTCACAAGAATTCGGATCAGAAGATACCGTTGCGATAGATATTTCGAATTGGAGCTCAGGAAATTATTTCTTGAAAATCGTTTCGGGTGAAAACTCACAGACTCAAAGGTTCATAAAAAACTGATTCTTTTGAAACTATTTTTGCTGCTAATTTTGTGGATCCCGGTTTGCGCCCTGGCTCAAGAAGACCTCCTTGCCGAAATTGACACCAGTTCGGTAATTGATGGCGATGCAACAGCTGTCTTTAAAGGTCTTAAAATTGTAAATTTTGAATCCACAAAATTAGTTGCCAAAAAAGAACTTACACTTGTAATTTCCCACAGATTTGAAAGTATTGAAAATGGTTTCGACAGTTTTTTTGGCCTCGACGATGCAGTTACACGGTTAAATTTTGTTTATGGAATTTCAGATGGATTGAATATTGGTGTTTCGCGCAGTTCGTATCAAAAAATTTATGAAGGTTCCTTAAAATACAGGTTGATTAACCAACAGAAAAATGGATTTCCATTTACCATTGTTGGGTATAATTCGGTGATGATTAATACGGCATTAAATAAAGACAATCTTCCAAAGTTGAAGTTTGAACATCGCTTATCCTACGCAACCCAAATTTTAGTTTCCCGAAAGATAAACACCAATTTTTCTGTGGAAGTTGCTCCTACTTATTTTCATGATAATTATGTTGCGATTAACGAACAAGACAACGCTCAGTTTGCAATTGGGATGGGAGCGCGTTACAAATTGGGAAAGCGTTGGTCTGTGAATATGGATTACGGTCTTCACTTAAACCGTGCCAGTACGTCACCATTCAGAAATCCATTATCTGTTGGTGTCGATCTTGAAACGGGAGGTCATGTTTTTCAAATGCACTTTACCAATGCACAATCTATGAATACAAATGGATTTTTAGGTCAAGCTTCCGGTGATTGGGCTGATGGGGATATTTATTTCGGATTCAATTTAAGCAGGGTATTTTAAGACGAAGATTATGAAAAGCAATTTGTTACAAATAGCACTATTTGGTTTGATGATGCTTTTAATTGGTTGCACCGCTGTAAGTGAGGATGATTTAATTGATGCAACGCCAATATCCGAAGTGCTGACTTATCATGAAAATATAAAACCCATAATAGACAATAACTGTATAGTTTGTCATTCTAATCCACCACAAAACGGTGCGCCAATGCCGTTAGTTAGCTATGAAAATGTAACAGAAGCAGTACAGAACAGGAATTTAATTGGCCGTATTTCAAGTAATGATCCTGCATTTTTAATGCCACTCGGAGGCCCCAGATTACCTCAGAATTTAATAAATATAACCATTCAATGGAATGAAGACGGATTAATTGAAGAATAGAAATCATGAAAAAAACACTCCTTATCATCTTATTTATAAGCACTATTTCCTTTGGTCAAAATAAATTTTTAACCAGAACCGGGGAATTAGATTTTGAAGCCTCCGTGCCATCTTTTGAAGAAGTGGCAGCAGAAAACAATTCGGTAACGGTGATTATTAATGTCGAGAACGGTGAGATAGCTGCGCTCGTTCTTGTGAATGCTTTCCGATTCAAAAATGCTTCAATGGAGGAACACTTCAATGAAAATTATGCTGAATCGGACGAATTCCCCAAAGCCACTTTCAAAGGAAAATTGCTCGATTTCTCTTTTGAAAAGCTTAGCGGTGCTACTAATTTATTCCTTGAAGGCCAACTTGAATTTCACGGAGTAATAAAACAATTCACCAAAATTCCTGTTAGTTTAGAATATAAAAATGGTAAAATAATTTTATCGGGAAACTTTAGCGCACGTGCTTCAGATTTTGATATTAAAATCCCAAAAATTGTGCAAAGCAAAGTCACAGATGAAGTGCAAATAACCTTCAATTTTGAACTTCTGAAAAAATGAAACGTAAATAATTGCGTCCTATAAAATTGTAACCAAACCTCGATTTTGTAATCCAATAGATAACCAACAATAAACTATACTATGAGTGGTTTTATCTTTCCTTACAGAGCAAAAATCCTGGACAAACAGGAAATCAATCACAATGTAATCCGTTTTCACATACAGAAACCTTGGGGATATACATTCACGCCTGGACAAGCAATTGATTTAAGCATTGACCAACCCGGATATGAACTTGAGGTGGCTCCATTTACAATTACAAATACGACAGACAGCCCTTTTTTGGAACTATTTATTAAAATAAGCCCGAACAAAAATAGCTTAACCAATGGTTTGGCAGCATTGGATAACGGCGCGATCTTGCAAATAACCGAACCTTGGAATACTTTTAAATATAAAGGTGCTGGGGTTTTCATCGCAGCAGGAACTGGTATAATGCCGTTTATGCCCATCTTTAAAAAACTTGTTAATTCCCAGATAATAAAATAAAAGATCACACACTGTTCTATGCCAATAAACTAAAAGAAGACATCTTATTTCAATCGGAGTTAAAACTGCTGCTGGGCAAGAACTGTATAAATATACTCAGTACAGCTAAAGAACGAAATATGGCATCTGGCAGAATAGATTTTGATTTTCTTAAAGACCGGATAAAGGATTTTAATCAATATTTTTATATCTGCGGACCAAAAAATTTCGAACAAGATATCACTAAAAGCCTGAAACTATTGGGGGCCAAAAAAGACGTATTCAAACAGGATATAAGTTTTAGATTCTAAAATGCGCAGTCTTCGTGTGTTTAAAGCGTTTTATGTAATCGTTCGCGCTTCCAGCATTAATAAATTTTCCAATCTTTTTCAATTAATGCGTTGATTGATGGGGTTTTGGGGGAAGTTGTTGGGTTGGGAGCTTTAGGCTCTTTTTTGAATGATGACTAGGTGAGTTTGTGAGTTGGGGAAGGCGAAAAGGTTTGGTTTTGATTGTTGCAGCTAGTGCTTGGCGCTATTTAATTACAATTTCTGTTTGTGCATCAATTCGGAAGCCATCAGTTTCTTGGAAAAACTTTTTACTTAATTCGTTATCTATGGTTGTGAATGATGGGTGCTTTTTATTACAGGCAAAAGCTTTTTTATACTTATAATTTATAGGTTGATTTTCTTTAATAAGTCGAATAGTGTTTTTAAGTTGACTTGCTGCTTTTATTAACCATCCTCCTTTTTCCTTTACTTTCAATTCTACTAAATAAATACTTTCTTGAAAGGTCAACATACCATCACAAAGACTTTCTTCATCTTTTGTATCTTTCTTATAAATTCTAAAGCATTTGTCTATTGGGGTAAAAGTGACTTCTTTATCGTTGTTCTTGACAATAGCTATCCAATCGTCTGGGTTTGAATCATCACTATAAGCAACTTCGTTATTTTCTTTATCGCAAAGACCGAACTCTTTATTTTTCCTTGAAGCCTCTTTGCATTTATTATCGAAAAAATCTAAACTCATAATTCTTGTTCGATTTCCAACAATGAATCAAAAAGTCTATTTCCATCTGCTAAAGAATCGTTTAAGTAATTGTTATCAGAAGGTATGCCTTGATAATCATTAAGTTTTTCAATTGTACCATTTTTTTCGTCTAATTGATAAATGGATAAATCACTAGATGCTATAGTAGATTTCAAAGGGACAAACTTCTCTAGTTTGTGAAGCAATGATTCATTACCATTTATTTTTTCTTTGAGAAAATTTGCTTGCACAGCAATACTCATATAATTAATAATATACGGACTATGAGTCGTTATTATAAGTTGATTGCTTTTACTCATATTATTGAACTCTACAAGTTTTTTCAATAATTCCCATTGTGAAGTAGGAAATAAATTTTGTTCAGGTTCTTCAACAATATTTATAAATGAAGTCTTGTTGAATTTTGATGATAATACTGATATTGCAACTCTTTTTTGTTCTTCTGTTAGATAGTTATTAGAATATATTTGCTCTACTCCGTTTTTAAATCTCTTTTTTTCATCATTACTCATAGATTCTTTATTATCGCTTTGGTCTTTTACAGACTCGGATAAATATTTAGAAACTAAATAAACTGGAACTAATGATTGGAACCCACTTGAAGCATCGGTTAGCTGAACTTTATAATTTTCTCCCTTTATAATAAGAATTTCGTTTTGTTCATCATATTCCAGTTGAACGTTATTAATTGGAATTGAAACTAAACCCTCCATTGCATTTTTAGCATTGTCAAATTCAGTTAAGAATTCTTTTAATGAATCTGAAGATAACTTGAGTTCGTTAGGGCTTTTCACATATGCGATAAAATTTCTTTCAGCAGGCACATACATTATCTGTGGTAGTGAATAGTAATGATTTTCAATTTCAGATATTGATAATTGTCCATTCTCATATTTTATATGAAATGCATTACCCTTATATTCTATTAAGGTATTATTAAAATTACCTTCTTCAAAATAGCTGTCTAGCCTATGATATTTTAAAAAATTAGTTTTTAATCTATTTTTGTTCTCGAACCAATTTTTATCATAATCGCCTCGGACTAATGCTTTTTCAATCCAACTAAAAGTAGAAATCAATTTTGCGACCGTACTTTTTCCACTACCTTGATTACCAATAAAGGCTGTAACTTTTGTAATATCAATCCAGCCTTCATTTTGAAGTAAACCTTGTCGAATCGGTCCGAAATTTATAATTCTTATTTTGCTCATTTATTTAAGTTCACTCTTTGAAACAAATTTACTAATATAATTTGGTTGTTTATTGATATTTTTCTTGCATTAGCTACAAAATATGGGATATACGCACATTTTTAAAATTCTATGGCGTCCATGCCACAAATGTGCACAAATTCATTTTCAAATATTAATCAAACTAAAACACCCCCATTTCAGAAAACCCAAAAGCACCAAATTAATTACAATTATTTAAGCCATCTATAATTTGCCAAGCGTAAATTGTTTTCCGAAGATAACAAGGCATCTTTTGTTTTTTGGAGATGACATCATTTCGAACATAATTGAAATGATTTCACTACCGGCTTCATCTGTTTCCCTATAAAAAAATCGTCTTTGTTTCCACTTTTTGCATCGTTATCTTTTTCTAAATAAGATAGACCTAGCACTAACTTATTCACGCTGCGTATGCCCTGAATGAGTATTTTTTATTTACGAAAGATATGTAATTAATCCAGAGGGTGCAAATTCCTTAGGGCAAGGATGCCTTTTCAGTAAGCTCAGGAAAGGAACTTCGTTTCATTTGTAAGCTGCAAGTTTGAACACCAGTTTCTATTTCTGCCAATTCACAAGAATCGTAATATTTTATATCATAATCGGAGCTCAATACATCTACATAATATTTTATCCACTCCGATCTTTGAATTCCCCATAAATTGGATAATAATATTAATCTTGATTTCATCTCGTCTTTTTTCCAAATATCCTAAATCCCCGATGGCCGGGAATTTATTTGCTTAGTTTGTAGCGAATTTGGTATTTTTCGCTCAGGTTTTACTTGCCTTAACAATTGTCAATGGCGGAAAGGTGTCAAAAAAATAAGTGCCTTCTTTCTCGACTTGCATATCGAGACTTCTAAGTTTTTTTGTGTATTCCCCAGTTTTAATAAAATCGGAAATTATGATTTTTCCCCCTGGCTTGATAATTCTGTGGATTTCGGCGCAAGCAGCTTTCCGGTCTTCTGATTTTTTAATGTTATGCAAACACAGATTTGACAGGATTACGTCAAAATAATCATTGGGAAAGTCAGTTTTAAGAATATTCATTTTCAGGATTTCTACTTTTGTCCCCACATTTTCAAGCTTGGCATTCGCCTTTGTCCGTTCAATGGAATTTTTGCTCAAATCGTTTGCATCGAATATATCTATCCCAATTGATTTGCCGGAGATCAGTTTTTTGGCAGCTCCAATCATTAATAATCCCGACCCCGTGCCAATGTCCAAAACCTTTTCGTTTCCATTCCATTCTATCAGGTTCAAGATACGGTCGCGCTGCTTGAATTTGCCGAATTTGGAATACAGAATCATCAATATCCCCACCAGAATCAAGGATATGCCAGTCCAGATAAATCCAGACAGAATAATTTTGATTTCCCCAATTTCGATAATCGGAAAAATTATGGATACAAGAATTATTAAAACGCCAATAACAATAAGCCTCCCAATGACTTTAGGCGCATCTATACCATAATTCATCTTATTCATTTGTGTCGGTTTTTCAGTTTGTTAAGAACGCATAAACATATAAGTTATGACACGGCATGTTGAGAATCCATGACGTATAAAATCCAATTCTTCAGACGCTTCTCAAATATAAACCAAAATTGTTAATTATCATTTCTGAATTTCCAAGCTACCAAATTTATTAAAAACTCCATGGATATTAACAACGATAAACTTGTGCTAACTTTTAAAACCTCTTTATCTGATGGTTAAAGTTTCGCATATTTCCTTAGGTTTGATGTCAGTTGTCACTCGTTTAATTTTATAATCTGTTTGATGATTAGATTTATAATCCAACGAATAATCTGAATCAAAATTTACGTAAAGATTTATCTTTTTTAATTCTTCAGCTTCTTTTAGATGATTGACAAATGCTGAAAAAAGTTCATTTTTATTATCCAAAGTTTCAATTCCTTTCGGGATTTTTATAAAATAATATAATGTGTGATATAAGTTGCTCTTCCTTTTAAGACACCTGATCGCTTTCTTCATCATTTTCTCATTTTCTTCAACGTCATTATACATCGTTATAAAAAATGATGCGACTGTATATTTTGAATAGTCGATTCTATCATATTCTATTTTCGATTCTTGAAATGTGAAACTTTTCGTTTCTCTTTTTTGTGCGAATGAAAATGCTGTGGTAATTAATGCGGCGTAAATAATAATCTTTCTCATAAATAATATGTAAGGTGTTTTATATGAACTGCTCTGTGCATCAGTACAATTTTTCGATTTTATTCCGTATAAATATAAGAAAAAGTCATTGAACCAATCGCTTATCCTTCATTCTTTAGGTGTGTTATTAGCCATTTTCTTTATTCGGAAATTATATTACTTTTGCGAATTCATAAATGACGAAGACAATTATCACATATAATTTCAATCTACCTCCGGGCACCCCGCCTTGATTTGCTGCGGGCATTCGTCACATTCCGCTCTTTCTAAAGCAATTATAGTCATTATTTTATTAAAACGAATTAATCCAAATGGGATTCCATTTGCACCGATATTAGTATGAAGAAATATTTAAACATATTCGATTTCAAACAAAAGGTAAATTATAAAACAGAGGTTTTATCTGGATTGACGGTGGCTTTGGCTTTGATTCCCGAGGCAGTTGCTTTTGCCCTAATTGCAGGTTTATCGCCATTAACCGGTCTTTATGCCGCGTTTGTTATGGGATTGATCACGTCTATTTTAGGCGGAAGACCTGGAATGATTTCTGGAGCTACCGGTGCGGTCGCAGTTGTAATCGTTGCTTTATCACTTTCCCACGGTCCGGAATATATTTTTGCAACCGTTGTGTTGGCAGGGATTATTCAGGTTTTGGCGGGCGCTTTCAAATTGGGAAAGCTGATGCGATTAGTTCCGCATCCTGTAATCTTTGGTTTTGTAAATGGGTTGGCAATAATCATATTTATGTCACAACTTGCCCAATTCAAAGACGCTTCGGGTAATTGGTTAACCGGCCAATCCTTGTACATTTTACTGGGTTTGGTGCTATTAACGATGCTCATCATTTGGGGCTTGCCAAAACTTACGAAAGTAGTTCCGGCTTCCTTAATAGCTATTTTGGCGGTTTTTGCTATTGTTATTGGCTTTGGAATCGACACAAAAACGGTTGGCGATATTGCTTCTATTCAAGGTGGTTTTCCGCCATTCCATATTCCCAGTGTTCCCTTCAATTTTGAAACCTTGGCTTTGATTTTTCCTTATGCTGCTATTATGGCCGGTGTCGGATTGATCGAAAGCTTGTTGACGTTGAACATTATTGACGAAATCACCGAAACCCGTGGTAGGGGAAATAAGGAAGTTGTCGCCCAGGGTGCTGGCAATATTTTATCGGGTTTCTTTTCTGGTATGGGTGGCAGCGCAATGTTGGGACAAAGTCTTATCAATATTTCAAATGGTGCAAGGGCAAGACTTTCCGGCATTGTGGCAGCGGTGGCATTGTTGTGTTTTGTGATGTTTGGTTCTGGTTTGATTGAACGCTTGCCAATGGCCGCACTTACTGGCTTAATGATTATGGTCGCGGTTGGGACTTTTGAATGGGCAAGTTTGAGAACCTTTAATAGAATGCCGAAATCGGATATTTTTGTGATGGTCGTGGTAACGCTTGTAACCGTTATTCTACACAATTTAGCTTTGGCGGTGATTGTGGGCGTTATTATAGCGGCACTGGTTTTTGCTTGGGATAATGCAAAACGTATTCGCGCACGGAAATCCATTGACGAAAAAGGAGTCAAGCATTATGAAATATATGGCCCCTTATTTTTTGGCTCGGTAACTGCCTTTAATGAAAAGTTTGATATTCCCAACGATCCGGCGGAAATAATTATAGATTTTAAAGAGAGTAGAGTCGTTGATATGTCGGCGATTGAAGCATTGAATAAAATCACGGAGCGTTATTTAAAAGTGGGTAAAAAAGTTCATTTACGCCATCTCAGTCCTGATTGTCAAATATTGTTGAAAAATGCGGATCAAATTATAGAGGTAAATGTGCTGGAAGATCCAACCTATCACATTGTTGCCGATAAAGTTTAATTTGAATGGTGTTTTTCCAGAAATCCCACACGGAATTCTGCTTATTCCATATTCTTAATTTTATTTTTTGTTTCTAGTAATTCGTTGATTTTCCATTGTCTTTCCTTCTGGTTTTGAGCCAATTTCAGCGCCTTGTTGATTAATGAATCGGCAACTGTTATATTGTTTTCGGCCAGATTTATTTTCGCCAGTTGATGATAACTTTCAGATGATTTGGAATTAATTTCTAGTACTTCGCCTATCAGTTTTTTACTTTCCTTTGGTTTTTCTTCCGCCATCTTTCCGGCGCTGTAAATAGCGAAATTTTCAAAAGCGTTTGGATAATTTGCTTTCAGCGTTGCTCCGATCTTAGAAAGTTCTTCGGGATTGTCTTGCAAGATATAATAGGTGTGGCCCAATACCGTAGCGGGTATATTGAAAGTAGCGCCATAAGTCGATTTTACGTTTTCGTAATGATTTTCCAATTCTTTGGCGGAATTGAAATAATTATCTTCTACGCGCCAAGTCTCAAATATATCTTCCAATGCCCAACGATAAGTTGGCTCTCCTACGGAATTATGATTTTCAGTGGTAAATCCCTTGAATTTGAAATTGTCGTTTTGAGGAAAATAATAAAACATTAAATAAGCAGAAACGCCTATTCCCACAAGGATTAGAATTAATGGAAACACTACTTTTTTACGCTTAAAACCCCAAATAATAGCGATTATTATACAGCCAATTACTATTCCGTAAATTACAAGATCATTTTTTAATATGCTCGAAGTGGCAACCGAAAGAAAGCTGCCCACTCCCATTCCTCTTTCATTGGCAAGGGAAACATATACATTTGTTCTAAAATCTTTCGCGCTAACTTTTTCCTCGGCGACTTAGTTAATGGCGTTTTCGCTCCACCATAATGCCGGACTAATGGCAATATAACGGTCGAATAATTTTGGGTGATTTAAGGCCGTGTTTATTACAAAAATTCCGCCCAGGGAATGGCCTGACAAAATTTCAAAACCATCGGTTTTGTATCTTGAATTAATAAAAGGAATTAATTCCTGCGCTATAAAATCGGCAACCTCATCGGCATTTCCTTTATCCTCTAAACCTTCAATATTCGGTTTACAGTTTTTCCCATAGGTTTCCGATCCTTTTCCTGAAATGGCAACCAAAATCATTTCCGGAATACGTTCACTTATGCCACCTTCCAATTCTAAAAGTCCAGCTACATATTGAAAATTATAATCGCCGTCCAAGATATAAAGAACCGGATATTCTTGATTGGGTGATGAATGATAGCTTGGCGGAAGATAAATGGATAATTCCCTTTCTTCATTTAAAATTTTGGAAAACACACTATCACGTATTCCGATATTTATGTCTTGTCCAAAACATAGTGTTCCCGTTAGCAGTACTATAAAAAGTGTAAATAATTGTTTCATTTCGCTTGTTTTAAGTGCTCACTAACATCAAATTAAGTTGTGGATAATCAAGTTATTCTGGAAACCATTATCTCCGGTTTCCGCTCAAATATATCGAATTTTGTGTAATCTTTTTCACGGGTACGGTTTTTGCTTTTGGGATGAGGAACAGGCCGAACGCTTTCCTATTTTATTTCCGTTTGCCTTTCCATTTTGTATTTTTTCTCCAATAGCTATGTTTAGGCATTTCATTTCTCACGATTTCAAATCCTTTGTTCCTCAAAATCATTTTTATTAATTCAGGACTCTGTTCGAATTGCATCGCCAAATCTTTAATCGTGACACCTTTCAAATATCTTTTTTGTATTTTCTCTTGTTCTATGTCGGTAATATGCACTGTGTTTTCGTTCGGTACGTTTGGAATTTTTGCCCGGTAGTTTTGTAGAACTTTGATAATGTCTGATATAACTGTCGGATTGATTTTTATAGAATTGCTTCTCTCGTCCGAATCAAAAATGGATTGAATAATTTCAATATATAGCAATCCATTATCGTGTTTAACTAAATCAATTAGAAAATCACTTTTATCAAATTCAAGTTGAGTGGTTTCAATAACGGTTTTCATTATAGCTCAAAGTTTAGTCAGACTGTCGAATGCAACTTTACAATAAAAAATACAGTTTCCTCATTCTCGTTATAATTGTCCATTCCAGATTTCTCGATTTTGCAAATTCTTGTATCGAATTAAGTCCAAGTTCTTTTCTTCTTTTATCGATCAATTCGGGATCTTTTATCTCATAAAAAGCCGGAACAGCAGCATCATAATTAATTTGAGTGCCATATAATTGTGGTCTATTGGAGTTTATGAGCATTCTATCGATGAGTCGGGCATAATGAGTTGCTTGTGATTCATTTTTTAATACAGATGCTTTTAATAATGGTGCATATTTTTCTTTAGAAGCCACAGTTCCGTGTTGTAAAACACCCCATTCAGCGGTGTTTGCTAATCTGCCAACTTGTGAAATCCCCAACCAGCCATATTTGTCTATAATGCTTGTAACGCTTTTTTCAAGAACCTTATCTTGAGCTTCGACCACTTCCCAAAAGTATTCCATCTCGAAAGAGTCTTTTCCCAATATGTTTTCGGCTTCAATATATATTCGTCTAAATGCTTGATCTTTTTTAAAGATGATTTCCAATTCAGTTTTTAATGAATCTAATTGCTGTTTGGTGGGGATTTCATACTGCGAACTAACCTGTGGGAACAAAGAAGTTGTCAGGAAAAAGCACAGCATAAAACTGAAATATCTCATATTGAATTGTTTAAGCGAATTCAAATATAACTAAAATATTAGTTTCAACTAATGATTTCTGCAACAGCCAACCTAATCCAAACGTCCTTTATCTTTGCTTTCAGAAACACGCGCGTTTAGAAGTCGATCCAAAGTTTGCCGCATGGACTTACTGTTCCATTCCGCAGTTCCGGTTTCCTTGATCACGATTTTTCCCGCTTTGTCAATAAGGTAAGTTGTGGGCAGTACCTTTCCTTCAAACGCATTTGGCGCATTTCGGAGCGGTGAGAAAACGGGAAATGTATAGTTGTTTTTCAGCATAAAATGCTCGAGGTTCTTTTTCCGATCTGAACTCACAAAATAGAAATCCACCCGTTCACCGTAATCAGTGTATAGCGCTTGGAAGTCGGGCATCTCGGCAATGCAAGGCGCGCACCAAGTAGCCCACAAATTCACCACCACTACATTTCCCTTGGATCTGGAAAAATTCACCGTTTCACCGGAAAGAGTTTGCAAAGGCCATTGATAATCTTCGACAAATTGGTTATCGGATTCGATAATATCAGGATCAAAAGAAAGCTGTTGGTTAATGAAAACCTGAATGGGCAAGCGCGTTTTCGGAACAATCAACAAGATGATAAACACCAAAATCAGGAGACTGCTCCAATGTTTTTTTAGAAATTTCAAAGCCTATTTTTTTGCATTAAACGCAAAGCTAACCAACTTAAAACAAATCTTTGCATAAGACATCTTAAACCAAATCTTTGATATACGAGCGTTTTCGTTTATGCTGAATGTGTTCGTAATTCTTCCAGTTGGAAATCGCATTATTGTTGGTCTCAAAAATCCCAGTGGTTTCAATATATTTCAATCCGTGTTGCATCATTGCTTCTTGAATTTCTGCCATCAACACCACGCCCGCACCCGTATTTTGATGCTCTTTCAACACGCCAGTAAGCACCTGATCCATCGTGTCCCCTTTTTTGGCTTGTTGCGCACGTAAGATATGGTACCATCCCAAGGGTAAATATTTACCGTTGGCTTTTTTCATAGCGGCCGACAAACTCGGCATTCCGATCACAAACCCAATGGGTTCTTTTTCATCTTTGTACCGCACCATTTTCACAAAAGCAGGATTCAAAAACCGGATGTATTTGTCTTTATAAAAATCTTTCATTTTTTGGTTGAAAGGCGTCACGAACGGCAAATCACAGAACGCATCGCTCAGGATATCAAAAACGCGATCGGTATAAGGAAGCAACTCAGACATCTGCTTAAAATGCATCACCTCCAAACCATACCTTCTCTTTACGAGCGCGGCGCCACGCGATGCTTTGCTAACCGCTTTTTCGCCTACAGTCAACCGATATTCCACCCAGTCGATTTCTTTCTGGTAACCATTCCGTTCGATCAATCCCTGATAATACGGCAAATGGTAAATCGACGCAATGGATTGCAAATGGTCAAAACCTTCCACCAAAACGCCTTGGGTATCCAAATTGTTGAAACCGAGCGGACCATGAATCTTTTCCATGTCGTTCTTTTTGGCCCAAGTTTCCGCCGTCGTCAATAAGGCATCGGCCACCTTTTGGTCATTTTCGCACTCAAAACGCGTAAAACGAGCAATTTTCTGATTTGTTTTTCGGTTGCAATCCTTATTGATCACGCCACCGATTCTTCCGACACATTTTCCATTTTTGAGTGCGATCCAAAACTTGGACGTACAATAATCAAAAGCTGGGTTCACGTTTGGGTCCAAGATTTTCAGTTCGTCCTGAATCAGCGGTGGCACCCAATTGGCATTGGTTTTATATATCGAAAAAGGAAGCAAAACAAACTGTTTGAGTTCTTTTTTCGTTTGGGCTTCCCTTATTTCAATCTCCATAAAGTTTGGTTTTTAACCTTTATTAAAGCCTTAAAAGTAGCACAAAATAAACACTTAACATTTCATTAGGCTTTTTTAATAGAAAAAACACAAAAAGTGAACGGCGATACCAGGAAGATTGAACAAATCAATTGGTGAATTTCGTAAAGACTTCAAACAAGAAAAACGCAAGTGAGGTATAACGCCGGTGTGAATAAGCGTAATTAATTTATTGCTTTAGGATTTTTCGCAGTGGATATATTTTAATTTGACTTATATTTGAAGATGGACCTTAAGTGGAATATGCGTATATATAAATGTTGGCGGTAATTTGAAAAATGAAGAAACTAATTGAAATAGGAGAAAATAAATTCACTACCAAGAAGGAGGCTCTTGAGTTTTATAAAAAAATATATTGTTGTCCGATAAAAATCGAAAGTACGGAATTATGGGCTTGAAAGTCAATAAAAGCGTTGTGATATTTTGAAAACATAAAAGTAAGCCCCCTCTTGTATTGGTTCTAATAAAACTCGAGATTTTTTTGAAAATACTCT
>JBDNFD010000018.1:0-34184 GCA_041689995.1 Flavobacteriaceae bacterium | reverse complement strand
TTAAACATTAAACATTAAACATTAAACATTAAACATTAAACATTAAACATTAAACATTAAACATTAAACATTAAACATTATTCTCAGGCAATCTCACCTGTTCATCATCTTTTAAATACCTTCTTAATGCAATCATTGCGGCCAATTTAGCCTCTTCTTCAATTTCCGTTTTCAGCTTTTCCGGGGAATAATATTTTTTTACAAAATGCGTGTCGAAATTCCCGCTGCGAAATGCTTCGTGTTGGAACACAAATTTTCCAAAAGGCAACGTGGTTTTCACTCCTTCGACATGATATTGATCAATCGCTTCAATCATTAACTGGGCGGCGGCTTGTCTATTTTTTCCGTAGGTGACCAACTTTGCCAACATTGGATCGTAATAAATAGGAACTTCCATTCCTTCCGTAAAGCCATTGTCCACCCGAATTCCTTTGCCAAGTGGAATTTCATATTTCTCGAGTTTTCCCACACTTGGCAGAAAATCATTCATGGGATCTTCAGCATAAATGCGTAATTCAAACGCATGTCCATTTATTTTTAAATCCTTTTGCACAAATTCTAGTTTTTCGCCCCGAGCAATTTTAATTTGTTGTTCCACTAAATCCAAGCCCGTAATTAATTCGGTTACAGGATGTTCTACCTGCAAACGCGTGTTCATTTCCAAAAAGTAGAAATTTTTGTTTTCGTCCAGTAGAAATTCCACCGTGCCCGCACCGACGTAATCACAAGCTTTTGCAACGAGAACGGCCGCTTCGCCCATTTTTTGCCTAATTTCGGGTGTGAGAACCGATGAAGGCGCCTCTTCCACAACTTTTTGATGCCGGCGCTGAATGCTGCATTCGCGTTCGAATAAATGAACCGTATTTCCAAAACTATCGGCCAGAATTTGAATCTCGATATGTCTGGGCGAAGTCACATATTTTTCAATAAAAACCGATCCATCTCCAAAAGCCGATTTCGCTTCACTGATCGCACGCTTCATCTGATCTTCCAAGTCTTTTTCATGTTCTACTACGCGCATTCCTTTTCCACCACCACCTGCGGCCGCTTTGATCAATATTGGAAACCCAATTTCTTTGGAAATAGCTTTGGCTTTCTGAATATCTTCGATTGCTTCGTCGATTCCTGGAACCATTGGAATTCCATAATGCTTAACAGCTTCTTTGGCTTGCAACTTATTCCCCATCACGCGGATAGCCTCGGGTTTTGGGCCAATAAATGTAATTCCGGCGGCTTCCACTTTTTCCGCAAAAGTTGCATTTTCACTTAAAAATCCATAACCGGGATGAATGGCATCGGCTTGTAAATCTTTCGCAATTCCAATGATTTTTTCGCCACATAAATAGGATGCAGAGGAAGGAGGTTCGCCAATACAAACCGCTTCATCTGCAAATTTTACATGCGGCGCATCCCTGTCAGCTGTTGAAAAAACCGCCACGGTTCGTATTCCCATTTCTTTGGCGGTTTTCATAATTCTTAAAGCTATTTCGCCACGATTGGCGACTAAAATTTTCTTCATATTATTATTGGATCAAGGAAACTTCGTTCGGTGAATAATGCTTTTTTTTGAAAATAAAACTATGTTTTTTGTATATGAATATTGTGTGTAAATACGCGTAATTTTTTTCGGTTTATTGTTCGGTGGTTTTCAAGTTCTTTTGTTAGGAATGTCGACGAATAGAAATCAAACACATCTGCAATTATGGTTCAATTCCCAGAATCAAAAGTGGAACCGGTGGGCTATTTCTCCCTTGACGCATAACATTATAGACTTCTCCTTCATAATAGGCTACACCGCTGGACATTTGTGATTGCATATTTTTTGTTGGTAGTATTTCTATTCCTAAATTTATAATGCCTCCAGAATAAAATAGCATATGCTTTACAAATAAATCGTAAGCAACAAATGAATATTTACCGAATTGCACTTCTACGGCAATTTTCTTTTTAACAAAATCGGTTTGATTATAGCTGTAAATGGGTGATTCTTCTCCATTCTTTTGAAGAAATGCCTTTTGTTCATTCGTTGGCATTAAAACGCTTTTTTCCATAAGCTCTATAACTATATAGTTATGTCATTTGTTGATAGAAATATAATGATGAGTATTAGTGCAATTGTTTTTTAAACATTTCAACTTCATCATAATCTCGGTTGAACTCATTTAAAATATTCATTTTTGCAATCATAGCTTTTGTTTTATTGAAACATATTATGGGCTCTTGAATAAACCCTCTTTTTACTTCAACAACTATCCAAATTGTCATAATTTTTTTTATTTTATAATTCGATTAAACCAACCATAAACATCTCTATATTCTAAAAAATTACAAATATCAGACATTCCACTGGCTTTAAAAGTTTGTCTATTTAATTGCCGAAGAAATAATGATCTTCTTATTTCATTAGAAACTATACTAAATCTTGGGTTTAAATTTGGTTCTATTAAATGTAAATCATTAAAACGCAGAAGACCAGAATAAATTGAGGTTGAATGCTCGACTTCAAACATTGCCTGTAAATTACTTGATCCTTTTTTAACCCATATAACATCAATTTCTTTTATAATTGAATTCACTTTTTCATAGCGATCTGGTAGATTTTTAATACAATCAAAAGGTATTGATAAGTTCCAATCCAATCTACTCCTATCAATTGGCGGAATCCATATATCAAAACCTTTATTTTGACCAATCGAACCTATTAGTGTTTGAATTTGATAATGGGAAAATTCAGGTATATGAGTAATCTTTGATATATCAATTTTTGATTCAAAATAATCCCAGCCAAAAAAACTTTCTATATTAAAACGACCCGCATTGGCTATGTATAATTCATTTTGATCCGATTGATGATAAATTTGCACTTTATATTGTCCATCACTCGCAGGTAGAAGGTCTTTAAAAATTTCTTCAAATTCACAATAAGGAATAAATAGAGGTTCGCTTTGATTATCCCAAATAAAACAAATATACGAATTAAATCCTTCTAATTTTTTTAAATCCTCATCTCGTAATCCATAAAATGATTGATTTCTATAATGGATTTTAGAATAGCGTATATATATATTCTACCTGTGTCATTTTGAAGATCAAATAAAGAAAGGCTAGTGGATATTTTTTTTAACCCGCCAAAACGATTTTCTAATTCTCGCTTAAAATTAATTTTACTGATATTTGGCATATTAATTGGAACAGATTTGGTTTTGGAAGATTACTATTTCATCCGTTGAATAATCACCAACACCATTGAATGGATCTAAAACCCATCTATTCTCATTAGTTAAAGCTAAAACACATCTTTCATCAAGTTCTATAGGATATTGACAGGGATGAACAGTTTTTTCTGGATGATTAGATTTAACATTGGGGATATTCCAAAGTTCATTTTCCCAATCTTTTAAAACTATTTCCCAAATATCAGAAGGATTTTTGCCTTTTGGATTTCCTGAAAGTTTACCTTTTTTAGGCCCTTTGAAATGACGTTTTCCGGGGTATTTTGCAGGAACACGAACATCATCTAAATTAAAAATATAATCATCGCTTTTTGAAAACCAAAGGATTGTTTCATATCTGCCAGAAAATCGATTTGAAGCATGCAAGCCGTGTCCAAAATGCCAGATTATTCGATTACGTAATTTTAAACCAAGTCTTTTAAATATTTGATAGTAGTAAATATCTAAAGGAAATACCTCTCCCTTATCTACAAAATTACCAACTTGCCAACAAATATTTCCTTTTTCAGACAGTACTCGAATTAACTCTGTGATAATTTCTTCTTGGGTTTCAAGATATGCTTCTATCGATGTTTTTGTTTCATAAGATTTGCCAATGTTATAAGGCGGTGAAGTAATGATAAGATCAAATTTTTCGTCATCATATTTTTTCAAAACATTTAAACAATCTCCGTTTTCAATTGAATATTTTAATTCTGGATTTATATAATCAAATAAAGGTTCTTTTGTTTTCATTTCCGTCAATTATTTTATTCTTTGCAAGATATAAAAATTATAGTTTCAATTCTTTTTTCCATATCCCCATCACGTTATCAAAAAAAATACTCAAAAGTAAATTTATATCGAACGGGCTATAAATCCTCCGATTAAAAAACCACATAATTCCAAATAAAATGATTTCCCAATTAATTTAAACACTTCCAAAATTACAGATAAAATTCAAAAGGAACACCTTTCAATGAATGTTTCCGGGGAAATTTTTTAAAAATCCAGTTATAAAAGAAGATTTATTGAAAAGTGAAATTGATAAAAATAGCGCGCGACGACATTTGATCGATATTTCCGGTCCAAGGGCTGTGCGGATTAGCATCGCGAACAAGTTCATCGTTGATGGCAAAAACCCCCCGGATGGACGGCGTGAATTTGAAATAATATAAATATAGATCAATACCAAAACCAACTTCGTAATAATAGGTGTTCCGGGTCATTCGAAATTGACCTTTACTGTTATCGTCCGGATTATTGAAATTGCTGGAAAGATTAATGGAAGTTGACACACCTCCAATAACAAAAGGTTTGAAATTGTTGAGGCGTTTTGTCGAAAATTTCACCAAAAGAGGAATATGCACATAAGTGGATTTCACCTCCCGCAGCGCGTCCGATTCTGTCGCGAATCCGGGGAAAGTCAGGTTTCGAGTCGTAAACAAGACGCCAGGTTCCAACCGAAGATCTATATAATCGTTGACGCGCATATTTCCAACGAGACCAACATTAAAGCCCACATTCCTTCCAACCGCCACATTTGAAGGTTCGCCTTCCAAGGCAATATAATTGGTTTTGAAGTCATAACTGTTGAAGCCCAAATAATAACCATAGGACCATTGCGCTTTATCAAAGTTTTCTAAATTACGCACTTTCTCCTTACTGAAAATACCGTCAAAAATCCCTTGGGAATGTAGGTTTTGAAAGCAAACAAAAAGAACAGAAACCAACAATAGTCTTTTCATACAATTTATTAAGGATTTTTAGGATGAAAAATCATTTCTTCCAAAATAATTTTAAAAATCGATGCTGATATTTATTTGGAAGCCTTGTAAATCGTGGCCGCACCAAATGCCTGCGGATAATCTTCCACATTGGTAAACCCGATTTTTTTCAAAATATTGTTGAAAGCTTCGCCAAAGGGGAAAGCAGCGGCACTTTCACTTAAATAGGAATAAGCCTCGCGATCCTTGGAAAACAATTTCCCAATTAGGGGAAGAATATTCTTGGCATAAAAATTATAACCTTGTTTGAAAGGCGTTTTTGTGGGAACCGAAGTTTCCAGCACCACGAAAATTCCCGCAGGTTTCAAAACCCGATAAATTTCGGTTAAGCCTTTTTCCAAATTATCAAAATTGCGAACTCCAAAAGCAACAGAAATAGCATCAAAACTATTGGTCTCAAATGGTAATTCCTCAGAATCGGCCTGAATAAGCTCCACCTTTTCTTCAAGAGATGCCTCGACGATTTTTTTACGGCCCACTGCCAACATGCCCTCGGAAATATCTAGGCCAATAATTTTATGGGCGCCTGCTTTGGCAAAACTAATGGCCAAATCGCCAGTGCCAGTGGCAATATCCAAAATACTTTCCGGATTCTTTTCCAAAATCATTTTTACAACCTTTTTGCGCCATTTTAAGTCAATTCCGAAGGAAATGACGCGGTTCAAATTGTCATATTCTTTGGAAATGGTATCGAACATCGCCTCTACTTGTTTCTTTTTGGCGAGGTTTGATTTCTTATAAGGAACAACTCTTTTCGGCATATTCTGAAAATTTCGACAAAGATACATTTTCTACTGTAGTATCGATATAAACAAGCCTATTTCCGAAAAGTGAAAAATCCATAATAACATGTCAAAAAGATTACCTTTGCCGAAAATTCGGCTTCTTCTTTTCCAGTGAAGACCAATGATTCAAACTTATGGAAAAGGAAAAAAATAGGTGATAAAAAATGGTTGGAAAGTTCAGGAAATCCAGTATTGTAAGTTGGCTAATTAACCTTATTTTGATTTTTCTATTGGTTCTCACCTATGGCTTCGATCGTTTTGAAGAATATAGGTCTTATATGATTTTGGCCCTACCTTTATTGGTTTCCATCCTTTTTATCGTTAATTTTTACCAATACAGAACTTCCCGCCCCAACGAAAAGATTAAAAAGATTTCGCTGGTCAATATGTGGCTTTTGCTGTTTTTAATTTTGTTGGAACTTTTCTTGATGTCCCTAAATTTCGATGGTGATCTGTTGGAATCTTATGTGGCGTCAAGATTTGTACTTGAATATGGATTGTTTATTTACTTTTTCATCCGGCTTACGTTTGCGGTCCGAAAAATTTATGAAACCTATTTTAATCCCGCCCTGTTATTTGTTTCTAGTTTTGCATTAGTCGCGCTTACCGGGACCTTTTTATTGATGTTGCCAAGTGCAACCACGGATGGGATAAGTTTTGTCGATTCACTTTTCACCGCCACCAGCGCAGTTGCCGTGACCGGACTGGTTGTGGTGGACACGGCCACGGGCTTCACAACCTTGGGACAAACCATCATTTTGGTGCTCATCCAAATCGGGGGATTGGGAATGTTGACATTCACCTCCTTTTTTGCTTATTTTTTCAAAACCGGCTCTACTTTTAGTGAAAGTCTTTATATGAAAGATATTCTTGGCGACGACAGAATAAACAATATTATGGCACTTTCCATGCAAATTGTACTTTTTTCGTTGGTAGTAGAAACCATTGGAGCTTTATTAATCTTTTTCTCGCTGAACGCTGGTGTATTCGACGACCGTATTTTTGCTTCGATATTCCATGCGATTTCCGGTTATTGCAATGCCGGGTTTTCTTTGGCCAGCCAAAACATGATGGATTCGGGACTGCAGTTCAATTATTCCATGCAATGGGTTTTAATGGCTTTGATCGTTTTTGGCGGATTGGGCTACGGAATTGCATCCAATTTCATCCTTTATTCCAAAAATTTCATTATCAATCTCTTCAATAGGAACAATAAAATTTTTATGTCCCGAGTGATTACTATAAACACCAAAATTGTGGTTTATACCACTTTGATTTTGCTGGTTGCGGGAATGGGATTTTTTTTAGTAAGCGAAAACTCTACGGTTCTTTCGGTTCATGATACGATGTTCGGGAAATTCACCACGGCGCTATTTTCATCGGTTACCGCGAGAACGGCAGGGTTTAACACGGTTGATTTTTCGATGGTTACCATACCCGGAATTTTGGTGATTATTTTATTGATGTGGATTGGGGCTTCTCCAGGTTCAACTGGTGGCGGTATTAAAACCACTACCTTTGCCCTAGCCGTTATGAACATTTTTTCTTTGGCCAAAGGAAAGGAAAATATTGAAATTGGAACGCGAAGGATACCTAAATTTGCCGTTCAGAAAGCATTTGCGATTATGTTGATTTCGTTGATTTCAATTGGGGTGAGCATATTGATGATATTGATCTTCGATCCGAAATTGACGTTGCTTCCTGTGGTTTTCGAAGCTTTTTCGGCATATAGCACCGTAGGACTTTCAATGGGAATTACTGCAGGATTGAGCGTGAGCAGTAAATATGTTCTGGTTTTTCTGATGTTTTTCGGAAGAATTGGAATTATGAACTTGTTGATCGGTATTTTGGAAAAACGAAAAACTTCACAATATACTTATCCGAAGGAAAATATCATCATTACCTAAGGGTTCAATAATAAACAAATAGACTATGAAAATCATTGTTTTGGGATTGGGGAATTTTGGAATGGCGATGGCCGTATATTTGGCAGAAACCAATAATGAAGTCATCGCCGTGGATAGCGACATGGAAAAAATTGATATGATTAAAGATAAAGTTTCCCACGCGGTGGCTTTGGATGCGACTCATGAAAACGCCTACAATTCAATTCCTTTGAAACACACCGATCTGGCTGTTGTTGCGATTGGTGAGCGAAATGGCGTGAACATCAAAGCAACCGCCATCATTAAAAAAATCACCAACGCAAGGGTCATTGCCCGATCCAGTTCTACCATAGAGGACACTATTCTGGAAGCCATGGGCGTAGATCAAATCATTCACCCGGAGCAAGAATATGCGGAACGGCTCACCAAAAAAATTAATCTTCGAGGATCCATTGATAATTTTGAAATCGATATGGACTCTTCTGTTTCGGAAGTCCCCGTATGCGAAAAAATCATTGGAAAAACCATTATGGAATCTGATTTTAGGCGAAAGAACAATCTGAATATTATTACCATTTTAAGGAAGAAAAAGTTCAAAAACTTCATCGACCGTTCTGCTGATAAACAAGAAGTGATAGGGATACCAAAACCAGAAACCCTTTTTATGGCAGAAGATATACTGGTGGTTTTTGGCACAAATAAAGCCATCGAAAAATACCTTGAAAAAAATGGACTTGCAATGGAAGGGTGAAATTAATTATGAAGTAGGATCAATTACTTACAACAAACTATTTAAGACTGATCCCTAAATTATCACCCTCACCCCCATTTGTTCAATTCGATAAGGAAATCCCTCACCTGGTGCGCCAATAAACATGAAATTTTTTGGAATATCATATTCTTGGGACAGTTCTTCAATTAAATCTGGGGAAAACGTTCCTTTTTTAACAATAAATTCGACATCAATTTTCGGATAAGCTCTGTCCAACACTTCCACATCCATTTTTAATCGTTTAGAAACTTCATTTTCATCTTTAACCACCGAAACCAATAAAATTCTGTTGGTATGTTCATTTTCTTTGATATAATTCAATACCATATTCAAATTGGCCACATTATCACCACGGGTGAAAAATAGGAATTTCTGGGAATTGATTTTTACGATTTTACGCTTCAACCAATGATCCAATTTTTTTTCAAATGGAATATCAATATAATTTTTAAGAAGCCCCAAAATTCCACGAATAACCACAACGCGATACAACATCATCATTACAATCAACACCGTCGGAATAAAATAGCTCAAAAACACACCAAAATATTCAGGCTCTATCAAGATATTCCCAATTAGGGCACCAACCACGGCCACAATTCCTATGAACAAAGCCAGTCCACTAGCTTTTTCGGGTCTCGGTAACTTATCGCGATTTATTTTCAGTAAAATATTTCCAACGGCAAACAACAGCATTACGGAGAGAAATGAAATCAAATATACCCCGGCAAGTGCTTCGATATCACCTCTGGTAATCGCCAAAATGGAACCACAAAGTATAAAAAAACCAATTATTATGGGATAATTGACACCTTTCTTGTTCTCTTTCAACAAAAATTGTGGTAAACAGCGATCCAACGTCATCCGTTTCACCAAACCGGAAACACCGACATAAGAAGTAAGAACCGCACCACTCAGCACAATTGCAGCATCTATAGAAATGAGCCACATAAGCCACGGTCCACCGGCTTGAGCACCCAAATATGATAACAGTGCATTCACATGGTTCGCCACCTCTGGGATTGGAACGATAGCTAAGATCAAAAAAGCCAACAGCGGATTAAAAACGCTAACTACAATCCACATATTCCTAAGGGTTTTGGGAAAAACACCTTGTGCCTGTTCTTCTACATAATTCGCCGAACTCTCAAAACCGGAAGTTCCCAACATAGAAACCGCAAAACCGATAAAAAGTGCGACCAATAAACTTCCATGTGATAAGGGGCGTCCAAAATTTTTGGTCAGTTCGTCAAAACCATTATTGATTAAATACCAACCACAAAAAAGGGTAAGCAAGACCAAGGAAATCAAATGAAAAATAAAAATTACCGTCGCCACTTTTGCCGATTCCGAGATACCGGCAATATTCAACAACATAAACAAAAACAGCAAAACGATGGTCGAGATGAAAACCGGAAATCCTTCGGCCAAAGTATGGATGTAATACATGGCCGTACCACCGGAAATCACAGCCGTTGCCATATATGACAAAATTGTAAGGCAGGCTGCTAAAGAAGCTATTCGCTTACTTGTTGTATTCAACAAAGCATTATATGCGCCGCCATTCATGGGCAAAGCGCCCACCACTTCCCCATAAATTTTTCGGAACATGAAAAGCACCAAGGCAACAATCAGTAACGAAACCCAGGCATATTGTCCCGCCGCAGCTATCGCCAAAGAGGAAACATACAAACATGAAGAACTAATATCGTTCCCAGAAATGGCCGTAGCGGGCAGTTCTTTTAATTTCCCGTATTTGTCGGTCAGTGAAAATTTCATGAGAAAAAAGTAAGTTTTGACTTAAAATTAAGCTTCAGAAACAGCAGCTTTGATACGTTTCATCGCTTCTTCAATTTGCTTTTCGTTTGCGGCATAGGAAATCCGGATACAGTCTGGGTTTCCAAAAGCTTCGCCCGTAACAGTTGCCACTAAGGCTTCTTTCAACAAAAACATGGAAAAATCGGTTGCGTTTTCAATTTTAGTTCCCCGAAGGGTTTTTCCGAAGAAAAATGAAATATTTGGAAACACATAAAACGCACCTTCCGGGGAATTGCATTTGAAACCTTCAATTTCCGAGATTAAACCTAAAATAAGTTTTCGACGATCTTTGAACGTGTCGATCATAAACTGAATGCTACTGACAGGAGCTTTCAACGCTGTGATAACTGCGCGCTGTGCAATACAATTTGCCCCGCTGGTGATTTGCCCTTGTATCTTGTTGCATGCTCTCGCAATATATGCAGGACCACCCAAATAGCCAATACGCCAACCGGTCACTGCAAAGGCTTTTGAAACCCCGTTCACCGTTACCGTCCGATCGTACATATCATCAAATTCTGCCATTGAAACATGATCATCGACAAAATTGATGTGTTCGTAAATTTCATCGCTGACAACTATTATTTGTGGATATTTTTGTAGTACATTGGCCAAAGCTCGGAGTTCATTCCGGCTGTAAACAGATCCACTCGGATTGCAAGGCGAGCTGTACCATAACATCTTGGTTTTTGGCGTGATGGCTTTTTCCAACTGTTCCGGGCTCATTTTGAAATCATTTTCAATGGTCGTCTGGACTTCTACGGGAATGCCTTCGTTCAATTTTACCATGTCGCTATAACTCACCCAATATGGACAAGGCAGAATTACCTCATCACCCGGATTGAGCATAACCGCCGCGACATTATACAAAGCTTGTTTTGCTCCTGTCGAAACGATGATTTGGGATCGATCGTAAGTCAAATTATTGTCGCGCTTAAACTTGGTAATAACGGCATCTTTCAGTTCAACATACCCATCGACAGGCGTATAGGAATTGTAATTTTCATTAATGGCTTCTATGGCAGCTTCTTTGATAAAATCAGGCGTGTTGAAATCGGGTTCGCCCAAGCTCAGCCCAATAATATCTTTTCCTTCGGCCAACAATTCACGTGTTTTGGCAGCCATAGCCAATGTTGCGGAGATGTTCAATCGATTTATTCGATCGGATAATTGTTGCATTTCTTTCGTGTTTATGGAAATTATGAACTTGCCACAGGTTTTATTCCCATTTCTTTCAAGTAATGAAAATGTGCGATAATTGCCGCGCGCGTGGTTTTATATTCATAATATGGCAAATTGAATTCTTTCGTGGTCTCTCGGACGATTTTGGAGATTTTGGTATAATGAACGTGGCTGATGTTCGGAAAAATATGATGTTCCACTTGATGGTTGAGACCGCCGGTAAACCAATTGACAATCTTATTGTCCGTGGAAAAATTAACCGTGGTGAACAATTGATGGATCGCCCATGTGTTTTTCATGGTACCAGTTTCATCTGGAAGTGGCATTTGCGCTTCTTTGACCACATGCGCCAATTGAAAAACAACGCTCAAAATAAGTCCGGCGGTATAATGCATGACGAAGAAACCGATCAAAACTTTCCACCAAGCAATATCTGCTACAAAAACAGGCACAAGTATCCAAACAGCCAAATAAATTGCTTTCGTGATTGCAATCACACTCCATTGTTTCAAAGGGGTCGGCAATTTTCCATAGGCCAATTTTCTGGCAAGATATTTTTTGCTTTGTTTAAAATCGGTAGTAATAGCCCAGTTAAAAGTCAATAATCCATAAAGAAAAATGGAATAAAAATGTTGAAATCTATGTATTTTCAACCACTTGGCGTGTTTTGAAAACCGTATAATGCGGCCAGCGTCCAAATCTTCGTCGTAACCATGAATATTGGTGTAGGTGTGGTGCAGAACATTATGCTGCACCTGCCAATTATAAACGTTTCCCGCTAAAACATAAATGGTTCCGCCCATAAAATTATTCAACCATTTTTTATTGGAATAGGAACCGTGGTTGCCGTCATGCATTACGTTCATTCCAATTCCGGCCATTCCTATGCCCATCACCACCGAGAGCAATAATTTCCACCAACTAGAGATATCCAAGGTGAGGATCAAAAAATATGGGGTGAGGAATAAACAGAACATAACCACCGTCTTCAAATGAAGTTTCCAGTTACCAGCTTTTGAAAGTTTATTTTCCTTAAAATAGGTGTTGACACGTTTGTTCAGCGTCTTAAAAAATTTAGCGGAATCGATGCGCGAAAAACGAATTGGGGTTGAAGTCATTGGTCATTTAAAATTAGGAAAGTAACAAAGGTAAATATTTATCCGATGCAATGCCGGCTGTTTTGGAAATTATAATCCATCATTCCCGCAAATGCTTACTTTTGTAATTCTTTAAACGTTTTATTTTGGATGAACTTACAAAATATTTTCCTGATTTTTCAGAAAAGCAGCGAAACCAATATTCCAAATTAAAGGAATTGTATCACGATTGGAATGCAAAAATCAACGTGGTTTCTCGAAAAGATGTCGATGAGATATACGAACGCCACGTGTTACATTCGCTCGGAATTGCCAAAGTGCAAACCTTTCGACCCGAAGCCAATATTTTAGATGTTGGTACCGGCGGAGGTTTTCCCGGAATCCCATTGGCAATTATGTTCCCAGAAACGAATTTTCATTTGGTGGACAGCATTGCAAAAAAAATAAAAGTGGTCAATGAAGTCGTCGCTGGATTGAACCTAACTAACGTGCAAACTTCCAATTGCCGCGTAGAAGAAATTGATGAAAAATTCGATTTTATCGTGAGTCGAGCGGTAGCGGTTATGCCCACATTTGTGCATTGGGTAAAAGGAAAAATAGCGAAAAACAGTGTTCACGAACGCAAAAATGGAATTTTATATTTGAAAGGTGGCGATCTTTCAGAAGAGCTTTCCTTGTATAAAAACGCACAGGTTTTTCCACTTTCCAAATTTTTTGAAGAAGATTTTTTTGAAACAAAAAAAGTGGTCTATTTACCGATGAAGTACAAATAGAAAACCTGACAAAATTTGAAATCTGCCAGGTTTAATTTGAAATTACAAAAAATTATTCTCCCAGAAACGGATAACGATAATCAGTTGCGGGCACAAAAGTTTCTTTGATCAATCGCGGGGAAACCCAACGCAACAGATTCAATTTTGAACCGGCTTTGTCGTTTGTTCCACTGGCACGTGCGCCACCAAAAGGTTGTTTTCCAACCACGGCACCGGTACATTTGTCATTAATATAGAAATTTCCTGCGGCATTTTCAAGGATTTGTGTCGCTTGTGTCGCAGCATAACGATCTGTGGAAATAACCGCTCCCGTCAATGCGTAAATGCTGGTTTCGTCCACCAAATGCAAAGTTTCTTCCCATTTTTTATCATCATAAACATAAATGGTCACCACAGGACCGAACAATTCCACTTCCATGGTTTTATATTTTGGATCGGTCGTAACGATGACGGTAGGTTCTATGAAATATCCTTTTGATTTGTCGTAATTTCCACCAACAATAATTTCTGCATCTTTATCTTTTTTGGCCCGATCAATAGCTTTGGCAAGTTTGTCGAAAGATTTTTCATCGATAACGGCCGTAATAAAATTCCTCATATCATCAGGAGAACCCATTTTGAAGGAATTCACGTCTTCGAGTAAATTTTCTTTTACTGTCGGCCACGTACTTTTTGGAATATAGCATCGCGAGGCAGCACTACATTTCTGTCCTTGAAATTCAAATGCGCCGCGCGCAATAGCGGTTGAAACCACTTTTGGGTCGGCAGAAGGATGAGCGATGATAAAATTTTTCCCTCCGGTTTCCCCTACAATTCGAGGATAGCTTTTGTACTGATTGATATTCTGACCGATTTTTGCCCAAATACCGTGAAAAACCCCGGTACTTCCAGTAAAATGTACACCCGCAAAATCCGGGCTGTCCATTAATGTTTTGCTGATCATGGCAGCATCGCCTGCAATCATGTTAATGACGCCGTCCGGAACACCGGCTTCCTTAAAAATCTCCATAATTACTTGAGCAGACATCATTTGGGTACTGCTCGGTTTCCAAACGACCACATTCCCCATCAAAGCTGCGCTCGAAGGCAAATTTCCCGCGATTGCTGTGAAATTAAATGGAGTGATCGCATATACAAATCCTTCCAATGGACGATGTTCCACGCGGTTCCATGCTGTAGAATCCGATTCGGGCTGCTCGTCATAAATTTGTGACATATACTCTACATTGAACCGCAAAAAGTCGCATAATTCACACGCAGCGTCAATTTCGGCTTGATAAATAGTTTTGGATTGACCGATCATTGTGGCCGCATTTATCCTTGCTCGATAAGGTCCCGCAATAAGATCTGCAGCTTTTAAGAAAACGGCAGCACGTTGTTCCCACGGGAGTTTGGCCCACTCTTTACGGGCATCCAGGGCTGTTTTTATGGCTTGTTCCACATGCTTTTTTTCGGCCTTGTGAAAAACACCGATCGTATGTTGGTGATCATGGGGCGGGCGCATACTTGTGGTTTTTCCCGTCCTTATTTCTTCAGAACCGATGTATAATGGCACATCCATTTTGGTTTTATACATCTTAGCGTAGGTTTGCAATACTTCATCGCGTTCCGGAGTTCCGGGTGCATAGGTCAAAACAGGTTCGTTGACCGCCGGCGGAACATGAAAAAATCCTTTTCCCATAGTTTTCTGTGTTTATATATTTGTGATTAAAAGGTATGTAGAAAATGAGCCGAAAGGTAAGGTTTTTTATTGTAAATTTAAAATCATAAACACCGATATTCATTTAAAATGTGCACACTTACTTTTGTTCCTTGTTCGAAAACTTCCGAAAATTTTATACTGACTTCCAACCGAGATGAAGCTCCAAATCGAAAAACCATTTCCCCAAAAATATATTATGAACAAGACGTGGAAATGTGTTATCCAAAAGATAGTTTAGCAGGGGGCACATGGATTGGAACAAGCTCAAAAAAACGCTTGGTTTGTTTGCTGAACGGCGGATTTGGTCCTCACGAAAGACTGGAGGAATATAGAAAAAGTCGTGGTCTGATTGTAAAAGAATTATTGGTCGCAACCAACACATTAGCGTTTTTGCAGACCACAAATCTCGTAGATATAGAACCTTTTACTTTGATTTCTATTGATTGGAAGAGAAAATTAGAACTTCATCAACTTATTTGGGACGGACATAAAAAGCATTTGCAAAAAATTCCCATTTCGCCACAAATTTGGTCGGCGCCCATGCTTTATTCCAAAGAAATTAAACAAAACCGCGAAATACTCTTTCGGAAATTTTTAATCGATAATCAGAATGAATTGGGACAGAAAGTATTAATGGAATTCCACAAAAAATTCAAAATGGATCGAGAATTCGTGCAAACCACGAGCATCACTCAATTTGTTCGAACCAATCAAACTTCAGAAATGATCTACAAAGATTTGCTGACAGGAAAAAGAGATCTCATAAAAATTAATTGGGAATAATCGCTAATTTTTCATTTAAAAATATCTTAATTCAAAGCATAAGGAGCGCTCAATTTAAATGTTGGAACATGCACTTTGAATTTTTGGGTAGAGGTGAAATTGACCATCTCGTAATGTCCGTTCATGGCGCCAAAGGGCGAAGTTAAAAGGCATCCACTGGAATAAGAATGGATTTCCCCGGGTTTTATTACCGGTTTTTTCCCGATTACCCCTTCTCCCTGAATAATTTCATTTTTGCTCAAAGCATCTTTTATCCGCCAAAATCGTGAAGTCAGCTGAACAGAATCTTTGCTCTGATTTTCAATATGAATCCGGTAACTAAAGGCAAAATGAATCCTGCAGTTTCTATAAAAAGTTCCCTGAAAGTTGGTGACCACCGAAATTTTAATACCTCTTGTTACTTGTTGTATCATAACTTTACCAAAAATTTGATGGCTCATGCACCATCCCGAATAAACGCTGATAAGATAAATAATTATTTGTCAAATCCCTGCTAATTATAAGGCTTTATGAATAATTTAAAAATATCACTTTCATCATTTTACAGCAGATAAAAAATAACAATCCGCTTGAAAAACGATATTTATTTTTGTTTCTTTATTGTTCCAAAAAACGGGCTGGATTTTTCAGGAGAAAGAATTAATTCAAAAGTTAATAATGACCCAATTCCTCCGTAATTTCAAAAGATATATTTTAATTTTAACGTTTTAAAAAAATAGCTAAAAATGAGTAATAAAGGAAAGATACAAGATTTATTGGATCATAAACTTCTGGAAGAACGCAAGGTTTTTCTTTGGGGAAGCGTTGATGATAAAAGTGCAAAACATGTGATAGATCGGCTTTTATATTTGGATTCGGAAGGAAAAGGTGAAATTCAATTGTTCATAAACAGTCCTGGCGGTTATGTTACCGACGGATTTGCGATGTACGATATCATTCGCTCATTCAAAAATCCGGTTTCCACAATTTGTGCCGGTTTGGCCGCTTCGATGGGATCGATTTTGCTTTCGGCAGGGACAAAAGGACGACGTTTTATTTATCCGCACGCGCGGGTAATGATTCACCAACCCAGTGGCGGCGCTCGCGGACAAGCTTCCAATATTGAAATTCAAGCACAAGAAATATTAAAGATAAAAGAATTGAGCGCGAAAATATTGGCAGAGAATTGCGGCCAAAAAATAGAAAAAGTAATGAAGGATTTTAACCGTGATTTTTGGATGGATGCCGATGAATCCATTGCCTATGGAATTGTTGACGGAATTTATAAAAATGAATCGAAATGAAATATCCCATAAAACACGAAGAAAACAAAAACCGCGGAACATTCTATATGTCTGACGAAACAGGACTCGTTTCAGAACTGACTTATGAATTGCAAAGTGAAGTCATGGCAATCGATCACACCGAAACCCGACAAGATATGAAGGGAAAAGGAATAGCCTCGGAAGTGTTGGATTATGTGGTTGAATATGCCCGAAAAAATTCCCTGAAAATCAACCCTATTTGTCCTTTTGTCGAGACAAAATTCAATGAGATAGCATCTTATGGCGATGTCCGAATTTGATGATAAACCCCATAGAAATCAGAATTGTTTCTGCGAAAGAGACACTTTTTATTCGCCAATCTGTTTTGCGGGATGGAAAACCTTTGGAAAACTGTTCTTTTGTGGGCGACAACGAGCTGTCAAGTTTGCATTTGGGCGCTTTTCTTGAAGAAAAACTAATTGGAATTGTTTCATTGATAAAAAACCCTAATCCCATTTTTCAAGAAAAAAATCAGGTTCAGCTTCGTGGAATGGCTGTTTTGCCGGATCATCGAAATCGACATATTGCCGACAAACTATTGCGTGTTTCGGAAATAAAATTGCAGGAAAAAAGACCCACTTTTTTATGGTGCAACGCACGCGAAAATGCGGTTGGATTTTATGAAAAATTCGGATTCACAATTCGGGGCAATAAATTTGAAATCCCCGAAATTGGTCCGCATTTCATTCTATATAAACAACTTTAACTCAAAAAATAGTCTATATGAAGATTGAACTTTCATTAAAAAAAATATCGGTTCTCCTTTTTGTCACTGTATTGTTTTTTGGCTGTAAAAATAAGGAAAATTCTAATCCGGCTTCCCCCGAAGAAATACAAACCACCCTTTCTGGAAGCGACTTTCAACAAGATACCATTGTTCAAAGTTTCTATAAAAAAAGGGGTTTCTCAGCAGTTTGGAACGATAAAATTAGACGTACTTCGTTCATCAAAGAGTTAAAAGATGCCGACAATGAAGGACTTTTTTTCAAGGATTATCACGGAAAAAAACTGGAAGGACTTTTAAAAAACGCCAAAGATTTATCCGAAAACGAACGAGGCGAATTGGAAGTTCTGTTAACCGATGCTTTTTTTGATTACTCGCACGATTTGTATTATGGAAAAGTAAACCCGAACAAATTATATGAAATTTGGGGACTTCACCGCAAAGAAATGGATTTTTCGAAAATATTAGAAAATGCAATCGAAAACGATGATATTTCTGAAACTTTGGCACAATTGAAACCAGACAGTGAAATATACAATGGTCTCAAAGAATCACTTGCAGAATATCGGGAGAAAACCAAAACGGAAAAACCTTTCCAAAAAATAGCACCTGGTGACGCAATTGAACCTGAAAAAAGTGATCCCAGAATTCCCGAAATTGCTGAACTATTGAAACTACTGGGAATTTTGGATCAGAATTATAGTTCGAACGATTCAATTTATAACGAAAAACTGCAAATCGCCGTTGAAACTTTTCAAAAACATAAAACACTTGCTACCGATAAAATTATAGGAAATTCCACCATCGAACAACTAAATATGGGCGCACAGCAACGCACCGATCAGCTTTTGGTGAATTTAGAGCGTTGGCGCTGGTATCCCCGAGATTTTGGTTCTCATTATATTATGGTCAACATTCCTAATTATGAATTAGACGTAGTTAAAGATGGCGAAGTGGTTAGCGTTCACAACATCATTGCTGGCGATAAAACTCATCATACCCCAATTTTTTCCGATTCTATTCAGTATATCGTTATTAATCCGCAATGGCATATTCCGTCGAGTATTGCGTCGAGAGAAATCATTCCTTCCGCCAAAAGGAATCGAAATTATCTTTCGAGCCGAAATATTTTCGTGACCAATTCAGAAGGAAATCGGGTGGATCCTTCTAAAATAAATTGGGACAAAGCTTCAGGTTATTCATTCACGCAAGGTGCCGGACGTTCGAATTCCTTGGGCCAAATTAAAATAATTTATCCAAATAAATACGCCATCTATTTGCACGACACTCCGGCCAAAGCTCTTTTTGAGCAAAACTCCCGTGCCGAAAGTCACGGATGTGTTCGTGTACAAGATGTTGTGGAGTTAGCGGCCTATTTGCTGAACAATCAGAAAGAATGGAGTTTGGATAAAATTCAGAAAACCATTGCCAGTGGCCAAACCAAGAAAGTGAAAGTGACCCAATCCGTAAAAGTTTATCACCTTTATTGGACCGCTTGGCGTGAAAACGGAAAAACAATTTTCACGAATGATATTTATAATTTGGATAATGAAGTTTATAAAGCGCTTATCAACTAAAATAGAATTTTTCCAAAACGAAAGAATCCAATTTTCAGTTAGTCGTAAAAATTCCCGGTTAAATCAGCCGGGAATTTTTTGTATATTTTTCCGAAGGATAATAAATAAAGAAGCAAGATTTTCCTTTGATGGTTTGAATGATTGCCTTGGAAAGTTTAGTGGGGACAGCAGGACAACCGTAACTTCTTCCCAATCTACCAACTTTATTCACGAAAGCCGGCGTTGCATAATCTGCGCCATGAATTACAATGGCCCGATTGCGGGCATGATCGTTGATTCCCTTTTCCAATCCGTCCAAACGCAATGACAATCCGTGTTTTCCGATGTAGGTTTCTGCGGTAAGATAAAAACCCAGAGAACTTTTATGCGATCCATTCAAGTTGGAAAAATTCTGAGCTGTCGCAAGTCCGGTGTTTTGCCCGTGAGCGACGAGGGTGTTAAAAAGTACAGATTGATTGTTCATATCCAAAATCCACATTCTCTTTTCGGCAGAAGGAAGACTGAAATCGACAATTGTTAAGATATTATTTTTTATTTTTTGGGAATCCGTTAATTTGTAATAACCGAACATCGCATTTTGAAACGCGATCAATGACGGCATACTTGTATTTTTTAGTGTGAAATTTGTGTACAAACTTTCAATTCGTTTGGCCAAACCAATTTCGGGAGCAGAGATTTCAGGGGTGATTTCAGTGGGTTTAATGATAGATTTCGACGGAAGGCCAGCAGAAACGAAGACCAAAGACATTAAAATACTAAATAGTGGTAGAAGCAATTTTTTTCGCATAAATCTTTTTAATGGTTATTACTCATTTTAGAACAAAAATGATACCAAAAATTCATTTTTATAATGGATTGTTAATGTTCCTTTGAAATTCATGAACTTAATTCACTACAATTTATTGTTTCCAAAGATAAGTTTAACACAATAAAATTTTTCTCATTCCTCGATAGTAGGTTCCCAACCTCTTTTCATTTTATATAAAGCCGCTTGCTTCTTGAAAAAAGGGACTAATTCAATATCCCGTCCATTACTCAATAAATCTTTAAAATTTGGATTTTCAGCACAGAAATACATAAACGAAGCGATGTAGATTTCGGGTATGCCACATTCGGACACAAAAAAATCTTTTTCCATACTGTTCATGCCTTCATCAACCACTTTGTCCAGTTCCGCATAACTTTTTAATCGTTTCAGCTTTTTTAAACGACCGCTAATAACATTTAGAATAAGATCCAATGGAATTATTCCTGGCGCTCCTGTGGTTGCAGTATATATTCTCCGGTCTTCGACACTTATTTTGGGTCCAGGCATTGGCAAGCCGAAACTGTTGTTGTTAAAATATGCCTTTTCCTCTACCAGTTGTGAATCGGCAATCAAATCGCCCGACAAATCTATGTTGGAAATTGTTACGGGCTGCAATTCATTCAGAGCTGGTTCCAATTTCACCTGAAACCAACGTTTGTCAAAAATTTCTGGGGTAATGAGCACATATTCCGGCTCGTATTGCACGGAAGAAAATAAAAGTTCATCGCCCACGGCCACCATAATTTCAAATTCACCTGCGGAATTGTTAACGGTGCCAAAATTCGTGGAAAGATTGATGATATTGATTTCAGAGAGATTTAAGGATGAAAAAATAATCCGACCTTTTACCATCGTTTCTTCTTGACAATAAACAGTGCCGGCATAAAAAACCAGTAGTAAAAACACTATTTTTTTCATTTCTCCACCTAAATTATTCAATGTGGAAATATATCAAATTAATCCTTATTTTGTTTCAGTTTGAAAACTTTTCCCTGTTCAATAAGAAATTCTATCAAATCCAATTCATGTCCTTTTTGCATCATTTTGTCATTTAAACCATTGTTTTTAGCAAAAAAAATAAATTCGCCAATATTCTCTTTCTTAATACTGATGTATTCCTGAAAAAATTCATCTTCATATAACTCGCGCACTTTTATTTCGACATCCTTTTTCGGCTTATTGGAATAGGTTTTTCCATTACTATCGGAATTAAAAACGGCTTTGAAGATATTCACAAAATTTAATCCATTTTTCATATACGGATCGTCCATAGCAATATTTTTCACGGGAGCTTGATTGGCCGGCGGATAATAAGGTTTTTCAAGAATCTCTTCAGAATCCATTTCCAACGGATCCACGAAAACTTTTACTTTTTGAATATCGACATTTACGTTTCCAGAAAGATCGTAAGGTCGCACAATTACTTCCTCTAATTCGTTTACCGCCTCACGCACGGTGATGTTCAGCATTTTTGTAGCTATCACACCCTTATCCATAATCACAATAAATTTCTGGTATTGCACGGCTGAAACCGCCAAACTATCGTTCAATTTTGCGGCAATTTCAAAAGTACCTTCATCATCGGTAACCGCGCCACGATGGGAAACCAAATTATAAACAGTAATCCCGCCAGCTTCCGCCCCAAGCGGAACTTGTATGTTTCCTTGGATTTCAATTCGCTCATTTTGGGCGAACAACGGAAAGGAAAGCACTAAAAGAAGAAAAAACAATGAATTTTTCATAGGTCGATTTTTATCTAAAGAAACAAAAAATTGGGATCAAATGCTTCTAAGTTTTTGTTAAAACATTTCTTTTCTTAATTTTACAGAAAATTATCACGGCTATGAATTGCATAATTGTCAGTACTTCCACCCTATTTGAAGGCGAATATTTGGCTTATTTGAAGAAACCGCTCGAAAGCTTATTTGAAGGCGTGAAAGAAATTCTGTTCATTCCCTACGCACGCCCAGGCGGAATCTCTCACGACGAATATACCAAACACGCAAAAAAAGGATTGTCTTTTATGTGTGAAAATGTAATCGGAATCCATAAAAAAGATAATCCTGAAAACGCAATTTCAGAGGCACAAGCAATTTTTACGGGTGGCGGAAACACGTTTTTACTGGTGAAACAATTACACGAAAATGGGCTAATGGAACATTTGAAAAATACCGTTGAAAACGGAACGCCTTATTTAGGAACCAGTGCCGGCAGCAATATTTGCGGTCAAAATATGCAAACCACCAATGATATGCCCATCGTTTACCCACCAAGTTTTAAAACGATGGGGATTTTGCCTTTCAACATTAATGCACATTTCATTGATCCGAATCCGAGCCTACGTCATAACGGCGAAACCAGGGAAACCCGCATCAAGGAATTTCATGTTTTTAATAAAATAACGGTAGTTGGTTTGCGCGAAGGAAGTTGGCTGGAAGTCCGAAATGAGGAAACAATATTACGCGGTGTTCACAGCGCACGAATTTTCGAGCCGGGAAAAAACCCGTATGAAATCACCACCAATTGTTTTCTAAAAGATTTGCCATAAATTAATTTAGATCACTCCATTTCAATCACCAATTGATTTTTTGTCACCGTATCCCCTTCTTTCACTTTAACAGATTTCACAACGGCATCGCGGGGCGCACTTAATGTATTTTCCATTTTCATAGCTTCCAAAACCATTAAATAATCGCCTTCTTTCACCGTGTCGCCTTTTTTTACATTCACGGAAAGAATGAGTCCGGGCATTGGTGCTAAAACGTCGCTCACAACCGTAGAAGACCCTAGGGAAAGCCCCATTTTTTCAATTAAAATATCCAACTCGTCGGAAATAACAATTTCATAGGTATTGGAATTTATTTTTACGGTGTATGTTTTTCGATAAAAATCACTGGAAGGAATTTCCGCGTTGAACGACCGATGATCTTTCAAAACGTGGAAATTTTCAGAGGAAGTCTCCTCGATATCCAAAGATTCTATTTCTTCTTTAGAAAACTGAAATTTATAAGTATCATTGGCGGTCAAGCTATATTTACGGCTCATTTATTCTGATTTTTCTATGATATCTCCTCGGTTTGAAATGGTAAAGTTACTAAAAATCCAGTTGGCTATAAGAAACAAATTTCAAACGGTGAAAATCATTTGAATTTAAACTCTCGATTTTTCTGATTATTTTAAGAACTCAAATTCTAAGACCTTTTTCTCATTTATTTCTTTTTCAATTTGGTGAGTCCGCGCCAAAGTCCCATTGCTTTCGAGATATTTTCATTCATATCAGATTCGTTTACCTGCTTCACTCCTTCTATTGTATAAAAAGCTTTCGGGTGATACAGGTTCACGGCAGCTGTGAGCGGTTTCAGGTTGTCGCGTTTCAAGACCAGAAAAAACACATTCACTTTCCCGGTTTTTCCTTGCGCATCGAGAATAGAATAGCGGTAATTACTTTCGTGCAAGAAATTAAGAAATTCTTCCACAGGTTCTTTGGTGATCAGCCGTAATACCACGCGACCGATTGCGAGCTTTTCTTCGATATACATGCCCACGAAAGTTCCCGTAGCAAATCCGCTTGCATAAGCCAGATAGGACCAACCATTATCGATATTACTGAAAATCTGTCCGATGGCCAATAACCAGATCAGGGCTTCAAAAAATCCCAGAATTGGTGCGATCACTTTTTTGCCGCCCATCACAAATATTATACGAATGGTGGAAATTGACACATCGCCGATCCTGGCAAAAAAGATCATAAGGGGTAGAACCACATAATTTAGCGTGTCCGCCGAAATTCTAAAATGTTGCATGAAAAATTCATCCATACTATAAATTTTGAGTTTATCTGAAACTTTAAATATACAAAGCGGCTTTCAAATTCTATGTGAAAAATAATAGAAAGTTTCCTCGAAAAGGTAAAGCCATTCTTTTTGTTGAAAAGGACCACTTTTGTTAAAGTTTTAAAAAGAGTGCTCAGAACCGATTTTTAGTTTTATATTTGCACAAGTTTTACGAGAATCAGTTTGTATTAGTAAGTTTTTTATCTACACCAAAGTATTTCAACAACTCCCTTACATCTTATTTAGTAGAATATTTCCAGAGAAATCGTTTTTTTGGAGAGCTTATATAGATCAGCCAAGGTGCAATACTTGGCAACATTAACAACCTGGAAAAAAACAACCCAGGAATTATTTTAATATTTAGTACCATGAAAGAAGGAACAGTAAAGTTTTTCAACAACGCAAAAGGATTCGGTTTTATCAAATCGGATGAAACAGGAGAAGACATTTTCGTACACGCAAGTGGCCTGATCGACGAGATCCGTGAAGATGACAAAGTAAAATTTGACACCGAAATGGGTAAAAAAGGAATCAATGCTTTTAATGTAGAGTTGATCGACTAAACAATAAAAAGCAATTTGCTATGAAGAAAACCGCCTCAAAACCGAGGCGGTTTTTTTTTGTGCCAATTTTTGTTGTTTTTAAATTTGATTTTTTTCTCTCTGATTTCACAGATTTATGTGCAGATCATATCGATTCAGCGAAAATCTGCGAAAAGGATTTGCGAAAATCTGCGAGAAATTTCAGCGTTTATGTAAATTGCAATGAAAAATTTATGTCGATTTTAAAAAATAATTTTCAACCCAAATCATATTCCAATTTGTAAATGAAACTCGTCTTCGCCACGCACAATCCTAACAAACTGAAAGAAATTCAATCATTATTGCCAACGGAAATCCAGTTGGTTTCTTTGGAAGACATTGGTTGTTTTGATGAAATTCCAGAAACTGCCGATACTATTTCGGGCAATGCCTTACAAAAAGCACACTTTGTCAAGGAAAATTTTGGACTTGATTGCTTCGCGGACGACACCGGATTAGAGGTAGAAGCTTTGAACGGTGCGCCGGGGGTTTATTCCGCGCGTTATGCGGGAGAAGATAAAAGCGATGCTGCGAATATCGATAAACTTCTTTCAGAATTAAAAAACGAAACCAACCGTTCCGCACGTTTCAAAACGGTAATCGCATTATTAATTAATGGAAAGGAGTTTTCGTTCGAAGGAATTTGCGATGGAAAAATAAGTAAGGATAAAAAGGGAAATCTCGGCTTTGGATACGATCCGGTTTTCGTTCCTTCAGGTCAAAAAAAGACCTTTGCGGAAATGGAACTTTCAGAAAAAAATGAGTTCAGTCACCGCGGGAAGGCCTTTCGAAAGCTGACTGCTTTTCTGGAATAAGAAAAAAAACATTATGGTGATTAAATCTTCCACAATCTTCATTACCACTTCCCCCCTATTTTTACAATCTATTTTCTCATATTAAATCTGAAATTTTTCTCGGAATTACAATACTTTTCTCTTGTAATTTGATGGATATCAAATTATGGGTATCGTTAAACATTGTAAAGAAATTCAAAAATAAACCCAACTCATTTGTGCCATAAGCTGTTAAGGAAAGCGTACCTTTGCAACTTATTTTTAAGATCGTATATGAACAAGTTTGAAGAATTGGGCTTAAACGCCGAGCTGGTGAAAGCCGTGCAAGACATGGGATTTGAAACACCAAGTGAGGTACAGGAAAAAGCCATTCCTATTTTATTGCAAAAAGAAACCGATTTGGTGGCATTAGCCCAGACCGGTACGGGCAAAACCGCTGCTTTTGGTTTCCCGCTCATACAAAAATTGAACGTCGATAGCCGACGTACACAAGCACTTATTTTGTCACCAACGCGGGAACTTTGCATGCAGATCGCCAATGAATTGAAAAATTATTCAAAATATGTAAGCGGATTGCATACCGTGGCTATTTATGGTGGTGCGAGTATTACCGATCAAGCAAAACAAATAAAACGTGGTGCACAAATTATTGTTGCTACTCCCGGCCGAATGAAAGATATGGTCAGCCGAAAAATGATCGATATTTCATCTATTGAATATTGCGTGCTGGATGAAGCGGACGAAATGCTGAATATGGGTTTTTACGAAGATATTACCGATATTCTTTCCCATACGCCCAACGATAAAAGTACCTGGCTCTTCAGTGCGACCATGCCAAAAGAAGTGGCCACCATTGCCAAAAAATTCATGCATAACCCACAGGAAATTACGGTGGGAAACAAAAATGCAGGTATAAAAAACGTTACCCATGAATTCTATTTGGTGGGCGCGCGCGATCGTTATAATGCGCTGAAACGCTTGTCTGATGCGCATCCCGATATTTTTTCATTGATTTTCTGCCGTACTAAACGCGATACGCAGAAAGTTGCCGAGCAATTGATTTCCGATGGGTACAATGCCGCAGCACTTCATGGTGATTTAAGCCAAAATCAGCGTGATTTGGTAATGAAAAGTTTCCGGGCACGACAAATACAAATGTTGGTCGCCACCGATGTGGCCTCTCGGGGTATTGACGTGGAGGATATTACTCACGTTATCAATTACCAACTTCCCGACGAAATAGAAACATACACGCACCGAAGCGGCCGGACCGGCCGTGCGGGGAAAAATGGGGTTTCAATGGTAATTATCACCAAAAGTGAATTGCGAAAAATCAAAAGTATTGAACGCATTATCAAGCAACCTTTTGTTGAAAAAGAAATTCCGGATGGAATGGATATTTGTCAGGTGCAATTGTTTCATCTTGCCAATAATATCAAGAACACGGAAATTAATGATGAGATCACTATTTTCCTGCCCAAACTCGAAGAAATATTGAAAGATTATTCTAAGGAAGAATTGATCAAAAAATATTTCTCGGTGGAATTCACCCGTTTTTACAATTACTATAAAAACGCCTCAAAACCTGGAGCAAAAGCAAGTGAAAGAGATTATCGTGAAGGGGAAGACTCTGGGGAAAGCACTCGTTTTTTCATCAATATGGGTTCTCGCGATGGCTTCGACTGGATGTCTTTGAAGGATTTTCTAAAAGAGAATTTAGATTTAGGTCGCGATGGGGTTTCCCGAGTTGATGTAAAGGACAATTTTTCATTCTTCAACACAGATACTTCCGAATTGGATAAAGTAATGAAAACATTTGAAAACTTCGAATATGATGGCCGTACAGTGAGTATAGAAACCAGCAGTGACAAAGGTTCACGAGGTGGTGGTCGCGGTGGAAGGAAAGGAAAATCCGGTGGATTTAAAGGAAAAAAATCTGGAAATAAGGAATGGGGCGCAAAAAAGGACGATAAACCCAGTTTTTCACGAAGATCGGATAAAAGCGAAAAACCAGCCTTCTCCAGAAGATCGGAAGGCGGAAGTCCCAAAAAGGGATTGCGTTCTTCCAACATTAAAAGTTCTATTAACCGAAGGAAATCCAAAAAATAATTTACGGGAAAAACCGTTTTTACTGCTAATGCATTCTATGAAAATCAAGAATACTTTAGTTCTATTTTTGTGCCTCGTAGGCTTTTGGGCCAGCGGACAAGAGGTTTATACGATAAAAGGAGTGGTTTTGAACGACGCTGACGATCAGCCGATGGAAAATGTGAACATCGTCAATTTAAACCGTGTGGTGGGAACTTCTTCAAATGCAAAAGGTGAATTTAAGATTGAGGCAGCTGTGAACGACACCTTGTTTTTTTCACGATTAGCTTTTGAAACCATTCAAGTTCGGGTAACTGAAGATTGGACTAAATTTGGTGACGTGAAAATAAAAATGACGGAGGTGGGAATTGCTTTGGAACAAGTGGTGATTCAACCCATGAAGCTGACGGGATATCTGGAAATCGACGCAAAAAATATTCCAATTTTTCAAAATTACCGCTACAGTATTTCCGGCTTACGTTCTGGATATGAAGGTGGTGAAACAAAAACAAGTGATGTTTCGAAAGTGTTGGGCGCTATTTTCAATCCGGCCGATATGTTGCACCATATTTTTGGCAACAAACCCAAACAAATGCGCAAGTTGAAACAAATGCGCGAGGATGACGAAATACGAAATCTATTGCAACAAAAATATGACCGCGAAACTTTAGTGGCCTTGTTGCAGATTGACAAAGTGAATATCGATGAAATTTTGAGCCGCTGCGATTATTCCAAAGATTTCATTAAAAATGCAAACGATTTGCAGATTCTCGATGCCATTAGCGGATGTTACGAAGAATACAAAGTGCTGAACAGGGAATAAGTGAATGTTTAATGTTTAATGCTTAATGTTTAATGTTTATAGTGTGAGCTGTAAAACTGAAAAATATCATTTTTTATCGATAAGCAAATGATTGATCTCGTTCTTGAGTTTAGGAAGATGGTTTATTAAAATAGCCCAGATATTCTCATCTGAAATATTATCATATGCATGAATAACATAATTCCTTAAACCAATAATTCCTTGGGCATGTGAGATTTTATTTTCAAAAGACTCATCCCTTTTTATAATTCTATTCAAGGCTTCACCAATGATTTCAAGGCCACGTTCTATTGCCCTTTTGAGCATTAGATTTTTACGATATTCGTAGAAATTCATTTCATTATTTTCGAAATAACCGTCAATTTCCTCGATGGCCAATTTTATATCATATAGCCATTTTAAAGTTTTCTCATCCATACACCAACTCTTTGCTTTTATTGATTGAATCAATAAGGACGGGATTTTTCAAAGTTTGTTCTTCGACAAGATCGATTTCACGACCGAGCAATTTTCTTAGATTTTCTTTGAAATTCATATAATTATCAAAGTATTGGGCCAAATCAATGGGTTTGAATTTAACCAAAAAATCAATATCACTTTTTGAATTGAATTTATTGTTCAAAGCAGATCCGAAAAGATACATTTTGTCTACATGATGTAAATCACACAGGTGTTTAAGATTTTCGAGATGATTTTCAATCAATTTCATCTTCAAATATAGTAAATAGTTTCTTACTAATGGCGGCAGGACAATTTTGGAATATTCGGTTTTGATCTTGCCTATTCAAAATTTACCGCAGGAGGCGTGGGTTTTCTATTTTGAAATGAATTCATCGTTCAAAAGCAGAATTGAACTTTTAGGCAATTTTAACAACCGCCTTTCTTTTTAGTTTCTTCATCCAATAAATTATTAGCAAACCTCCAATTATTCCTGGGACGAACCAGCCATAGATACTCGAAAAAAATTCGTTAACGACCACAAAAGCAGTTGTTGCAGAAATATATCCGCCCAACATTTTTCCCAAATGTAATCTCAGCCATTTTTTCCTTAATTCCTCAGGTTTCCGGAACAACAATAAATCTTTCACTGAAAAAGTAATTCCGACAATTGCAAAGACGAAAAGGACTAGATTGACGGATTGTGTGATTATTAAGGGCAATAAAATCATTAAAATTCCTGTGACAAGCATAATACTTGAAATCAATTTGTCAACTTTCAAATTCGGATTTTTCTTTTTGAAATTCAAAACCCTTTTTCCGGACACGACAAAATAGAGGCTAAAAATTCCGACAGCGAATAAAAATGGGCTATGGTGATTCGGCAAAACAGCAACGAACATCGCAATAATGCCAGAAAGCATCATGGAGTAATAAAAGAATATACCAGATTTTTTATGTAGGGTTTTTCCCTTTTTTGCAATTATAGCAATGAGGCCCGATAATAAGGCAATTCCGCCAAAAGCAGCGTGAATATAAATTAAAATTTGTATCGCTTTTTCCATTTTTTAATTGATTTTAACGATCCAAAATTCAAATAAATCCTTCACACTGATTAATTTTTATTCCTGAATTGTCAATTTAAAAGGATGAGCTGTGAATGGGAAAAGTTTGATTTACTGCTTCTTCTTAGCCTTCTCAGTCTTCCTTGTTTTGAAATGGAGGCGACGGTGGCAGAACAACTTGGACCGCGTGTTTATTTTTCCTCAGTGGTGAATGTATCTCCGGTTTCAAAAAAGAAATCATTTCCGAAGCGTCGTTCACTACTTTCAATATCTTTCCATTTTTTTCGACAATAATATGTGTGGGATAAATATTTAAGCTTAAAGTATCAAAGAGCTCGTATTAAAGTGCTTTTTTCTAAGAATATAAAAGACCGAAACATTCACAATACTTCATAAAACTCACGAATTTCGTAACTTTTTAAAACTGCAGAACACAAATTTTTGAAAGGTATCAAAAGGGGTTGGATGATCTACTTTAATACATTCTATTTTTTCAAAATAATGTTTCGAGCGTTCGGTCATCGAATTTTCTGAATATTGTTTGATCTCGATTCCACTGCATTTCTTGGGACCTTCTATTGAAAAAGTTCCGATGACCATAATTCCTTCAGATGAAATACTGTTCTCTGCAATTTCGAGATACTTTGAGATTTCTTGTTCTTTAATGAGAAAATGAAAGGCTGCACGGTCGTTCCAAAAATCATATTTTTCGATCGGTCGAAATTTTGTGGCATCGGCAATAATCCATTTTATATTTTCAGCTTTGTTGCCAAGTCGCTTTTTTGCCCTTTCAATAGCGACTTCCGAAATATCGAGCACGGTAATATTTTTATAACCTTTCGCAAGCAAATGATCCACAAAAAAACTGTCTCCCCCGCCAATATCAATAATCTTGGCCGTTTTGGATAACTTGAATTTTTCGACAAAATCAAGTGAAGTTTTGGGCGTGGGTTCATACCAACTTACTTCATTCAGTTGTTTGGTATTATAAATTTTATCCCAATGCTGTTTTCTATCGAAATTCTCCATTTTTTTCGGGAAACTTGTTCAGTGTTTTATGGTAACGCTAATTTTTAATGCTTCAACAGTGAAATTATTCGATTTTCATGGGATAACCCTTTTCCATCCAATCAATTTCGAGATTTTGAGGAACATTCAAAAGTTTGAAATCTGTAAATCCCATCTCTTGAAATAAATGAAAAGCCGGACGAATATTTGGACACATATCAAAAGGACAGCAACCGCAATAAAATACAATAGCGGCATCCCGATCCAGCGGTTCCAAATAGGTTTTCAATGAATCTAAGTTGGTTTTATCTTGCGCCGGACCAAACCATTTTGAGCCTTTCACTCCTCCTTTAAAAGGCAAGCCGTGCATTCCATCCGGGTTCACGGCAATAATTAGCGGCCAACTTTGTTCGGAAGAATCAGCAAGTATTATGGCAAGTTTTGCCGGTGCCATTAATTGCTCATCACTCCAGGGCACGGATTTTTCTTGTCCATAGGTTTTCGTAAAAACCATTGTCAATAGTAGAATACATGCAAAAGGGAAATGTTTTTTCATTGAAGTTATTATTTTAGAATTTCAGGTATTATTTCATAAGTAGGATTCACCTTGATACTTTTGAATGATAATATCAAAGATACAAGGTTTTGTAACTATCAGTCACTTATCCCAAAATTTTTACTTTGTTTTATTCTTTTTTGAGAAATTTTTCCGCTACAGTATAATAATCCTCTCCATAGTATTTATAAAATTCTCCGTTCGGTTTTACAATTAAAAAAGCGCGACAGTTTTCGTGTATAGTAAAAACATTATTATAGAAGAAACCTGAATCCAGAATAAAATTAGGTTTCCTGTCATAAATCTCTTTGCTAAATGAGTCATTGGTATAAACGAAAAAATCAATCGCATTATTATTGGCACTTATACTTGATGAAAGGCGAATTCCATTATCAATAACTGCAATTCTATTTTCCGGAACATGTTGTGAAATACAATTCAGTGCTTTTTGATCGAAATTTATAAGAACCGATTTACCCGCGGGAATGGAAGCATCCAACTCTGTTTCAATCATTTTTATTAATTCAGAATATTCTGAATTATTTAGTTTTCCGGAAAACGCCTTAATACTTTCTCTGTACCGCGAATTATATTGTGTATTCATTTTCAAATCGGCAGTAGCTATTTTACTGGTTTGGCAGGAAATAAATAAAATCACCAATAATGAAAAGATTTTTTCTTTTATTCTTTTGCTCATGGTTGCGTTTATGAGTTGAACTTAAAATGAAAAAGAAATATTATTCAAAGTTGAAATTAAGTAAAAAGCCGCCACCTCGCATCCCGAAACTCGCGCCCCATTAAAACTATCTAGAATAATTCGGGGATTCGTTGGTGATGGTCACATCGTGTGGATGGCTTTCATTAATTCCGGAGGAAGTGATTTTTACGAATTTTCCAGTTTCTTTCAGGGTGGTAATGTCTTTCGCACCGCAATATCCCATTCCGGCCCTTAATCCACCAATAAATTGGGTCATACTTTCTTGTAATTCGCCTTTATAAGGAACACGTCCCACAATCCCCTCTGGCACTAATTTCTTAATATCGTCTTCCACATCTTGAAAATAGCGGTCTTTGGAACCTTTCCCCATAGCTTCAATGGAGCCCATTCCGCGGTAGGATTTGTATTTTCTTCCTTCGTAAATGATGGTTTCCCCCGGCGATTCTTTGGTGCCTGCCAACAAGGAACCCAACATCACACAATCTGCGCCGGCGGCAATGGCTTTTGGAATATCGCCCGTATATCTAATTCCGCCATCAGCAATAACCGGAACCCCGCTTCCTTTTGCGGCTTCGGCCACTTCCAGAACGGCCGAAAATTGAGGAAAGCCCACTCCGGCAACGACCCGTGTGGTGCATATAGATCCGGGGCCGATCCCTACTTTGATGCCATCTGCCCCTGCTTCTATTAAATAACGTGCAGCTTCAGCGGTGGCAATATTTCCGACCACCACATCCAAATCTGGGAAGCTTTGTTTTACTTTTTTCAGCACGTCCACCACCCCTTTGGTATGTCCGTGGGCGGTATCGATGACCACCGCATCTACCCCCGCTTGGACCAAAGCTTCGGCACGTTCAAGCGCATCGGCGGTGACCCCAAGGGCGGCAGCTACCCGCAGCCTGCCATAAACATCTTTATTGGCAATGGGTTTTTGCGTCAGTTTGGTAATATCCCGAAAAGTGATAAGGCCCACCAATTTATTATCGGCATTCACGACAGGCAGTTTTTCAATTTTGTTGTTTTGAAGAATGGCTTCCGCTTGTTGCAAGGAAGTTCCTTCGGCCACGGTAACCAGATTTTCCGAGGTCATCACTTCCGAAATAGGACGCTGCTCGTTTTTTTCGAAGCGAAGGTCGCGGTTGGTCACAATTCCCAATAACTTCCCGTCCTTATCCACAATTGGAATTCCGCCAATGCTGTATTCGCGCATATTATTTTCGGCATCGCCTACGGTCGCGGTGATCGGTAAAGTAATCGGATCGATGATCATCCCACTTTCGGCACGTTTCACCTTCCGGACTTTCATCGCTTGTTCCTCGATGCTCATGTTTTTGTGAATGACGCCAATTCCACCTTCCCGCGCCATCGCGATGGCCATCTTCGATTCCGTGACCGTGTCCATAGCCGAGGAAACAATAGGCACATTTAGGTCGATATTCTTACTAAATTTGGTTTTAATGGATACTTCGCGGGGCAGAACTTCCGAATAAGTGGGAATTAAAAGGACGTCGTCGTAAGTAAGCCCTTCCCCAACAATCTTATTTTGGTGTGCGGTCATGGCAATTAGGATTTAATTGCGCGCAAAGTTAAAGCTTTCATTTGGAAACAGATGAAAGTTCGGATTTTATTTTTTTTTAAAATCAATGCTATCAAAATCGCCGAAAGATTTCAATCGAAAATATGTCTTTTCCAAAAAGTCTCAAGAAACATCACTTCGAGTAGGTTTTGCTTTTCGCAAATGTCTCAAGAAACGTCACTTCGAGTAGGTTTTGCTTTTCGCAAAACCGTATCGAGAAGCGCAAAAGTTCATAAACCAAAGATATCGATACGTTTTTCTTTTTATTTCAAAAAAAAATACTCGATCTGACGCGCGTTCCATGAAGTTTCTGTTTTTATTTCAAATGTAAAATGTAAAACCGAAAAATGTAAAATATGAAAGTGGAAAAAGCTTTTTGAATTTTGAATTTCCGAGGAGTCTATCACTTATACACCCATTCACTTATTCACATATTCACTTAATCACTTATTCACTTATTCACCCAATCACTTATTCACCCATTCACTTATTCAC
>JBDNFD010000017.1:0-52434 GCA_041689995.1 Flavobacteriaceae bacterium | reverse complement strand
ACTGAACACCGACCACCGATCACCGATCACCATATAAACAGCTCACCGATTAACCATTTAAACAATTAACCCAATAACCCCAATAAGGTTTAATGTTTAATGTTTAATGAATAACCTAATAATTAATAACCCAATAACCAATAACCCAATAATGAACACCGAACACCGATCACCATTTAAACAGATCACCGATTAACCATTTAAACAATTAACCCAATAACCCCAATAATGTTTAATGTTTAATGTTTAATGAATAACCTAATAACCAATAACCTAATAACCCAATAACCTAATAACCCAATAACCAATAACCCAATAATTAACACTGGACACCGAACACCGAACACCGATCACCATTTAAACAGATCACCGATTAACCATTTAAACAATTAACCCAATGACGAATAACATTTCCTAAACCTCTAATTAATTGTATTTTTACTTTTTTAAATCCACATAGAATTAATGGGCAAAATAATTGCAATTGCGAACCAAAAGGGGGGAGTGGGAAAAACCACAACTTCCATTAACTTAGCGGCCTCACTTGGGGTTTTGGAGAAGAAGGTGCTGCTGATCGATGCCGATCCGCAAGCAAACGCCTCTTCTGGTTTGGGAATTGAGGTGGAAACGGTCGAAATTGGAACATATCAATTGTTGGAACATACCGCCAAGGCAGAAGATGCCATCATCAAAACCGCTTCCCCAAACCTCGACATTGTTCCTGCCCATATCGATTTGGTGGCGATTGAAATTGAATTGGTGGATGTAGATCAACGCGAATCCATGCTAAAAAAGGCGATCGGCCATTTGCGCGAAAAATATGATTATATCTTGATCGATTGTGCACCATCGTTAGGATTGCTTACATTAAACGCACTTACAGCAGCCGATTCGGTGATCATTCCTATCCAGTGTGAATATTTTGCGTTGGAAGGACTGGGAAAGTTGTTGAATACCATTAAAAGCGTTCAAAAAATCCATAATGAACAATTGGATATCGAAGGATTGTTGCTCACCATGTTCGATTCGCGGCTCCGGCTTTCCAACCAAGTAGTGGAAGAGGTGAAAAAACACTTCAGCGAGATGGTTTTCAAAACAATTATTCAACGAAACGTACGTTTGAGCGAAGCTCCAAGTTATGGCGAAAGTATTATCAGTTATGATGCTGGAAGCAAAGGGGCAAGCAATTATTTGAGTTTGGCGGAAGAAATTATCAAGAAAAACAAATAAGAATTTATGGCAAAGGCGACAAAAAAACAAGCGTTGGGCCGCGGACTTTCGGCTTTGTTGAAGGACCCCGAAAATGATATAAAATCGGCCGCGGATAAAAATGCCGACAAAGTGGTGGGAAATATTGTGGAATTGGAACTGAAATCCATTGAAGTCAATCCTAATCAACCACGAACCAGTTTTAACGAGGATACTTTGGTGGAACTTGCAACCTCCATTAGGGAATTGGGTGTCATTCAACCGATCACAGTTCGGAAAATGGCTTTTGGCACCTATCAATTGGTGTCTGGGGAAAGACGATACAGAGCATCCATGATGGCCGGTTTGAAAAGTATTCCGGCCTATATTCGGATCGCCAATGACCGCGAATCCTTGGAAATGGCCTTGGTGGAAAACATTCAGCGCCAAGATCTTGATCCCATTGAAATCGCACTTTCTTATCAGCGACTGATTGATGAAATCAGTCTTACACAAGAACAATTGAGTGATCGCATTGGAAAAAACCGGTCCACAATTGCCAATTATTTGCGGTTGTTGAAACTCGACCCTATTATCCAAACCGGAATGCGCGATGGATTTTTGTCCATGGGTCACGGCCGGGCATTAATCAATATAAAAAATCCGGAACAACAACTCGGTATTTACGAACGAATTTTAGCCAATTCCCTCTCGGTTCGTGAAACGGAAAAATTGGTCCAATCACTGAACTCCGACGGAGGAAAATCCACCGAAAAGAAAAAAAGTCTTGTTGTTCCCAATGAAATAAAAGTCGGATTAAAGGATTTTTCCAAGTATTTTGGCACAAAGGTGGATGTGAAAATGACGAAGAAAGGACATGGGAAACTCATTATTCCTTTTACCTCCCAAAAGGAATTCAAACGGATTCAAAATTTGCTGCAACGTGAAGAATAAGGTTATTTTCCTACTCTTTTTTTGTTGCTTCGTTTTTCAAATTCAGGCGCAGGAAGATTCCTTATCGATGAAAACCGAACGAATACGTGTGAAGAATTCTCTGGAGAACCCGCGGCCTTATAATCCATTGGCACCGGCAAAAGCGGCTTTTTATTCAGCCGTTCTTCCCGGTTTGGGGCAGGCTTACAACGGGAAATATTGGAAAATTCCGCTGGTATATGTCGGCTTGGGAACCGGGGTTTATTTTTATATCAACAACAATAAACAATATTATCGGTATCGCGATGCATATAAAAGCCGTTTAGCCGGCCAAACCGATGACGAATTTCAAGGTCTTCTTTCCGACGAAAGTCTGATTGATGCACAAAAACATTTTCAGCGGAACAAAGAATTATCTTTGCTCTTGACGGCAGCGATGTATATCCTGAATATTCTTGATGCCAATGTGGACGCACATTTGCAACAATTCAATGTGAGTGAGGATTTATCATTTAAACCGGTCATGAATTACGAAAAAGATACAGGCGATCAATCAGTTGGACTTTCGCTGAATTTTCAATTTTAGGGAAATAAATCATCCACAAAATGAAACCGAATATTGACATTTTTAATGAAGAAAGCCAATTTTAAAGAAAATAAATACTGTTCTCAAAGAAAAATTGTTATTTTTGTCAAAATCGTCAAGACAAAAAGAGCAAGATTGTGGAAGCAAACTTCGGCGAATATATCCGGAAACTAAGAACTCAAAACCATTTAACGCTAACTCAATTAGGCGCAAAATTGGGAATTGATTCAGGAGCTTTGAGCAAAATCGAAACGGGAAAAAAGGAATTTGATCCTGTCTTTTTGTCCAAACTCGCAAAAGCCTTTAATCTTAATCCGGAAGTTCTAAAATCCGAATTGATAAGTGAAAAAATCGCGCAGACTTTATGTCGTTACCAATGTGACCAAGAAGTTTTAGCCCTAGCAGAAAAAAAAGTAAAATACATTCGTCAAAAAAATATAAAACAGGCAACTCTTAAATTTTAAACATTATGTACAAAGAAGAAGCCGATACCATTTCAGGTATAGAAGAACCACAGGTGTTTATTGATTTTAGAACTAATAAAAAGATCAAAGCCAACTCAATGGATAAAACGTATAAAATAGTTTCGTTATTTAGTGGTTGCGGAGGGTTGGATTTGGGATTTTCAGGAAATTTTGACTTTAGGAAGAGGCATTTTGATGCGACAAAATTCAAAATTGAGTACTCTAATGACATTGATCCTGCTGCCGAATATGTTTACAATGCCAATACTTCGTTTTTCAGTAACCACAATCTGCACCAAGAGGATATTAAAGATGTAAATTTTAAAAATATCCCGGATTTTGATTTTTTGCTTGCCGGGTTTCCTTGCCAACCCTTTTCAAATGCAGGATTGAGAAAAGGCATCAATGATCAAAGGGGAAATCTATTTGAGGAATGTGAAAAGTTGTTGAAAGTGGGCTTGGAAAGGGAAAACAAACCAATTGGTTTTGTTTTTGAGAATGTAAAAGGAATTATGTCCTCTAAAATGGAAGATGGAACAAAAATCCCCGATGAAATTGTAAAGAGAACAGAAAAACTCGGATTCAATACTTGCTATAAGTTATTAAAAACAAGTAATTACGGAGTTCCCTCAAATCGTCAACGCTTAATTATAATCGGGTTAAGAAAAGACTTGGGTTATTTTGATTTCAGTTTATTGGAACAAATTGTTTCAAAATATAATTTGCCCAATTCAATTGACAATCCATACGATTTACATTTAGGTTCTGCAATTTGTGATATTCCAAAAAATGCACCGCAGGTCAACGACTATTGGAAGTATTCCCCAGGGACGCAATATATGGTCGATAAAATCGGATCATGTGAGGATGGCAAAGAAGTACTTCCAAAGTTCAAAAAGAAAGTTCCTTTAAATAGAATAAGTGAAACCATTTCAAAAGGAAAATCTTGGAAAAATATGGATCCCGAGGATATGTCCCTCCGCTTTAAGCGGATTTGGGACAACCCTAAAAAATACCGCGCGCCCAATTTTTACCGTAGGTTTGCATTAGGCGAAATCAATGGAACTATTACAGCTTCAGCACAACCCGAAAACTGTGGTATTACGCATCCTTTTGAAAATAGGCGGTTTACAATTAGGGAAATAGCAAGAATACAATCCTTCCCCGATGATTTTCAATTTCCCTACAAAACAATTGCCCACGCCTACAAAGTAATTGGCAATGCGGTGCCGCCTGTTTTTGCTTGGGTAATTGCCAAAGCTTTGGAAAAGCATTTAGAAAATGAAGAATATTAATCATACCAAAGCATACATACTTGGTTTATTGGTGGGAAGTGGAAAGATAGACAAAAATACATTTGTAATCGACCTTCCGTTCAAAAAATGGGGAATGGACCCCAAACGAATGAATATTATCGCAACTGATATTCTTACGAAAATTTGTCAATACTTCCATTCCTCATATAATTTCAATGTAACTTATGAAATTGGCAATGGCAAGTGGTTAATTATGCCAATCGACAACTCAGATATTTCAAGTTTGAAAAAAGACTTGGAATATTTGGGTTTACCCATTGGAGGTTTTCTACTGTCAACAGTTGATTTATCTATTGCAAAAGAAAAGTTATCGGGAATAAACACAGCAAGTTTTTTATCAGGAATTTTTGACACAAAAGCAAGTTTGACTTTATCGCACAGAAGATTTACCAATGATGCGCCAGTTGTTTCTGTAGAAATCCCAGGAAGTACAAGAAATTTTAAATTTGTTGTACAATTATGCTCTTGGTTAACGGATTTAGGTTCGATAACCGACCAGATTTTATACAATCATCCAAACCAACATTCCGCTTCCGACCCTAATTATAAAGGTTGGAAAAAAGGGTTTAAAATCCGATTTTTGGTTCGGTCATTTCTTGCTCAATACTCATTTGCATTACAAGCCAAATCCATTGATGTAACAAAAATTGAAAAATACCAAAAAAAGGAAGAACAAATTCCTTGCATTTTACGAAAGTTGAGAACACCAAGCCCCGTTTCTGTTCATTCCGACCAAAATTCCGAAGAACTGCCGCCCGAAGTAAGGAACAAATTGTTTTTTCACTATCATCATTTTTGTGCTACATTCGGTTGTCCTCACGCGCCGGTTCAAGAAATTGAAAAGTTGATAAAAGAAAAAAACAAATACATCAATTTTTTTCCAAGACTATCAAAAGGGACCAAAAAAGACCTTTTAAGCAAACTAAAAGAAATTCAGGCAGAATACTTTTCGGAATTGAAAATATCAACGCATAAAGCAAAGGTATCGAGACTAATTGAAAGTAAGGAATTTGAAGATTTTAAAGGTATTGACCAAGGTGTTGCATATCTTTTCACAGAAGTTTTGAATGGAAAAAGGCATATTGGTTCAATGAAAGATATAATCAATAGGCATACGAACGAAGTCTTGACCGTACAAACAATTGGAGATTCTTTCGATAGTCCCTTGTTGATTACCAACCCTAAAAATGATAGAGCATTTATTTGCTCATCAGTTAGCAACAGCTTGAACCAACAACTTATCAAGACGAATATCAAAGTAGAAAATTTAACGGTAAATTTGAAGCAGTAACAATGAACGAAATAAGCTATTATGAAGAATTCTCCAAGAAGTTCACCCAATATCTGAATACATACCTTGGTGATAGCTATAAAGTCTATTATTCGTGTAATAAGACATTGGATTTAATTATCTTGGAATTGGAAAATATTTCGGGCATTACAATTAAAGAGCAAGGAACATATATTCCAAAACTAAAATTAGATATAGTTTTTGCAATTTGCGATCCAAGCGAAAAAGTAAGATTAATATTGATAGAAGCGAAATATTTAAGTCAATTAAGTTTAAAAGACTATTCTCAATTGGTAGGTTATTTGCAGGTGGCAAAAACGATAAATTTAGGCCTGTTGCTTCTAGTCCAAAAAGGAATATCCACCAACAAAATCTCAAATGATTTTCAGGAAATAATTCGCTTAAGAAAATTGCCAATGGATTGGTTTATAGATATGCGAAAAATAAATGAGCAATATAATTTTAAAACAGGAATTGTCCATTATTTACCAAATAGCGGAATTGATTGGATAGATACAAATGAAATAGACGGAATATCTTCATTTGAAGAACTTACAGAAATATTAAAATCGGAATAGCCATTTTAATATTAAAATTAATTTTATTGATTTGCCATAGAATATTCAAAAAAACAGGGCCAATCCTTTTCAACAATATAAAAAAATGAAAATTGCTTTGCTCGGTTATGGAAAAATGGGAAAAACAATCGAACGGATTGCTATTCAAAAAGGGCATGAAATCGTTTATATTTCCAACGGTAATTTAGATGAAAAGAAACTCAATTCCGCGGAAGTCGCCATCGATTTTAGCGTTCCCGAAGCTGCATTTGAAAATATTTCGACATGTTTAAACAATGGAATTCCAGTTATTTCAGGAACAACGGGTTGGCTTCGTGATTATGAAAAAGCAATACAACTTTGTGAAGAAAAAAAAGGGGCTTTTTTGTATGCGTCCAATTTTAGCTTGGGGGTGAATTTATTTTTTGAATTGAATCAATTTCTAGCTGGAATAATGAATAACTTTCCCCAATATTCCGCAGAAATCGAAGAGATTCATCATACCGAAAAAAAAGATGCCCCGAGCGGAACAGCCATCAGTTTGGTGAAACAAATTATACAAAAAACTGAAAAAACCGGTTGGGAATTGGTAGAAAATAGTTCAGAAAAAAGCAACTGTGAAAAGGAAATTGTTCCGATTTTTGCAAAACGTATTCCAGATGTTTCGGGAACCCATATTGTGAAATATACTTCGGAAATCGACGATATTGAAATTAAACACACCGCGCATTCTCGCGAAGGATTTGCGCTGGGAGCGGTTTTGGCCGCAGAATGGATTTGTGGCAAAAAGGGTGTTTTTGGAATGAAGGATGTTTTAAAAAACCTACTTTTGTAGCGGAAGCATAACTGTTTCTTGTAACAAGCCGGCTGGGAATAAGACTTATAAATAAAATTTTGAGATGACACTTACACAATGGTTGCTGTTTTTTCTTTTGATCCAAGTGATCCATTTTTTGGGAACTTGGAAACTCTATCGCAAAGCGGGACGACAAGCTTGGGAAGCCGCCATTCCCGTTTATAATGCGGTGGTTTTGATGAAAATAATCAACCGGCCGTGGTGGTGGGTGATTTTGCTGTTCATTCCAATTGTGAATTTGATAATGATCCCCGTGGTTTGGGTGGAAACCATTCGCAGTTTTGGACGAAATTCCACCACCGATACCGTTTTGGTGATCCTTACTTTGGGTTTGTATATTTTTTACGTGAATTACGCTTTGGAGGTGGTTTATATTGAAGATCGCAGCCTAAAACCACAAAATGCATCCAGCGAATGGATCAATTCCATTCTTTTTGCGATTGTGGCCGCCACTATTGTTCATGCTTATTTTATACAGCCTTTTACCATTCCCTCTTCTTCCATGGAAAAAACTTTGTTGGTGGGCGATTTCTTGTTCGTCAGCAAAATCAATTATGGTGCCCGGGTTCCAATGACCACCGTGGCTTTCCCAATGGTGCACGATACTATTCCCGTTTTGGGAATAAAATCTTATCTCAATTGGCCGCAACTACCTTATATGAGACTTCCGGGTTTTGAGAAAGTGAAACGCAATGACATTGTGGTTTTCAATTGGCCGGCAGATACGGTTCCCTACTTTTTCTATAAAGGACCAAAACATTTTTATAAACCTATCGACAAGAAATCGAATTATGTGAAACGTGCCGTGGGAATTGCCGGCGATTCCTTGAAAATCGTGAACGGACAAGTTTATATTAATGGAGAACCATCTGTTTTGCCAGATCGCGCCAGACCTGAAACTTCATATCTGATACAAGGAAAAGGAAAGGGATTTGCGCTCGAACAATTGTATAAACGATATGAAATTACCGATCCTGTTTATATGATGGATAAAGAGAAAAATCAAATTGGATTTGCTGCCATCGCTCAAGATCGTATTGAACAATTCAAGAATCACCAAAATGTGGCATCAGCCGTTCCAATGATCAGTTCACCCGGGGAAAGCGAATCGGGAATTTTTCCGGTTTACGCCCCACAAGGTTGGAACCGCGATAATTTCGGGCCGATTTATATTCCGGAGAAAGGAAAAACGGTTGAAATAAATCCGAAAACGATTCCCTTTTATCAGCGTGTTATTGAAACTTACGAAGGTTCGGATTTAGGCATCGACAACAAAATTTCCATAAATGGTCAACAAGTATTGCTGAATGGAAAACCATTGACTTCCTATACATTCAAACAAGATTATTACTGGATGATGGGCGACAACCGCCACAATAGCGAAGACAGCCGTTATTGGGGCTTCGTGCCGGAAAATCATATTGTGGGTAAACCAGTCTTTATCTGGATGAGTTGGGACGGAAATGCAGATGGATTTTTCGATAGTATCCGTTGGGAACGGCTTTTCACCACCGTGCTTGGTGAAGGCAAACCGGTTTCGTATCTCTATTATTTCCTAATAATTGTAATAATTTGGATCGGTTATGGTTATTTTCGGAAGAAGAAGAAATAAGTAAATTAACTATACGCAACATTATAATTTGAAAAACCCGATTGATGACCAAAATCCTATTGCATCCGGCATATTTTGGGCCAATCGATCAGTTTGCTGCGATGGCAAAAGCCGATGAAATTCTCTTTGAAAACGAGGATAATTACCAAAAACAAACCTATCGCAGCCGGCAGTATATTTATGGCGCCAACGGGAGATTACTATTGAATATCCCCGTGAAACATAAACATTCAACTTCACTCGCGACACCAGAATCAGGGCATCAAAAATACAAGGATATTCAGATAGAAAATAATTTTCACTGGCAACGCGATCACTGGCGGTCTATTCAAACTGCCTATCGAACTTCTCCTTTTTTTGAATATTACGAAGATGATTTTGCACCTCTGTACGAAAAATTAGAGACCTATTTATTGGATTTCAATTACCGCTGTTTGGAAGTGGTGACTTCCGCACTTCTTTTAGAGGTTCCAATTACAAAGAGCAGAAAATTCCTTGGAAATCCTGAAAATAGCATCGATCTGCGAAATTTAATTATCGCCAAGCGGAAAAATCCTGAAGATCAAATTCCATATCACCAAGTTTTTGAAGAGAAATACGGGTTCTTGGAAAATCTTTCTATTTTGGATTTGTTGTTCAACGAAGGTCCGCAGGCGGGTGGGTATTTGTAGTTTTATTGAAGGACAAAATCTTCAAAATTTTCCCGGTTGATCAGCGTTGTTTTGCTGTTCGGATAATTCTCCAAAAAGGAGTGTGGGAATTTTATTTTCTGAACTTTCCATTTTATTTCGAAGGCGTTCAACTTGCCGGATTCTTCTTCGATATAATCAATTTCCGCCTTGTCATGTGTGCGCCAAAAAAAGGTGTTGACAAACCTGCCATTGTACCGATTGGCTTTAAGTCGTTCTGAAATCAAGAAATTCTCCCACAAAGCGCCTTTGTCCATGCGCATTTCGGGAGCCGAAAAATTGCCCAAAATTACGTTCCGGATGCCATTGTCATAAAAATAATACTTTTTGCTTTTTTTAATTTCATTCCTCATATTGCGGTGAAAGGCGGGCAATTTAAAGATCACAAAAGTTTTTTCCAATAAATCCAAGTATTTCTCCACCGTGGCCGTGTCGATATTGCCAACCGTTTGTGCCAGTTCGTGATAACTCACTTCGCTACCAACCTGAAAAGCCAATGCTTTCAAAAGTTTTTCGATGTGCTTGGGTTTTCGGACATTTTCCAACTGCAAAATATCCTTATAGAGATAACTTTGTGCAATTTCCACCAGTATTTCCCTTTCTTCGTTTGGATGGTTCACCACGTCGGGATAGGATCCGTAAATGAGGCGGATATCCAATAATCTTTTGGTTTCTCGTGGGGATTTATGTTCCACGATTTCTTTGTAACTTAAAGGATAGAGGTGAAATGTTTTTTTTCTTCCGGTTAACGGTTCTTGCGTTTTGTTTTGCAGATCAAAAGCGGAAGAGCCGGTGGCTATGAGTTGTATTTCTGGGTTAGTATCATGAATGAGTTTCAGTTTCTTGCCAATATCCGGAATTTGTTGTGCTTCATCAATGATTGCCAGTTTCTTGTTTCCCATAAGATGCAATAATTGTGTGCTGGTGACTGCATTGGTGAATTCGTCCAGAATATCGGCTTCATCCGCATTCAACCACACGGAAGGCACATCAATTTCTTTTATGATTTCCTTTAACAATGTGGTTTTTCCAACTTGTCGCGCTCCGATAAGCAGGATTACCTTTTCTTTGAAACAAGAGGATAAAATACTTTTATGGATCGTTCTATAAATCATGAAATGAATTTTTTAAGCTGGAAAGATACCGAATTTTTAGATTACGATCTAAAAATAAGGCGTAATTTTTCGATTACGATCCAAGAATAAGGCGTAATTTTTCGATTTAGCGAGAAGAACCAATGTTATAACCCAATCCGTGCCATAATCGGATAATGGTCGGAAAGCTTCACATCATAATTTTTGAAATCTTGGACTTTAATAGGTTTTTTCACAAAAATCACATCGATACGAAGCGGAATAAAATCGAAATCGAAGGTTTTTCCAAATCCGTTTCCGGCTTCTTTGAACGCGTCTTTAAAACCACTTTCTTCAATTTGTCGATATATATAGGAAAATGCAGAATTGTTCATGTCCGCGCAAATCATGGTTTTATAAGGACTTTTTTCAACCGCGTCCAAAACCAGTTTCATTTGTTCCTGCTGCATTACGAACGCATTTCCGACCCGTTCAATCAGTTTTTCGCTGACTTCTTCCCCCAAAACTTCTTCGGGGATTATTTTCAATGATTCGAAATGAACATTGAACACTCGAATCGTATCTTTTTTAATTACGATATCCGCAAAGATGGTGTTGTTGTTGGTGTCCGGAAAATCCAAAGAGCCTTTCTTAATAATGGGATATTTTGAAAAAATAGCATGCCCAAATGTAGATTTCTTCCCTTTTACGTGAATATATCCGTATGGAAAATAGTCTATCGGAATGGAATCGGTTTTATAGAAATCTTGAATGCACAAAATTTCTGGATCTTCTTTTTTTATAAATGCCTTTATTTTCTGCGGAACACTGTCTTCCTTGATCCAACGATATTGATTGAAAGAACGCACGTTATAACTCATTACCGAAATTCCATCCTTGGAAGTATTGGATTTGGAAGAATAATTAAACAGCGAAAAAATGTGGTGCAACCCCAGGACCAATACAATCAACGGCAATAAAACTTGACGTTTAAAACGCAGCGCCCAGTATAATAGAAATAGGAAATTTGCGATTATCAAAAACGGCATTCCAAGGCTCAAAAACGACAAAAAGGGAAATGTACGCGGTGGAATAAAAGGCAAAATGTACGCCAACAATAGGGCGAGCGAGATCAATGAGTTTAGAAAAAAAACTAATTTATCAAAAAATGAAAGTTTTTTCATCTCGTCAATTATCCTTTCCTGCGTGGAACAAAAAGTCTTTTTCTTCCTTGGTTAGACTGTCGTAACCGCTACTTCCAATTTTGTCCAAAATGCTATCAATTTTTATTTGATAATCGCTTGCCGATGTTTTCGCACGAGTTTTTGGAGCTGTTTTTCTATTTCGGTGCACTGTTTTCAGCGGGCTCTTTTTTTCTTTGGAAAAAAGTCCGACAAACCAATCTTCGATATTTTCCAACCATTTTCCAATGTCCCGGCCTTTCCCAATTTCAACCGTGTAAATATACCCCAAAAATGCGCCGCCCAAATGCGCCAAATGTCCTCCTGGGTTTCCAAACGGAATTTGAATTACATCCAAAACCACCAAGAAAGCGGCAATCCACCAAAATTTCAAGCTTCCCAAAAACATTAATCTAATCCGCATATTGGGAACATGCGTCGCGATTCCCACCAAAATCGCCATTACTGCTGCAGAAGCACCAATCAGGTAAGAATTTCCAGATCCGCCGAAAACCGGGAACAAATTATAACTGAGCATAAAAACCAAAGCTCCCGCAATGGCTCCCAATAAATAATAATTCAGCATCCGCCGTGGCGAAAAATAGGTGAGGAAATAAATACCGGAAAAATATAAAATAAACATGTTCGAAAGAATGTGCCATACGCCAGCATGCAAAAAAGCATAGGTGATAATGGTCCAGGGCTTATAGAGAAATTCAGATAATTCTTTCGGGAAAACCAACCAATCCAAAATGAAATCGGATGGAAACTGAAACAGGAATGCAATGGTTTTCAAAAGGAATATTGCCACGAACAAGACGATGTTGACACCGATTAGTTTTTCTAAAATCGTGGCCGTTTTGTATTTATAACGCAATTTTTGCTGCCAGGTCTGCATCAATTCCAACGATTTTGGTCAAACTGGTTCTTTTTCCATATCCACATGGTGACAAATCCGATTACCGCTCCGCCAATATGTGCCCAATGAGCCGTGTTCGAGGGTCCTAAAAGAGTAATTCCCGTTACCGCGGAAAACAGGTTCAACAAGAAATATCCGCCAATTAAATATTTAGCTTTTATGGGAACAGGAATGAACATAATATACAATGGAATGTTCGGATAAATTAGCGCAAAAGCCATCAACACGCCAAAAATTGCACCAGAAGCACCAACCATTGGCGTCCAAAATGTGCTGATTAATTGTTCCGCAGCTGCTGGGTCTACACCAGAAAAGGACATATATTGAATGCTGCCATTTCCGAGGAAATTCACGTTGTTCAACATATCATAAATTTGATCAGAACTAACACCGGCCGCTAAAAATTGTTCGAAAGCCGAATGGAATCCGACATAACTGAATAAAATTTGTAATCCAGCCGCGCCCAATCCCGAAGAAAAATAGAGAAATAAAAACCGTGATTGACCCAAATAGTTTTCCAATATACTGCCGAACATATACAACATGAACATATTGAATAAAATATGCATCAAACCCCCGTGCATGAACATGTGTGTAATAATCTCCCAAATATGAAAATTGGGGTTTTGCGGAAACCATAACGCGAAAAGTGTGGTTGCGCGTTCGCCCAGAAAATAGGCGCCAACAAAGAAAATAATGTTGATGATGATAAGCGCTTTGACGGTTTCGGTGATTTTTCCCATTAGATGAATTTTTTAGCGAGGTCTTCTGCGGTGATGGTAATAAAAGTGGATTTATTGCTCGGGTCCGTACTTGCTTCGGTACAAGCAAACAGGCTGTTCACAATGCTTAGCTGTTCGGCGAGACTGAGATTAGCTCCCGCCTTTACGGCCATATTTTTTGCGAGGGATTTCGCCAATAAATCGGTGTGTTCAAATCCGTTTCCGGGAATTTCTTGATGAAAATCGGCTATTAATTTTTCCAATAATCCTGGCACTTCACTTTCCAAAATAGAGGTCGGAATACCGGTGATTTCAACTTTTTCCCCAGAACATTCCGAAAAAACGAAACCTGTTTGCTCCAAAGGCTCTTTGAGTTGCGTCAACAAACCAATTTCCTGTTGGTCGAAATCCATTGCCAGCGGAAATAATAATTGTTGACTAATAGCAGGCGAAACGGTAATACTTTTTAGCAATTCTTCATACAAAATACGAAAATGAGCCCGATGTTGATCGATGACGAGCATTCCATTTTTGAGACTGCTGACGATATATTTTTTTTGAAGCTGAAAACAATTATTTGAAACTCTTTGTTCATTGTTGTTGAACAAATTTCCGCTCACCACTTCACTTTCTACCTCAATAGAATGAAAATTTTCGGTGGCATTTCGGTTCAAGCCCATATACAAATTCTCCCAGCCGGCCGTACTTTGCTTCTGAAAAAAAGGCTTTTCACGCGTTTCCACTTCCGAAAAATCATTTTTGAACGGATTGAAATCCCGATCGACTTGTATGGAAGGCGATTGTGAAGGTTTATTTTTAAAAGTATAAGGAGTATCCAAATTCGGATCGCGTTCGAAATCCAATACCGGCGCCACACTAAATTGCCCCAAACTGTGTTTCACGGAACTCCGCAAGATGGCGTACAAGGCATGCTCATCATCAAATTTTATTTCCGTTTTTGTGGGGTGAATATTGATATCGATACTTTTTGGATCTACTTTCAAATATAAGAAATAGGAAGGATGCGCTTTGTCACGAAGCAAACCCTCAAAAGCCGAATTCACGGCGTGGTGCAAATATTGGCTTTTTATAAATCGGTCGTTCACGAAAAAAAATTGTTCGCCGCGTGTGCGTTTTGCAAATTCTGGTTTTCCCACAAAACCGGAAATTTGCAATAAGTCGGTTTCTTCTTCCACGGGCACCAATTTTTCATTGGTTTTCCCGCCAAAGATGCCGACGATACGTTGACGGTAATTCCCCGGCGAAAGTAGGAATAATTCCGCACCGTTATGATACATCGAAAAAGCAATTTTGGGATGCGCCATGGCCACACGTTGAAATTCGTCGATGCAATGACGTAGTTCCACAGCGGTGGATTTCAGGAAATTCCGACGCGCCGGAATATTGTAAAATAGGTTTTTGACACTGATGGAAGTGCCTTTGGAACAAACACAAGCCTCTTGCGCCAGCACTTCGCTGCCTTCAATTTTAAGGAAAGTGCCCACCTCTTCAGCTTCTTGGCGCGATTTCAATTCCACTTGCGCGATGGCGGCGACAGATGCCAAAGCTTCTCCTCGAAAGCCTTTGGTGTGCAGCCGAAACAAGTCTTGCGCGGTTCGTATTTTGGAAGTTGCGTGCCGCTCAAAACACATTCGGGCATCGGTCATGCTCATTCCCGCGCCGTTATCGGTTACCTGCACCAAGGTTTTCCCAGCATCTTTTACGATCACAGAAATACTTGTCGCCCCGGCATCCACAGCGTTTTCCAACAGTTCCTTGATCACGGAAGCCGGCCGCTGCACAACTTCCCCAGCCGCGATTTGGTTCGCCACATGATCCGGTAAAAGTTGGATGATATCCATTTTTTTAATTATGAATTATGAATTATGAATTATGAATTATGAATTATTATTTTAAACCTACAGCCTACAGCCTAAAGCTTACAGCCTAAAGCCCACAGCCTCAACCTACAACCATTTGATCAAAAAGGAGTGCTGGAAAATATAGACAAATCGAAGTCGATCAGCCACAAAAATAGAAAAACCAAAATAAGCACAATGTACAAAACGCGACGGTTGATCTCCCGGTTTCCGCGGTTACGGCTTGCTTTGCGGTCTTCAGACCAATGCGCCCCAAAATCATTTGCATTTGGGGTGTTTTTATATTTGGCGAATTTTGAATCAAATTGATAAATGTTCCCCGTGTCCTTACCTTTATAATACCGCGGCGTATAGTTGTATCGCGCGTTTTTTGGAAGTTTGAACCTATTGAATTTCAGCATCTTATTTCCCAGTTTAAGAATTCTTCAAAGTTACGGGATTTGCAGTGAAATCTCTCTTTTTATCTTCAAAAACTTGGATGGAAACCAATTGGTTATTGTAATTCGTTAATCCAAAAGTCCCGCCCGTTTCAACAAAGCTTCTGGGTCGGGTTCTTTTCCTCGGAAGCGTTTGTATAAAATCATCGGTTCTTCGGTTCCACCTTTGCTCAAGATATTGTCCTTAAATTTCGTGGCGGTTTCTTTATCAAAAATTCCGTTTTCCTTGAAATATTCAAAGGCGTCGGCATCCAAAACTTCCGCCCATTTATAGGAATAATAGCCTGCAGAATAACCTCCTTGAAAAATGTGGGAAAATGAGGTGCTCATGCAATTTGAAGCGACATCGGGGAATAATTTTGTCGTTTCAAAAGCTGCCAGTTCATACTTTTTCACATCTGAAATTTTGCTGGGATCAGTTCCGTGCCACGCCATATCCAACATTCCAAAACTCACTTGTCGCAGCGTTTGCATCCCTTCCTGGAAAGTCGTGGATTTCTTGATTTTTTCGATTAATTCCATTGGGATATTTTCCTTGGTGGCGTAATGTTTGGCGAACAAATTCAGGGCTTCTTTTTCGTAACACCAATTCTCCAATATTTGACTGGGCAATTCCACAAAATCCCAATAAACGGAGGTTCCAGAAAGGCTTGGATACGTAGTATTGGCCAACATTCCGTGGAGCGCGTGACCAAATTCATGGAACAAAGTGGTTACCTCGTTGAAAGTCAGCAAGGAAGGTTTTTTTGCGGTGGGCCGACTGAAATTGCAAACAATGGAAATATGTGGCCGTTCGTTTTTGTCTTTTTTTATCTTTTGATTCTTGTAAATGGTCATCCAAGCGCCGTTTCGTTTGCCTTCGCGCGGGTGAAAATCGGCATAAAAGAATGCCTTGAAATTTCCATCTTCATCGGAAACTTCATAGGTTTTTACTTCTTCGTGATATTTATCGATGTCGAAAATTTCCTTGAAATGTAACCCGTATAATTTTTGAGCAACCGTAAATACACCGTCAATGGTTTTTTCCAAGGGGAAATAAGGTTTCAATTCTTCTTCCTTTAAATCGAATAATTTCTGTTTCAACCTCTCGGAATAATAAGCCGAATCCCATTTTTCCAATCGGTCGATGCTATCCAGTTCTTTGGCGAAAGTTTCCAGTTCAGCGAATTCTTTTTCCGCTGCCGGTTTTGCCTTTTTTAAAAGATCGTGGAGAAACTCTTCCACTTTTTCCGGGGTTTTTGCCATCCTTTCCTCTAAAACAAAATGGGCATGTGTTTTGTAGCCCAACAAATTTGCCCGTTGGTGGCGCAGTTTCGCGATTTCCAACACATTTTCACGATTGTCGAATTTGTTTCCTTGAAAGGCTTTCGCACCAAACGCAATGGAGAGTTTTTTACGCAGTTCCCTATTTTCGGCATATTTCATAAATGGCAAATAACTCGGTGGCTGGAGCGTGAAAATATAGCCTTGTTTTCCCTTTTGCTTGGCCAAATCTTCCGCAGTTTCGATGTCACTTTCGGGCAAACCTTTCAAGTCGTTTTTATCGCTGAGGTGCAATTCGTAATTATTGGTTTCCGCCAGCACATTTTCCCCGAAACTAAGTGAAAGTTGAGAGAGTTTCTTGTCGATTTCTCGTAAAGTCAATTTCTTTTCTTCGGATAAATTGGCGCCATTTCGGGCAAAACCTTTGTATTGTTTTTCAAGAAGCATGGATTCTTCCGCAGAAAGATCGAGCTCTTCTTTTTGATCAAAAACTGCTTTGACGCGTTCGAAAAGGGATTTGTTCAGCAAGATATTATTACTGAATTCGCTTAACCAAGGTGAAATTTCCTGTGCAATTTGTTGGATTTCATCGTTGGTTTCGGCGGAATTCAAATTGAAGAAAATGCTCGAAACCCGGCCAAGTTGTTCCCCGGAATATTCCAAGGCTTCCACGGTATTTGCGAAGGTGGGTTTTTCGGAAGAAGAAGCGATGGAAGCAATTCCGGCTTCGGCTTCCTCGATGCATTTTTTAAAAGCAGGTTTGAAATGTTCGGATTTTATTTTTGAAAATGGAGCGGTATCGAAATCTTGCAATAAAGGATTGTCGGACATGATTGTTTAATTTGTAAGAACTGCAAAGTTAAGAAGGTAAAACGGCATAACAGCGGCTCATAGATATATTTGCGAAAACTCGGAAAATTTCAACCATTTTTGGTGATGGAATTCGAGCTTGTTCAATAAAGCGACAGGAGCATAAAAGTCGAAGATGTTTTGGGAATTAAGCAATAAGTCACAGATTACTTGAAAGAACGCGGATTAAAATTTCAGTATTTGTTCTTTCTATTTGCATATTCAAATAGGATCAATTTTATCAATACGAATATTCCCGAATCGCTTTCGTGGGTGCCAAAACGTTGTACTTGTCCCAAATTTTAGGATCGTATTTTTCGATTTTTTCTTCCACGACGCCTTCATTTTCTTGGAAATCGTTGAACTGGCTTTTTGAAATAGGTTCGGTGTTCAGAAAAACCCATTCTTCATTTTGAGAAAAATCCAGTTCGATAGTAAAATTGAATTTTAATTTCATGCGATCTTTGCGTGGTGCATTTTCTTTCAGCACAAATTTCCTGCTAAAATAGCCATATCCTTTTTCTGAAGATTGCACATATTTTGGACTGTATTTTCCATTTTCGTTTTTCTGAAAAATAATGGTTCCTGAGCGTTCTTTTTCGGCATATTTTATTCCTAATAAGAATTTCATATTAAGGCTTTTTCCTTGTTCTCCATCGGCAAAAGCATATTCTGCCTTTACCACTGCAAAGCTATCGGCGGAAACGAATAAAGTCCCCGCAAAACGTCCATTGCCCGAAAATAAACCGGTGGCCCGAACAAATGAAATAACATAAATTGGTTCATCGTTGAACATAGAAACACTTTCAATCTTATAATCGTATTTCTTATAATCTGTGATGAAATCGAAATTTTCTTTATCTGCTGTTTTATTCAAAATCCAACCCAACTGACCGCGTATTTGTGAGGGTTTTATGGTATCTACTTTCTTTTCGTCAAGGTCAATTTCGGAAAGGTCCAAAGAATCTTCGAGGGTTAAAATGCTTGTTTTTAGTTTAAAAGTATTGCTGGTTTTTAGTTTTGCCAACAATGTTTTCATCACTTTTTTTTGTAATTTATCGGTGGAAAGACTTTTCTCTTCATTCACCAAATGCGTGCCTTTTACCACGCGCACTTTCAAACTGTCTTTGGCTTGTGAATCATTTTCCCCTATAAGCACTTCGGACAAATTGGAAAAATAACTTCGCGAGGTTTGGTTTTTGAATCCGTCCAATAAACTGTCCACAGATTTGTTGAATTCCTTGCGTACTTTTCTGTCGATGAACTCTGCCTTTTTGATTTCAAAACCCATTTTGTAAAACTTGTTTCCAATTTGTTGCCGATGGAAAACGGTGGATTTTGTAAGGGAATTATTGTAATTTGTGGAAAGGTTTTCGTTCACTTTCACCATAATTTCCTCAGCCGTGAGATTCCTGTTGAGCAGTAAAACCTGTCCCAATTCTTCCACATTTTTGGCCAATAAAATCGTGTCTTGTTTGAAATCGTTCAGCGCGATGCTTTTCGCTTCATAGCCCATACTGGAAAAAACCAGTGAATCATTTTTGGTAAAATTTTCGGTATTAATCGTGAAATTTCCCTCTTGATTGGTAATCACCCCGTAGTTTTTACCGAGTTGTACCGTAGCGAAGGGAATGGTTTCTTTGGAAGTTTTATCGACCAAAACCCCCGAAACGTTTTGCCCGAAGAGAATGGAGCTACAAAAGAAAACGAAGATGCAAAGAAAAGATCGCCGCAAAAAAAGAACTTTCATATAAATTGGTTTTGGGTATAAAGATAAAAGAATCTATATAGATGACGATCCAAAACGGAAAATGTGACGGGAAAATGAAAAATTAATTTTTAACCCGAATTTTTTAGATGGGTATAAAAGAAGAATGATCGACTTGAAAATTAGAAAACTTGAGGAAAAGGTGCTTTTTATCCATATGAATTTTCTGCCGTGGAAAAGTTAACTTTTCGGAGCGTGAGGATCTTCAGCAGTGTTTTCCGTAGGTTTGGGCTCTTTCTTTTCATTGTCATCACCGGCTGCATTTTTGAATTCCTTCAAGCCACTTCCCAGGCCTTTCATCAGTTCGGGGATTTTCTTGCCGCCAAACAATAATAATATGGCCAATCCGATAATCACCCACTGCCAGCCTCCAATAAATCCAAATAATATGGTTTCTGAAATCATGATTGAATTTTTTAATGTTGACAAAGGTACGGAATAAATTTTGTAGGCAAACTTGGTATAACATAATTGGATCAAATTTTAACTTTAATCTTAAATTAGAGGTTGAAAAAAGCTTTTGAAAATGCGCAGTTCTCAATGGTTTTTTCGCGGGAAGCTTCCTTTCAAAAATTAGAAATTGCAGATTAAAGATTCACGTTTTCCCTAATTTTGAACTCATATTTGATAATTGCATACCTTTGTCCCGCAATAGAAGCAACGAATGAGCGGGAACGAAAAAAAAGAGCGGCGCTTTGGAACAAAAAAATTGCTCCACAAGTATCGGTTGGTCATCTTGAACGAGGATACCTTCGAAGAACGCGTGTCTTATAAATTGACACGACTGAATGTGTTTGTGGCCGTTTCACTTTCCATTATTGTACTGATTATTGGGACCACAATTCTGATTGCATTTACCCCGCTCCGTGAATATATTCCGGGATATTCCTCCCCAGATATGCGAAGAAGGGCGGTGGAACTGACCTATCGTGCGGATTCCCTGGAAAATGAAATTCGGCAGAACCGGCAATATTTTGCCTCCATCCGGCAAATGCTTACCGGTAAAGTGATGCCAAATAATGGCGAAGATTCAGTGCAGGCCATTGCGCCATTCGATCCGGGTGAAGTGGATTTTACCCCGTCAAAATCTGACTCTCTTCTTCGTAAAAAAGTAGCCAAGGAAGACAAATACAACCTTTTGGATATTGCGGTTTCCAAAACAGATTTTAGTCTTTTTCCTCCAGTGAAAGGATATATTTCGCAAGATTTCAGTAGCGACGATAGGCATTTTGGCGTAGATATTGTCACCGAAAAGAATTCTCCGGTGAAAGCCGTTGCCGATGGAACCGTAATTTTCTCGGAATGGACCGCCGAAACTGGGTACGTCATGATTTTGGAGCATAGTTATGGATTGATTTCCGTTTACAAACACAATTCATCGCTCTCTAAGAAACAGGGTGAAAAGGTGAAAGCTGGCGAAGTGATCGCTATCGTTGGAAATACCGGCGCATTCACAACAGGTCCGCATTTGCATTTTGAATTATGGAGCGATGGCTACCCAATGAACCCCATTGATTTTATCGCTTTTGAATAATTTCTCTATGTTCGTAAAATCTTTTGCAGCAAAAATTTGGGCACAGATCACTCGTAAGAAAATCGATGAATGGGCAATATTTCCCCTGGAAACCCAAGAAACCGTTTTCCAGCAACTTATTTCTGATGCGAAAAACACCGAATTCGGAAAAGAGCACGGATTTGACAAAATCCAATCAATGGCAGATTTCGCGAAACAAGTGCCTATACGCGATTATGAAGCACTAAAACCGTATGTGGACAAAGTGGTGGCTGGGAGTGAAAATATTTTATGGCCCGGGAAACCTTTGTATTTTGCCAAAACTTCTGGAACTACAAGTGGGGCGAAATACATTCCTTTAACGAAAGAATCCATGCCGTCACACATTCAGGCCGCACGAAATGCCATTTTGTGTTATATCGCAGAAACCGGAAATGCAGGTTTTGTGAACGGAAAAATGATTTTCTTACAAGGAAGCCCTGAAATGGAAACGAAAAATGGAATTGGTGTGGGCAGACTTTCCGGAATTGTCGCCCATTATGTTCCTAATTATTTGCAGAAAAACCGCTTGCCGAGCTGGGAAACCAATTGCATTGATGATTGGGAAACCAAAGTGGATAAAATTGTCGGAGAAACCCTTCCGGAGAACATGACCGTTATTAGCGGAATTCCGTCTTGGGTACAAATGTATTTTGAACGCATCCGCGATAAAACTGGAAAAAAGGTAGGCGATGTTTTTCCCAATTTCAACCTGTTCATCTATGGCGGCGTCAATTTTGAACCTTATCGGGCAAAATTCCAAGATTTGATTGGAAGAAAAGTTGATAGTATTGAATTATATCCAGCTTCGGAAGGTTTTTTTGCGTTTCAGGACAAGCAAGAAGATAAAGGAATGTTGCTTCAGCTGAATTCGGGGATTTTTTATGAATTTGTCAAGACCGATGATTTTTTCAAAGAAAACCCGAAGCGACATACTATTGGCGAAGTGCAATTGGATACTAATTATGTGATGATTGTTTCTACCAACGCCGGATTATGGGGCTACAATCTCGGTGATACCGTAAAATTCACTTCTTTGAAGCCGCATAAACTAATTGTGAGCGGTCGATTGGAACATTTTATTTCTGCTTTCGGCGAACATATAATAGGAAGTGAAGTGGAGCAAGCCATGGAAGAAGCTTGCAAAAAAATGAACGTGAGTATCAATGAGTTCACTGTGGCGCCGGAAACAAATCCAATTGAAGGACTTCCTTATCACGAATGGTTTGTGGAATTTGGCGAAATACCCGAAAATTTGGACAAATTCTCGACGGAAATCGATCGTTTCCTCCAGAAAAAAAATTCTTATTATTCCGATTTGATAGAAGGTCATATTTTGCGCCCGTTGAAAATTACCAAAATTGAAACCGGGGGATTTCAAAGTTATATGAAATCCATCGGAAAATTGGGTGGACAGAATAAATTGCCGCGTTTGTCCAACAATCGGAAAATAGCAAATGTGCTAAAGGCTTTTTGCTCATAAAACAGAAAATACTGTATATTTATCGAATCTATGGAAAAATTAAAAAATCAAGGACGGACACGTGCACAGCAAAGCACGAACGCCATTGAACGTATCTATATCACCATGCGCCATCTTTTCAACCGGGGGTTTTATAAACCCATGGGGGTTTCTGGCGAAAGTCTGCGCGATGCCCTTTTGACGCTTCGCCCCGAAATTTATGGTTCGGTGGCGGAAGAACGCATGGAACTTGCCGGACTTTTATATGTTATTGAGCGTTTGCCGAACGGAATAGAAGAATGTCGTTTCATAAATCTGACGAGCAATGAAGGTTACGGAAATTCACATTTTGTGCCCATTGTTCCCCCGAAAAGAAGACGGAATTGCTACCGCATCGATGAGGAACAAATGAATATTGAAATTACCCGCGGCCGTTCCGAAATATACGATATCCTTACCCATTTGACATTCCTTTACATGGAATCGCACAAAATTATGCGTCGGGTGGTGATCGATAATGGGAAAAACATGACCCGCGATTGGGAAAAGTTGGAGCAGGTTATTCTAAAAAAGGAAGACTTAACGCAACCCCAACGCGAAGTGGCGATGATTCATGTGGCCAATATTTTAGGAAGAACTTTTGAGGAAATTGTTGCCATTTATCCCTTGTTCAGTTTGGTGGGTGATCCCGAACGGTTTTTACGGATTATTTATTACCTCGGGAAATTGGCGATCGAAGAAACCCTGGCAGATAAAAAGAGAACCATCACATTCAGTCCCATTTTGAGAGAACGGCTGGGACATCATATTCATGGGGAAGTTTGGGCCGATGCCATCAAAGCAGCTTTAATAGAAAAAGGATTATACGACCGACCAGCACATATTATCAGCGCCAATATGCACGGCGTTATGAACACGCTTTATGCTCCTTTGGCGTTGAAAAAAGAACTTTCAGAAAAATCCATCGGGAAAATATATGAAGATCTGAGCGACAGCGGAAATGGAAACCTCAGAAACCGGGTGATGTCTTTCGCTTTAAAACGTGGAATGACCTTTCTGGAAGACGAAAGCGGCGCAAATATCAATGTGCAAATTTTCGACACTGCCAAATTGGACCATTTGGAAGAGCATTTTTCTGGTAAAAGCGAAGAATCCCCTATATTGATTGTTATGGATTATGCTTTTGGCGAGCAAGCCTATGAAACCATGGATGAACTTTTAAAACCTTATAATCTTGGTGGCGAACAACTTTTTATGGATGTCCGATCTATTTCTATAATGGGGAAAGCTGGAATTTTGGATGGACAAAAAGGCGATATTATGATTCCCACGGCACATTTGTTCGAAGGGACCGCCGATAATTACCCGTTTAAAAATGAATTGCAAAAAGAAGATTTTGCAAAAGATGGAGTAGATGTTTTCCAAGGTGCGATGATCAGTGTTTTGGGAACATCCTTGCAGAATAAAGATATTCTTCGGTATTTTCATGATTCGACGTGGAACGTGATTGGGTTGGAAATGGAAGGCGCACATTATCAAAAAGCCATTCAATCTGCCTCAAAATTACGGGGAAATATATCATCCGATGTGAAAGTCCGCTATGCTTATTATGCTAGTGATAATCCTTTGAAAACGGGAAGTACACTCGCTTCCGGAGGCTTGGGAACGACTGGTGTGCGACCGACCTATTTAATTACGAAAAAAATATTGGAACAAATTTTTGAAGATGGAAAATAACCCGCATAACCACGAGGAAATTGATGTATTTGAACTTTGGATATATAAGAATACCTTATAATTAACTCACCTTACGCAAAAATTAATCAAAAAGGGCCGTCATGCTGCCCTTGGTGTTGATAACTTATTGAGTTCTGCATAAGCCGCTTGTTGAGCGGCCAGGTATATCTGGGTTTTCATTGCAAAATGATTTTTTTTTGGTCCTCTGTTTCAACCATTCCAGTTTTATGTAGGCCACGATGGACAGCACATAATGGTTGGTTTGGGTCTTGATTGTTTTCGTTGGGCTTTTGCCAAAACCCGTATTGCTTTTTATGGATTTGTGATATTCCTCTACTCCCCACCGTTTTTTGTAGATCGTAGTTATTTGGTCATACGATAGGTTCAAATCACTACAGGCCAGGTACAACTCGCCGACTGTACCGTTCTCGTTTTTGAAAACCTGCTTTGTGAGCAACAGCGGAAAATCCAGTTCTTCGAACCAGACCTCTCCCGCACGTGCGGGACTGTCCCGGCTGTAGCGTTTCAATACTTATGTATTCCTTTTTTCTTTGCCCCCCAATGACAAGGACACGTTTCTATTGCTTTTTATGGCAAGGACAAAATCGACCCCCAACTCTTTTTTTGCACATATCATATTTTCGATCGATGAATACCAGCTATCGCCCAAGACATAATCGAACCTGAACTTGCCATGGCATTCCCAGAGCATTTTCCTGAACATTTCATTTTTGGTCGTCCTGCTTTTGCGTTTTTTCTTTCCTGTCTTGGGATCGGCCACCCAAACGTCCTTCTTTACGAACTCAACGGCACAGGGCAACCGCATACCGGCAACCTCTACCAGGGCGGTCAAAAAATTGACCCCTTTGACGGACCGGCCGAACACGTGGTCGTAATGCCAGCAATTCAGTTCGCTCTCATCGGTGTAGCGTTTCTCTTCTATGGAATCGTCAAAACTTAAATACACGGCCTCTTTGGACTGGGTCATTTCTTGAATATAGACCTTTGCCTTCTGCCATAAAAATTTGCTGTCGTAATCACCATTGGACAACTCACGTGTGACCTTGTCATGCTTTATTGATAATAATGAGGCCATGCCCGTTGCCGTGTTATAAGAACTTGAACTTATCAGATAATCGCTGTACAGATCCGCAAAATTTTCCATATTCCAAAAAATATAGTTATCAACAATTCAAAAGTTAAAATTAAGGAATTTTATATTATCTTGCGTAACCTGAGTTATTAATTTATTATATTTGCATCGCCAAAAAAGTCTTTTTATGGAAAAAAACATGGAAAATAATGGTCAATCGGAAGAAATTGATTTGGGTTACTTTTTTGGGCAAATTGGATATTTTTTTCGGAAATGTGTGAAGGGGCTTTTTATGGTCCTTGCATTTTACATAAAATACGTAATAATTACCATTATTTTGATAATTGTAGGATTTTTGTTAGGCTTCTATTTAGATGAAACCGCAAAAAAATCGTATATAAACGAAGTCATTGTCATCCCAAATTTTGAGAGTGCGGATTATCTCTATTCAAAGGTAGAAGAAATGAACTCGAAAATCCAACTTGATGATAAGGATTATTTGAAGGATATTTTGGGCAAAAATAACGAACTCTTAAAGGATATAAAAATAGAGCCAATCATCGATATTTACCGTTATATTTCTCAGTCTGATATAAATTTACGAATTTTTGAAGCCCTTTCGGAAAATCAGGAAATGGATGAATTTTTGGAAAATATGACAACCGCAAAACATTACAAATACCATAAAATGACCTTCTCTACTCGTGGAGAAAATCCTGAAGCTATTATAAATGCAGTTTTAGAAAATTTCAATCAAAATGCCCATTTTAAGAAATATCAAATTGTGGGAATCGAAAACACCCAGTTTCGCATACAGGAAAATTCTCAGATGATCGCCCAAGTGGATTCCATAATTAAAGCCTCTATTAGCTTGGAAAAAATAGGGAATGGACAATCCGTTGTGATCAATGATAATTCATGGGATAGAATTTTGGCGAAAAAACAAGAATTTTTAAAAATTCGATTACAATTATTGCAACAACAAATTGATCAACAAAATATCATTAAAAAAGTAAGCTATAGTTATAATATTACTGCCAAGGGTGATATTCGTATCAGTAGAAAAATACTTTACCCGTTGTTGTTAATATTGTTATTTGGCGGCATATTTTTTGTTCGGTTTGTATATATCAGATTGAAAAAGGTAGCTGAATACGCATAGGCACATATATTGGTTCTATGTCATTTTTAGAGAGCGGGCCACAATAAAAGGACATCCTCTCAGAGGGAAGAATTGAAGGTGGACGACCAAAAGTCTGTGAAAATGACCAATTTGAATTTACCCATTTATTTAACATAAAGTTTTATTTTCCAAGGGATAAATTTTATTGCATAAAAGGCAAATATGGCTGAACTTTCTTTTATACTGCAAGCTAGATCAGGTTCCACGAGGCTACCAAACAAATTGGCACTTCCATTTTTTAAAAAAAAAGGTATTTTGGAAACAATTGTGGAAAATTTGAAAATCCATTTTCCTGATATCCCCCTTATTTTAGCCACTACAGAAAACACAGAAGATGAACAGCTCGTATCACTGGGTGTTCGACAAAATATTCATATCTTTCGGGGAAGCTCCACGGATGTACTGGAGCGTTTTGTAAAAGCGGCAGATAAGTTCAATGTAAAAAAAATCATTAGGATTTGTGCGGATAATCCTTTTTTGGATATGTGGGCTTTGGGAAACTTGACCAGGGTGTTTAAAATTTCTTCCGCTGATTATATTGGGTTTTCCACAAGTTTGGGAAAACCCAGTATCAAAACCCATTATGGTTTTTGGGCGGAAGGCGTACGTTTAGAAGCATTAAAAAAAGCCCAAAAACAGACAAACAGCCATTATTATCGGGAGCATGTAACAAATTACATTTATGAACGTCCAGAACTTTTTAAACTGGATTGGTTGCCGATTTCAAAAAAGATTGAAGAATCAGAAATTCGATTAACCGTTGATACTTTTGAGGATTTTGAAGTAGCGAAACAGATATATTTCCAACTTAAAAGCAAAAACATTTCCAAATTGGAAGATATTGTTTTTTTTGTTCAAAAAGAAAAAAATTGGACACAGAGCATGCGACAACAAATAAGAAAGAACCAAAAATGAAGCATACATATATAATCGGTGAAATAGGACAAAATCACAATGGTTCCGTCGATTTGGCAAGATTGCTAATTGATGTGGCTTCACGCCCTATCCATGACAAGCTTTTCGGCAAAGAACATAAAAGAATGGATGCTGTAAAGATGACTAAAAGGGATTTGAGCCAAGAACTTTCGGCCTCACAAATGAAAAAACCATATAACAATCCCAATTCATTTGGTAAAACCTATGGAGAACATAGGGAATTTTTAGAGTTGACAAATGAGCAACATTATGAGTGTTATTTGTACGCGAAGGAGAAAGGACTTGATTTTGTTGAAACCCTCTGCGCAATAAATGGCTTGGATATGTTAAAATTATTCATTCCGGACAAACTAAAAGTAGCTTCAAGGGATTTGACCAATTTACCGCTTTTGGAGGCAATGGCGGAAACAAATATCCCGATAATCTTGTCTACAGGGATGGCTGGGAAAAAGGAATTGGAAGATGCTTTGGAGGTTATTTGTAAACATCATAATGATATTGCCATTTTACATTGTGTATCGGAATACCCAACACAATATCAGAATGTAAATCTCAATACTATACGTTATTTTCAAGAAAAATATCACCAATTTACCATCGGCTACTCCGACCATACCATTGGTATTGCCACACCTCTTGCTGCCGTGGCAATCGGGGCGCGGATAATAGAAAAACACATCACCCTCGATCGCCAGATGAAAGGAACCGATCAGGCTGGATCGCTTGCCATAGATGGTATTTATAGGATGGTCAGGGATATTCGAAATCTTGAAATGTCCATGGGGGAGAAAAATTTTTTTGTGGAAGATTCTGTAAAACCAGCACGAAACAAATTGGAACGGTCCATTGCCACTTTAAAAGATTTGGAAGCAGGCCATCTTATAACAAAAAATGATATTTGCCTACTTTCACCGGGTGATGGGATAAAATGGTCAGAAAGGATGCAAGTGCTGGGCAAAAAATTAAAACAACCTTTGCCCAAAAGTGAAATTATCTATCCAGACAATCTCGAATAAATGAAACGACCAAAACTTGTTATATCAGATATTGACGGAGTTTGGACCGATGGGGGCATGTATTATGACCAAACTGGAAATGAATTGAAAAAATTCAATACCACGGACAGTGCCGGTGTTCTGTTTTTAAAATTATTGGATATCCCTTTTGCGATTATAACAGGGGAAGACACAAAAATCGTAAAAAGAAGAGCTGAAAAATTAGGGACGAAATATGTCTTTCTGGGGGTCGAGGACAAAGTAAAAACGGCAACGGAACTTTGCCATGAATTGGGCATTGAACTTAACGAAGCTGCCCATATCGGAGATGACCTCAATGATATGGAACTTTTAGGGAAAGTTGGTTTTTCGGCCGCTCCTGCCAATGCTCCGGATTATATAAAGAACAAAGTGGATTTTGTGACTTTTTTAAAAGGTGGGGAAGGTGCTTTTAGGGAATTCGTTGAGCATATTGTGAATAAATGGGGCTCTATGGAAACCTTATTGGAGCTTTATTTTTCAAAAAAAGCGAGGTAGAACTTTTCTTTTATTGTCCTTTTTTTCTGAAATCCCACTCATCTGCATACATTCCATAAATATAATTTATTTCATTCTTTAACACGTACTCTTCATCGAATTCGCCACCAAGTTGAAAAACATAGGTTTTTATTCCTGAGTTCTTTAGTTTTCTCAACATATCAATATTGTCTTTGATATACTTTCGGGAAATTGCTATGCCCCCAATATTCAAAGATTGTAGGGTTTCAAGAACATGGTCCCCAAGTTGATCTATCACAACATTGTCGGAGAGCAATACGTCAATGTCCAATTTTTTTGCTTCTTTAGCGGCATTCAGACTAAAGAGCTCCATTATCATGCGGTCTTTGTCAATAAAAACTTTGGCAAAGTCTTCCGGATCATTTACTTTGTCGGTAACCAAAATGGCATCGGGGTGATTTTTGAACCACTTATTGATGTCATCTAAATCCATCGGCGTATATTTTTTAATGGGATTTTTTTTGAAAGTTTTTAAACTCACGGGGGTCTCTCCTTTATAACCGGTTTTTTTGGACCATTGGTTCCAATCATGGGCGGCCACATACACATTATCGGAAGTTTTGATAATGTCCATCTCGAACAGCTGAAATCCTTTTTCGTAGTTTAGGTTTAGTGCTTCTATAGAATTGGTGTACATATCTCCATTTATGCCCCCACCCCCATGGGCAATAAACCGCATGGGATCTTGTTTGATCTCTTCAATATTTGGATCGGGGAATTCCTTTATCGGGATACTTTCCTGAAGAGAAGTGGTTCCTGGACTTTCACTGATTTTTCCATTTTCAACCGTGGCGAGGTAAGGTTTTCGATAGGCGAGCTTGGCCAATTTTGAAAATCCCATTTCCTGCAGCCTTTGGGCATGTTCCGCTAATTTTTTCACAGAGGCATCATGGACCACAACAGCGATAAGTTTTCCCCAACCGAGAAGGACTTTCATTTTTTTAAGAAGTGCTTGAGTTACTGGTCCGCTGGCAAAGGTGTCCGTATGGTATATATGGTAACCTGCATCGTCCAAATACAATAAATTGACGCCCCGCTTTAAATCAACGGGCTTTAATCCAATATAAATATGGCTGGTTCCATATTCCGGAATCGATTTATACCCAACGCTTTTCAAGAAAATTTCATTGGATTGTATGTTGTGGGCTTTCAAGCCTGTGGTATCGGATGTGAGCCTGTACAGTGCCGCTTCGTTCAAAACCAACATGTTTTTCCGGTTATTCTGCAAAAAATCCAACTTGTCCTTTGGCAGGAAAGAAGACAGAAAAGTGGCGTTGGTTTTTATATCCGCACCGTTTACGATCATTTGTCCAAGGTCCATTTGCAAAAATGGTTGCCGAATGTTTTGCAAAACTTTTTTCTTTTCGGCGGTGGTTATCATATACAATCCTCGTTTGGTGGTGAATTTTTCGAGCACTCCGGAAGTTGCCCCCATTAATTTATGATCGGGAAAAATAAAGACTTCCGTATTTTTCAGCATATTGTGCGCTTTCAGAAAAGCAAAAAGATCCCCGATATAATAATCCACCGCAGAAGCCATAAATTTCAATGGATTGTCCCGTTTGGGCAGAATTTCTTCCATCCGTTCATCGTAAACCCCATGTGGAAAGTGCCCTGAAACGGTAGAGAGAAAAAACGCAAAGGCTTGGCCTTCTTCCCGCTTGGCCAAGTCTTTTTTTGAATTCGTGGAACAGGTCCTTGTCCTGGATGCCCCAGTGGGTCCGTTTGTAACTTTTCTGAAAATCGCCCCCTGAAAAAACCTTGAACCCAAGTGATTTCAGCATGTCGTCAATTCCCGAAAAATCTTTTTTGGCGATAAAATAGTTCATATCATATCCTGCGGCCTGAAGGACACTGGCCAATCCCCCGATCCGTATGGCAGAAGTGTTTTGAAAAATAGAGTTCGACCCTCTTGAATCTTTAAAATAAGCTGGGGTTCCGGTAAGGACGGTATAAATGGATGCGGAAGTCCAACTTGCGCCGAACTGTTGTTGTATGTCAATATAAGTATGTTTTTCGGCCAATGTGTTCAAGTGGGGCGTCAGTTCGGCGAGGGGCGGGTCGAGATAACCCCGTTCCAAAGATTCCAAAGAAAGCACGATTATATTTTTTCCGGCTTTGGCATCGATTTCGCCATGGGAAATATATGTTTCAGGTTGGATGCCGAGTTTCTTTAGTGCGTTATGAAAAGAACGGGTGCGCGCGGTTTTTATATTGACGACTTCGTAAAGGTTAGCACCAATACCGTGAGGCAAAAAAAAGCAAATTCCCGTAACGAGCAAAACCCCGATGAGAAAAACTGGTCTTGGTTGTCGCTTTTGGATTATTTTTGTGATAAAATGCATCATAACGAGAAACCCTATAAAAAGAAGAATAAACCAAACGATATATGCGGAGAAAAATCCGACCACAGATCCAATATTGCCAAAATTGATCTGTTCGCAGAAACGGTAGTTGATCAGTTTTCCATTAAAAGCAAGTGAAACCAGTTGCAGGATGAAAAAAAATCCACCAAGAAAAATTAAAAGAAAACGAAGGATATTATTTTTTATCCACGCGCCCAATGCAAGCACAAAAAGAAAAAGCAGGAAGAGTTGAAATGCGAAATAGAACATGTTGTTTTTCTGGAAAAGCCAAAGATAATATTTTATAATTGAAAGAGAATGATTATTGATTTACGTATATAAAAGATAAGTTACTATATTTGTTTTAAACTGTATAAAAGCGGACCATCGCGACCACAAAGGAATAGGACGGATAAAACCAATGGGGAAACATAAAAATACAGCTTAAAGATCAATTAAGAATCGACCTATAATGGTTCTACAAAACCGAGGTATTAATAGACGGCAATAAATTAGAAAGCCATATATTTGCGTAAAAGCAAATTTCTTGTACCAAAGAATAAGCAATTCCAAAAAACAATTCTTTATATGGACTTGAATGCCATCTAAACTTATCATTTTTCCATTAAATAAACTCAGCTCCCTTTTTTTCAGGATGACCTCAATGGCGGCCAAGTTTGCCGTTTTTGTGTTTCTTTCCAAATATTTCAGCACAGAAATTTATGGGGTTTATACCCTGATCGCCACTACCATTACCATTGCGATTTTTGTCCTGGGCCTGGATTTTTACAGCTTTATGATCCGGGATATCTTGATCGAAAAAAGGGAAACCGCATCCAAATTGGGCACGGCTTTTTTCTTGTACGGCTGCATTTACTTTCTTTTTGCACTACTGGGCGGGATTTTCTTTAATCAGGTCGATTATCTTTCGAACTATGCTCCGTTACTGGTTCTTATTTGTATTACAGAACATTTCAACCAAGAGGTTTATCGGCTGCTATTGGCTTTTAAAAGAGTGTTGACGGCCAACTGGTTTTTATTTTTTCGAGTAGCAGGTTGGGCAATGACCGTGGTTTTGCTTATTGTTTTGTTCAAAGAAAAAATTGGCCTGCAACAAGTATTGATGATCTGGGGCGGATTTAATTTGGCTACGATATTGTTTGTCTTTAGTGTGTTTTTCAAAAAATTAAAACCCTATTTTCCCTATTTGGTAATCAAATGGGAATGGTTGAAAAAAGGATTGAAAATCAGCATGGTTTTTTACGCGGCTACCATAGCGCTAAAAATAATCGAGTATTCCAACCGTTATATCGTGGAAGGGATTTTGGGGGAGGCCGCGGCCGGGATTTTTTCATTTTATGCCAATTTTGCCATGTTGGTAACCCTTTATGTGAGTACTATTGTGGTATCTTACGAGATGCCGGCACTTATAGAAAGCTCTACCACGGAGAAATTTTCGGGAAAGATGCAACAGTACAAAAAAATGCTTTATTCCCATACGGCATTTGCATCTGTTGTTAGTGTACTGGCCATTTATCCAGTATTGCTATGGCAAGGAAAAGAAAGTTTTGAGGAGCGGTGGCCTTTGGCAATATTGCTTACCTTTGGAATGTTTTTGATGAATATTTCATTGATATACCACGCATATTTATACATTCGGCACAGGGAGTGGGTAATCCTAAAAATAACGCTCATTTCCGGTACCGTAAATGTGGCCGCTACTTTTTTGATGTGCCGGTTTTTTGGTTTGTACGGCGCAGGTGTAGCTTTTGCGGTTACCGGTATAACGATGTATTTTCTTCGAAAAAAATCTGTAAATCGGGAAGAATTGAACACATGAATCATTTCTTTGTGGCATTGGGACAAAATCATCTGAACAATTTCGAGAAACTCATCGATAATGGGCTGATAGGAAATGGTCAAAAAATACTTATTGCTGCTTCCAATGTGCTTTTTGATCCCCGTGCATGGGATAGAACATTTATTTCCCAAAAATCATTTGACAATAAATCCGCTTCCATGATGGAACAGCTTTCTGCCATTCAGAGTAAAATTAAGGTTTATAAAGGGCTAATTGATCGGTTGGCCGAGTTTCGTTCGGAAAGCGCTGTGATATATATTGCATTTATTGAAGACATATTGAGCAATTTTATGTTTTTCAGTTTTAGCCCCCACGCCAAGATAGTAGTGGTGGAAGATGGCACGCTCAATTATTATGATCACTCATTTGATGATATTGACAAAATAAAATTCAATCTTAAGAAGTATATTGCTAAGTATTATGGAATTCCTTTTTGCAAATATAGCGGACATTCTTCAGGGGCAGAGGATCCAAGGGTCGCTGCGCAGTATTTGACTTTTCCCAAGCAAGCGTTTATTTTGAAAAATGCATGCCAACTCCCCATAAAAACCATTCCCCTCCCCAAAATCCACAATAGCCTTTACATTATTGGACAAGAAGCCTATGCTAGGGAAATGGACAAGGAAAGGTTCAAGGAAAAGATCCATGCGTTTTTTATGGCAATAAAACGACAAAAGTTCTATGGCGGAATAAAAAAAATATATTACAAACCACACCGCAATGCCGCTTGGATCCCCGAAGAATTGCTAAATAGGATTTTTGATGAAAAAAGGATTGAATTAGTGGATACGAAGTTGACTGCAGAAGATCATTTTTTTGAAAAAGCTCCTTGCAGATTTTTAACGGGATTTGATTCGAGCGTTTTTCTCAACATTTATTCCAAATTAACAGAACAGGACAAACCGGAAATAAAATTTTATGTTTGCCCCATTAATAAAAAAATGACGCCTTTGTTCGAGAAATTGTGTTTTGAATTTATTGGTAAACCATGATAAGCTTCTACATCAACATACTTGTTTTCTTGGGGTTTTTGGGTTTTTCCTACTGGTATGCCAAAAAGAGCTTCACGTTGTTTTTTTTATATGGGCTCTTGTTCTTTCAGGCATTTTCCATACTTCCGTCATTAATTTATATTGAAAGAGGATTGTTGATAAGTGAACAAGGGAGGTTCAGCTTTTTTACAGGTGCGACGATCATCTGTACAATCTATTTTGTTTTAACCTTTCTTGTAATTGCGTTATCCTTTAAGACGTTCAACAAAAAAAAACTTCCTGTTTTTCATTTTGGTTTTAAAGGACATAATATAGATCGTAAAATCATTGTGGCATTGTTGTTCGGCGCACAATTCCTGTTGTTGTTGAATGCCGCATTGTCGCCTCTTCCCTTATTCGACGATTCTGTCGACAGATTTTCCTTTTGGTCCGAATCACAGTTACCCTTTTTGAATATTTTACTGGGGAATACCGCTATATTCATTCCTTTTGGTTGGGGGCTTCTTTTTCCAAAATATAAAAGAACTGCATTAATAATGTTCGCTGTTTACATAGGATATAACTTTTTGATTGGCCAAAAATTTTCACCTATATTGGACGGGTCTTTTTCCTTTTTGCTGCCAATAATTTTTTATTATAAGAACTACTTGAAAAGTTTGAAAAGGAAGAATATTGTACAGATCATACTTGCTTTTTCGATTTTGTCAGGAGTGGTCTATACGGTTATTTATAACCAATATAAAGAAACCCGGCCTTTTGCCGTTGTGGACATATATGACCCAAATCAGGCCATGTTGTACCGGATTTTTGGGTTGCAGGGACATCTCTTCTGGGGGGCTACCGAGCAATATGTTGTGGAAAAAAAAGAACCAAAAACTTTTAATCCGGCAGACTTGTTATATGGAATGAGAATAATGATGAGGGAATTTTCTGCGGACAAAAGTGTTTTGCGTTCAAATGAAGAGCATGGTTTTAATTTTACAAATGCATATCCGGCAATCCTTTTCAGAATATTCCCTCTATCCTTGGCTTTGCTTTTCCATACTCTTTTGACAATTGGGATTTTGGCTGTAATGGGGTGGGTCCTCAAAGAATTCCTCAACCAAAAAGCACTTCTTTTGTCCTTGGTAACCTATCAACTTTTCAAATGGACATTATATTCGTTCACAATGGGGTATTTTTACAAATTATTTATTCCATTGTTGTTTTTGGCCACATACGCTATTTTTATAAAACTAAGGAAACCTAAATATGCAACTTCAACCTAAACAATACACAGATCCTTTTGCGGCATTCGCATTTCTGTTATTTTTTGCGGTACTGCCATTTTGGAATATTCTTTCCCCAATTGCACTTGCCTTGGTTTTTTTTACCGGCCTATTTTTAAAAAAACAATCCGACTTTTCCAAAAAAATCAAAGCCAACAAAAGCCTGTTTTTATTGATCGCCTATTTTGGCCTGGCGGTACTGAGCCTCGTATATACATCAAATATCTCCGAAAGTATAATAAAATGTTTAAAGCTGACTGCATTTTTGTTTATCCCTTTGGCTTTTTTATTGGTCGATCCTGAAATCCGCCTGATTGAAATGGCAAAAAAAATATTTGCTTATTCTTGTATTTTGTTTTGCGTGGTTTCACTACTTTCATTGGCCTATGGTTATGTGGCATATTCTGAAATCAGCCACTATTACAATTTTGTGCAACGATTCTTGGTCGGGGACTATTTTCCCGAAAATGCGATGTTCCTTAATACTGCATTTGTGGTCATTTTGTTCGGAAAATTTTCAAACTCATGGAAATTTATTGGAAGTGGGCTTTTTTTGATATTATTGCTTTTGTACGGCGTTCGATTGGGCTTGTTTATATACCTGCTTGTTTTAAGCCTTTATGCTTTTTTGAATTTGAAAAAATTGTTGAATCTGAAAACAATCGCTATTTTCTTTCTGGGGATTTCCATTTCAATATTTATAATAACCAAAAATACTTATGTGAATGATAAATTCTTTGGATCATTCTCATTAGTAGGGGTTGATTTGGGTCCAGATTTCTTTAAAGATTCACCGGTAAAAGCAGAGGAATACCATAGAATAGGTTTACGTGAAAAAATATGGACTGCCGCGATGGAGATTAGTGAAAAAAAACCTTGGATCGGCTATGGCGCAGGAGTTGAAAAATTGGAGTTGGACAAGATATATAATGCGAAAAATTATAGAATAGATGCGAAAGAAGGATTTAACTCCCATAATCAATTCCTTTCCACAATAGTTCAATTTGGAGTCCTGGGCCTGATTGTCCTTTTGACAATGTTTATTGTGGTAATTCACTCTTCATACGTACAAAAAAACATGGTCAATGGGTTGATTATTGCAATAATGTTCATTTCTATGTTGACCGAAAGTTATCTGGAAATCCAACGTGGCCTTTTTTATTTTTGCATATTTATTTCCCTCTTTATAATTGAAGCCAAAAAAAAACCAATTGAAAATTAAAATCATCCATATCCTCCATTCCGTGGGCGGTGTGGATGTTTCCGTGCGCCTGATCCTTGAAAATATTGATCCTGAAAAATTCTATTCCGTCGTCGTTCATGGAAAAAAAGACACGCAACAGCCTTTTTTGGACAAAAATGGAAATTCCATAAAATCTTTCCGAACCGATATTGAACGGAATATTAGTTTAATAAAAGATTCCAAAGGAACGGCACAAATAAAAAAAATCATCGAAGCCGAAAAACCAAACTTAATCCATGCTCACAGCGCGAAAGGGGGGATCATCGGAAAATTTATTGGAAAGCAATTGGAAATCCCCGTGTTGCATACCCCGCAGGCATATTCCTTTTTGAGCACACAAAATCCGATGAAACGGAAACTGTTTTTAATGGTGGAACGCTATTTTTCGAAATTCAACAACAAAATTCTCGCTTCGTCCAGTTCCGAACGTATCCGTGCCATCGAAGAAGTTGGCTATAAACCGGAAAATACCTTGTTGTTCAATAATTCCATAAAACCAATTGAAAAAATAGAACCACTGAGTATAAAAAAAACCTGGCCTGATGAATATATTTGTTCAGTTGGGAGGCCATCATTTCAGAAGAATATTGAATTGATGATTCGGGTTTTGGCCGTGCTGAAAAAAGAAAACCCGAACATTCATTTGGTATTGATGGGAGTGGGCTTCCATTCACCAAACTTGGAGGCGGTAAAAAAGCAAATTCGAGAAAATCAACTAGAAAAAAATATTACCTTGTTGGAATGGACCCGTCGTGAGGATGTTTTTCATATTATCAAACAATCGAAGTTATACATTTCCACTGCGCGTTACGAAGGTTTGCCTTATTCTGTAATTGAGGCCTTAGCGCTGAAAAAGGCTTGTGTCGTAACAGATGTTGACGGGAATCGCGATTTGGTTGAAAATGGGCAAAATGGTTTTGTTATCTTTGATGAGAATGTGGAAACCTTCAAGAATAAAATTTTGCAATTGTTGGATGATGAAGAAATGCGAACAAAATTTGAAAATAATTCATTTGATAAATTCCAAGCAAATTTTAATATTGAAAAAACCATTGATTTATTGGAAAATATCTATTTGAAAACAATAAACAAGAAATAATGTCTAAAAACATCCTAATTACCGGAGCCGCAGGTTTCCTTGGTTCCCATCTTTGCGACAAGTTCATTGAAGAAGGCTACCACGTCATCGGAATGGACAATTTGATTACCGGCGATTTGAAAAATATCGAGCATCTTTTCAAGCTGGAAAATTTCGAGTTTTACCACCACGATGTTTCCAAATTTGTCCATGTTCCGGGAAAACTGGATTATATTTTGCATTTTGCCTCTCCAGCCAGCCCAATCGATTACCTGAAGATTCCTATCCAAACCTTGAAAGTCGGTTCCTTGGGAACACACAATTTATTAGGGTTGGCAAAAGAAAAAAATGCACGGATATTGATCGCCAGCACTTCCGAGGTGTACGGCGATCCGTTGGTGCATCCGCAATCGGAAGAATATTACGGCAATGTGAACACAATTGGTCCGCGCGGGGTTTATGACGAGGCAAAGCGTTTTCAGGAATCCATTACGATGGCCTATCACCGATACCACGGATTGGAAACTCGAATTGTTCGGATTTTCAATACCTATGGTCCGAGAATGCGATTGAACGACGGCCGCGTTATTCCCGCATTTATTGGTCAAGCCTTGCGGGGCGAAGATTTAACAATCTTTGGCAACGGGCTTCAAACGCGCTCCTTTTGTTATGTGGACGATCAAATAGACGGAATTTATCGATTGCTGTTAAGCGATTATTCCGATCCGGTCAATATTGGAAATGATGAAGAAATTACGATTAAAGACTTTGCGGACGAAATTATAAAGCTCACGAATACCGAACAAAGAATTGTGTACAAGCCTTTGCCCGCCGATGATCCAATGCAACGGAAACCCAATATTACCAAGGCTTGGGAAATTTTAGGATGGAAACCCAAAGTTTCCAGAAGTGAAGGCATGAAAAAAACCTACGATTATTTTATGGGATTGAGTAAGGATGAATTGTTCAAAAAAGAACACAAAGATTTCGCAAAACATATCAAAAAATAGCAATGGTCTATTCGCGGGGCAGATATTCGGGTTATTTGAGGCCAATCAGTTATTTGATAGATCTGGCAATTATTTCTGTCCTAGCGGTGCAGTTTGATTTTTCGGCGGTCAATCACCTCAGTTTCATTGCTTTTTCCGCATTGGCCTGGATTATTTTATCCCTGAAAACAAATTTTTACGAAGTTTATCGCTTCACCAAAGTGGTGAAAATTATTTCTCTTGTTTTTCTGCAGGGAGTGATCTTTATGTTCATAGTTTTTTCCTTTTTTGGAATTTATGAAGAACTGAACCGGTCTGCAAAAGATGTCTTGGTTTATTTGGCCCAAGTTTTCTCGTTGATCCTAATTTTCAAATTGACCATTTATTATTTGTTGAAAAAATACAGGGTTTTCTTAAAAGGGAATCAAAGGAATACCGTGATTTTTGGACAAAATAATAAAACAAGTCAACTACGGGATTTTTTTGTAAAAAACCCTGAATATGGATACAAAATCCGGAAAGTATTTGATATAAATAAAAATGATTTAGAATCCATTCAGAACTGTTTTGAGTATATTCTGGAAAATAATATTGATGAAATTTACTGTTCCGTTTCCGAATTATCCAATAAACAAATCAATGAGATTGTTGATTTTGCGGATAATAATCTGAAAGTGCTCAAGTTTTTACCTGATAATAAAAATATTTACACCAAACAATTGGAGTACGAATATTATGGCTATTTGCCCATTTTGTCCCTTCGAAAAATCCCAATTAAAGATCCGTTGAACCAGTTCATAAAACGTATTTTCGACATTGTAATTTCGCTCTTGGTGATCATTTTTCTGCTTTCGTGGCTGACACCGATTTTAGCTTTACTGATAAAAATAAGTTCCAAAGGCCCCGTGTTTTTTAAACAAAGTAGAAACGGGCTAGATTACCAAGAATTTAGTTGTTATAAATTTCGTTCCATGCAATTAAACCAGCAAGCCGACTTAGAGCAGATAAGCAAAAATGACCCACGGGTAACGGGGATTGGAAGGATTTTGCGCAAAACCAGTTTCGATGAGTTGCCACAATTCATAAATGTTCTAAAAGGGGAAATGTCGGTTGTGGGGCCGAGGCCACATATGGTGAGCCACACAGAAATGTACGCCGGTCGCGTGGATAAATTCATGGTGCGCCATTTTGTGAAACCCGGAATTACAGGCCTCGCGCAAGTCAGCGGTTTTCGTGGCGAAGTCGAAAATGAATACCACATTATTAACCGGGTGAAATATGATATTTTTTATGTGGAAAACTGGTCTTTGATCTTGGATATTAAAATAATTTTTCAAACAATTTATAACGGAATTGCCGGAGATGAAAGAGCGTATTGATTGGACGATTAACGATTGAAGATTAACGATTAACGATTGAAGATTGAAGATTAACGATTGAAGATTAACGATTGAAGATTAACGATTGTTGATTTATTTTTGAACCTTGAACTTTGAACTTTGAACCCAAAACCTTGAACCCAAAACCTTGAACCCAAAACCTATGAACATTCTAATCCTTGGCGCTGGTGGTCGTGAACATACTTTTGTCCATAAAATTTCAAAAAGTAATCATTGCTCTAAACTTTTTGTGGCGCCCGGAAATGCTGGAACCTCACAGATTGCGGAAAACTTGAGTATTGATCCCAATGATTTCGAAGCGGTCAAGCGAACGGTATTGGAAAACAATATTAAAATGATGGTAGTTGGTCCCGAAGATCCATTGGTAAAAGGGATTTACGATTTTTTTGCTGAAGATGAATCGCTCAAAAATGTTTCGGTGATAGGTCCCTCCAAAAGAGGCGCATTGCTGGAAGGGAGCAAGGAACGCGCAAAACAATTTATGGCAATGCACAACATTCCGACTGCGGCCTATGAAAGTTTTACGGCCAAAAGCCTAAAAGCCGGAAAGGTATTTTTGGAAACATTGAAAGCTCCTTATGTTTTGAAAGCGGATGGTTTGGCGGCCGGAAAAGGCGTCCTGATTTTAGAAAATCTAGCGGAAGCCAAACAAGAATTGGAAAATATGCTTGCAGGTGAAAAATTCGGTGAAGCCAGCAAAACTGTGGTGATCGAAGAGTTTTTGGATGGAATTGAACTCAGCGTTTTTGTTCTTACCGACGGAAAAAATTATAAAATCCTGCCCACCGCAAAAGATTACAAACGCATTGGTGAAGGCGACATGGGCTTGAACACGGGCGGAATGGGTGCCGTTTCCCCGGTTCCTTTTGTAGATGCTGAATTTATGGAGAAAATTGAAACCCGAATTGTGAAACCAACCATTGAAGGTCTTCAAAAAGAAGAAATCGACTATAAAGGTTTTGTGTTTATTGGTTTGATAAAAGTGGGCGATGATCCGTATGTGATCGAGTACAATGTGCGCATGGGCGATCCGGAAACGGAAGTGGTTTTGCCGCGTATCAAAAATGATTTTGTGGAATTATTTGAAAAGCTTTCCGACGGAAAATTGAATGAAATAACCCTGGAAATCGACAACCGATCGGCGGCAGCGGTGATGTTGGTTTCTGGGGGATATCCCGAAAAATATGAGAAGGGAAAAGAAATCAACGGACTTGAAAATGTGAAAGATTCTTTGGTTTTTCACGCAGGGACCATTCTTAAAAACGGAAAAACCTTCACTAATGGCGGAAGGGTTTTGGCCGTAACTTCATTCGGGAAAAATTACCGCGAAGCATTAAAAACTTCCTATCAAAATATTGAAAAACTATATTTTGAGGGAATGTATTATCGGAAAGATATTGGTTTTGACCTATAATTCGTGGGCCGAATGGGCGGCATTTTGTTTTTCATCTTCGTGGAAATCGTTTAAACATTTCATCCAATAGATGAAAGCTGCCGCTCCTGTTAGAAGGAAAACCCAACTTACCATGTTGGACAACCACCAGCTTTCTAACTGAAGTGTGCGCAACCAATCGAACGGAATGAATAAAATTTTTTCAAAAAGATACTGTATTCCGTTCCAAAAATCGATCCATTCCATAATTTGCTTTTATTATCTTTATCGAGTACAAAAATACAAAATTGGACGATGTTTACAAGTTTTTTCGAGAAATCAAAACCAATTAATTTTTTGCTCGTGGGGCTATGTATGACGCTGTATTATTGCGTAGTAAATTTCACTTCCGTTTTAGACGCGATCTCCATTTCTTATTTTTTTGAGAAATTGGGGCTTCTTGTGGTCTATTTGTTGTTGATGATTTTGGTGAATTTTATCGTGAAGAGGAACCGGGTCAATAAACGGAATACGTATGCTGTCTTACTATTTGCTCTGCTCACCATCTGGTTTCCCGATATTCTTAGGAACGGCAAAATCTTGATTTCTGGTTTTTTTGTTCTTCTCGCCATACGCCGGATAATCAGTTTGAAATCAGGATTGGACACCAAAAAGAAAATTTTCGACGCTTCTTTTTGGATCTGTCTGGGAAGTTTGTTTTTTGAATGGAGCTTGCTATTTTTAATTCTGGTTTTTTTGGCCGTTCTTTTTTATGCCGCAAATGATTATCGGAACTGGCTCGTGCCCTTTGTTGCGATAGCTACCGTTTTTATGTTGGCAACTTGCTTTTCACTCTTATTTTTAAATTCGTTTTTTGGATTGGAACATTTTTTTCCCGTGCCGAATTGGGATTTTGAAACCTTCAGTTCGTGGCCCAAACTAATTCCATTAGTTGCAATTAGTGTTTTTTCGTTGGCGGCTGTCACCCATTATATGTTTTTGATCCAAAATGCTTCTTCCACCATGAAGTCTTCGATGATTTTGATCTTGGGAATTTGGGTTGTGGGCGTTCTGGTAGCTTTGTGTTCCGCGACAAAAATCCAAGGCGAAGTTTTGTTTTTCATCATTCCGACAGCTATAATTGGTGCAAATTATTTTCAAACTGAAGGGAAAAAGCGCCTCAAGAACATCTTGCTGCTACTCTTAGTATTATTGACCTTGTTTTTTCCTTTTATTTCTTAAGATTTGGAAAGCCTGTTTAATTGGAATTAATTTCCATTCCCTTCGGAATCGCATCGATCAATTTTTGGGTGTACGCATCTTTTGGATTTGCATATATTTCGTCGGCATCACCACGTTCCACGATTTTTCCGTCGTTCATAACCAATAATTGATCGGACATGTATTTTACCACGGCGAGATCGTGGGAAATAAAAAGATAGGTAAATCCGAAATTTTGCTTTAATTCGTTCAAAAGGTTCAAAACTTGTGCTTGAACCGAAATATCCAAGGCCGAAACCGATTCGTCGCAAATCACCAATTTTGGAGAAATCGCAATGGTACGCGCAATTCCAATACGTTGTCGTTGGCCACCACTGAATTCATGCGGATACCGGTCAAAATGTTCTTCCAGCAGGCCAACCCGTTGCAGCAATTCCATGACTTTTTCTTTTCGTTGTTTTTGGTTTTTGTACAATCCGTGGACGGTCATCGGTTCCATAATTGCCTTTCCTACCGGAATACGCGGATTGAGCGATGAAAACGGATCCTGAAAAATGATTTGGATATCCTTGCGCAAAAGGCGCATTTTTTCTTTGGAAAGCTTGGTAATATCTTCCCCACGGAAAAAGATTTGGCCCGAAGTGGCAGGATGTAGTTGAAGGATGACATTTCCTAAAGTGGATTTTCCGCAGCCAGATTCGCCCACCAGTCCAAGTGTTTCACCTTCATAAATTTCAAAATTCACATGATCGACCGCGGTTATTTTGGTTGGACTGCGAAACAATCCGGCGCTGGAAATAAATTCTTTTTCCAAGTTCACAACTTTCAGCAAAGGTGGTTCACTATAGAGTTTTTTATGCCGTGCCTCGCGTTCTTGTTTTGGTTCGATTTGAACTGGCACATTTTCCTTCAGGAAATCAGCAATCGTTGGAAGTTTTTTCAATCGGTTGTCCATGGTAGGTTTGGAAGCCAGCAAAGCCTTGGTATAAATCGCTTTCGGATGACGAAAAATTTCTTCCACCGTATTCTCTTCCACGATTTTTCCTTGGTACATTACCGCCACTCGATCGGAAATTTGAGAAACCAATGAAAGATCATGAGAGATGAAAATGATGCTCATTCCGGTTTCTTGTTGCAAAGATTTCAAGAGCGACAAAATTTCTTTTTGCACGGTGACATCTAAGGCTGTGGTTGGTTCATCGGCTATTAAAATCTTGGGTTTGCAGGCAATAGCCATCGCGATCATCACGCGCTGTTTTTGGCCACCACTAATTTGGTGCGGATAAGAATTGTACATCGCTTTCACACGCGGCAGCTTCACTTTTTCAAAAAGCGCGAGGGTTTCTTTTTTTGCGTTTTGGGCCGTGATTTTTTTATGTTGTAACAGCATTTCGCGAACTTGCGGGCCACATTTCATGGAAGGGTTCAAAGAACTCATCGGTTCTTGGAAAATCATCGAGATTTCATTTCCCCGAAGGTTTTGCAATTCTTTTCTGCCAAACTTCAAAATGTCTTTTCCTTGAAAAAGGATTTCCCCGGAATCGATTTGTGCGGCTTTTCCCAATAAACCCAAAATGGCGAGGGCAGAAACGGATTTTCCCGAACCTGATTCTCCCACAATACTCAGAATTTCATTTTTTCTTAATGAAAAAGAAATTGAATGCAGTACTTGTTGCCTTTCTTTTTCGCGTCCAAAAGAAATGGAAATATTTTTTACTTCAAGCAAGGAAAGAGGTTCCATTGGGTAAAGATACTGGTTAAAAATAACAATTGTGAGCCCTTCACTTTCTTTTGGTGAAGGATTTTTTGTACTTTTATTTTCATGGAAACCCACAAAACCCATACCGTCGAGGAGGCAAAGAGGAAACTGATGAATTTTTGCGCTTACCGGGAACGTTGTCACAAAGAAGTTGAAAAAAAATTGAAGGAAATGCGAATGATCCCTGAAGCTCAATACCAGATAATCCATCTTTTGTTGCAAGAAGATTTTCTAAACGAAGAACGTTTTGCCAGAAGCTTCGCTCGGGGAAAGTTCAGGATCAAAAATTTGACTTCAAATAAAATTAACTATATTTGACCTAATATAGTCAAGTCTAAATTTGGTGAAATGACACTTGGGCAAAAAATAAAAGAATTAAGGGAATCAAAGGGAATGTATCAGAGACAGCTTGCTTCAATTCTAAATATCGGAGATGGATTTTTAAGCAAGATAGAAAATGATCAAAAATCAATTAGGCGTGAACATTTAAAAATTATAAGCAAAACCTTCAATTTTTCTTTGCTTGAATTAGAAGCCTTGTGGATTGCCAATAAAATATACCATCTTGTAAAAGATGAAAAAGCAGGCCTAAAAGCATTAAAAGTTGCAGAGCAAGAAACAAAATATAAAAGAACAAAATGACATATTTTGACGATCTAAGGGAGCTAACCAAATCTATCCCAGGCACAATAGTTGATTTTTCAATATCCAGGGATAGAACCTCGCCCCCGACGCAAGCATCTTCAAACTTCATATCCAATAAAGAACAAGGTGATTGGGCCGAAGATTTAATTTTTCGGGCAATAAATGAGACATCCAAAAATTATATCGCTGTTCGCTATGGAAAATCTGACGACCTAATAGCGGGTGAAGTTGGGTTTGACCAATTTTATATAGATTTTCAGGATGAATTGGATGCAATAGGAAAGCGTCCTGATCTTTTAATATTCAACAAAAAGGATTACAATCAAGAACTTGGCCTTGATTTAAGTAAAATTGAGCATTCAAAAATTACCGATTATGTCAAAAAAGCTATTGCAGGTTTGGAAATCAGGTATAGCACTTTTTTAATTGACAAATATGAGAAAGAAATGCAAGACCGGAGCAGATTTCATCTTGAATCAGCTTTCATCTTGAATCAGCTTTAGCGGTTAAGGATAAGATTCTAAATGAATTTTCAGATTTTGTTGGATCACCCGAAAAAGAAAGCCTATTTAGACTTATTGAAAAGCATTGACAACAACACGATTTGTGCGATAAGTTTTCGGAGACCGAGTTGGAATTCTACCGAAAGACTACAAGAATTGACCTTGCTTTTTAAAGATTTGAAGAAACACATCAGCATTGTTCAAAAAAGAGATTATTTAAGCATTACGCCCAAAGTTGAAGACATAAAAGTAGTCTATAAGTGGGCCGAAATTTTTAATGTTCCACATTATTACTTTCAGGTGTTTTTTGATAAGTCCTATGGAATCTCTTTTAAAAACATATTGACATTGTTGACCGAACCGAACAAGGAAGGTGAATATTATGAAATTAGCAAGGATGTAAAAAATCAAAATAAAACAACGGTCAAAATAAATACCCGAAATACCGCCCAAGTTGCATACAAAACACTGGAGCCGGAACATAAAAGTGTCAGAAGGGAGATGGGCAGGGGGCGTTTACTTTTTTATGTAAGTTTTGAAAAAGGAACTGCTTATTTGGATATTGATAGTTTAACAATCTTATTAAACATAACCGATTTTTAGATATGGTAATGGAGAGGGAATATTCAGAAAAAGTCAGCTTATCACACCGTAAAAAATTTGCTCAATTTTTCACGCCACAACCAGTTGCAGATTTAATGGCAGATTGGATTCTTGGAAATGAGAAAATAAACACGGTCTTAGAACCAGCTTTTGGATTGGGAATATTTTCAAGAACCCTGCTTGATAAAATGCCAAAATTGGACATCAAAGGATTTGAAATTGATGAAGTGATTTTAAATGAGGCAAAACCATTTTTTAATGACCATAAAAACATTTATATTCAGTTGGGAGATTATATGTTCAACGATTGGAATAATAAATACGATGGAATAATATGTAATCCCCCTTACTTGAAATTTCACGATTATGATAACAAAGGAATTTTGAAAGAAGTTGAAACCCGGATAAAATATAGATTAAACGGGTTCACAAACCTTTACACCTTGTTTCTTCTAAAATCAATTTTTCAGCTAAACAAAAACGGGAGAGCGGCATACATTATTCCATCCGAATTTTTAAATGCCGATTATGGAAAATTGGTCAAAAACTATCTACTTAAAACCAATGCACTGCGACACCTTTTCGTTATCGACTTTAAGGAGAACGTTTTTGACGGAGCATTAACAACTGCCTCTATTTTACTTCTCGCAAATGATAAGCATAATTCAGAAATAAATATTTCAACAATAGAATCCAAATCCGATTTATTGTCAATAAAACAGTTTATAGAAGCCTACCCCAATAAAAAGGGAGAGTTCTGCTTTAATACCAAAGAGTTAGATTCAAACATCAAATGGCGAAAATATTATCAAGTTCAAAACTCGACCGATTATAAAAATCTCGTGCCTTTTTCCAAATATGCCAAAGTTATGAGGGGAATTGCAACAGGTGCAAACGAGTACTTTACTTTTAAACCTTCTAAAGCAAAAGAATTTTCAATACCAAAAGAAAACCTTTTGCCTTGTATCTGCAAAGCCAAAGATGTAAAAGGTAATTTATTTACGGCAAAAGAATTTAAAAATCTTAAAAGCAAAAATGGACTAGTTTATATCTTCAATGGACATAATCCAAAGAACACAAAAGTAAATGAATATATTAAAAAGGGGGAGCAAGAAAAAATCAATGAGCGATTCTTGACAAAAAGCAGAAAACCTTGGTACTCATTAGAAAAACGACCACCCGCACCCATTTGGGTCTCGGTTTTTAATAGAGAATACGTGAAATTCATTCGTAATGAAGCAAACGTATCAAATCTAACAACATTCCATAGTGTATATCCAATAAATCAAGATCTATTTTCAAACACAAGCATTGATTTGCTGTTTGCATATTTATTAACCAATGTAGCAAAAGAGATATTTGATGATAACAGAAGAGAATATGGAAACGGGCTTAGGAAATTTGAACCAAATGATTTGAACAAATCCAAAATGCTCGATTTATCAAAGTTGTCCGAAGAAAATATTTCAAAAATATTAGATTTATACTTGGACTTCAAGAATTCCAACAACGAAAAAGCCATTGTAGCGATAGACAGTATTTTACGAATTGAATTTTCCAACGCTAAAAACCATACCCATTTGCAATTACTCACGAGTTAATAATTGATTTTGGTGTTCGTGAATGTTCACATTTCGTACAAGCCCATTGTGGTTACCAATACCCGACAGCAAGAGGAGTGTTAAATACTTTGCAGCCCTTCACTTTCTTTTGGTGAAGGATTTTTTGTACTTTTATTTTTCATGGAAACCCACAAAACCCATACCGTCGAGGAGGCAAAGAGGAAACTGATGAGTTTTTGCGCTTACCGGGAACGTTGTCACAAAGAAGTTGAAAAAAAATTGAGGGAAATGCGAATGATCCCTGAAGCTCAATACCAGATAATCCATCTTTTGTTGCAAGAAGATTTTCTAAACGAAGAACGTTTTGCCAGAAGCTTCGCCCGGGGAAAGTTCAGGATCAAAAAATGGGGTAAAATCAGGATTGTAAGGGAATTGAAAGTAAGGGAAATTTCAAAATATAATATTGAATCGGCACTTCGGGAAATTGAAGAACCACTCTATTTAAAAGCACTAGACGAAGTTGCCAGAAAAAAAGTGGCGTTGATACACGACAAAAACATCCTGAAAATAAAAAGGAAATTAGCGGATCATTTGTTGTATAAGGGTTTTGAATCCCATTTGGTTTACGAAAAGGTTCGGGAACTTATAAAATAAAAAGCGAATACATGCAAATTCAAGAGGCATCAATATTTTTTTTAAATGCATAATAAGCACGTTTTGCTGTTTTTTCCTCCGCTTTCTTTTTAGAGGTGTCCCTCGCTTTAGCCACCATTTTTCCCCCAATTCGAAGTTTTACCGCAAAGTGTTTCGCTTCATCTTTTCCTGTGTCTTCATAGATTTCAAAATCGAAATCGCGTTTTTCCTGTTGGCACCATTCAATCAAAAGACTTTTATAGCTGATCACTTTTCCTTCCAGTTGTTCAATATCCAAGTAGGAAGTAATCACGTTCGAATCGATAAATTTAAGAACATATTCATAGCCCCGGTCCAAATAAATCGCGCCAACGAGCGCTTCAAAAAGATTTCCGTGGATATTTTCGCCAAATTGTTCCTTAGGAATGTTGGTATCAATGAAATTCACCAACTTTAAATCTTTTCCCAGTTCGTTCAAATGTTTCCTACTGACAATTTTAGAACGCATTTTAGTAAGATAACCTTCATTTTGCGAAGGTGCTTTTTTATATAAAAAGGCCGCAATAGTTGCGCCCAACATGGCATCGCCAAGAAATTCAAGACGTTCATAATTCAAATCGTTTCCCAAGGAATCCTTTTTTTTTAAAGAACGATGAGTGAAAGCGGTTTGATAATAATTGATTTGCTTTGGTTTGAAACCAATTAATTTCTGAATAGACGAAAAAAAATCCCCATTCTTTTCAGAACGGGAATTTAATATATTTCGAATCGCGCTCATGGCAGATTACTCGGTCATTTTTTTAAAGACGACACAAGCATTGTGTCCCCCAAATCCAAAAGTATTGCTCATCGCAATATCAATATTTCTTTTTTGCGCTTTGTTCAAAGTCAAATTCAATTCCGGATCGATGTTTTCATCCACTACTTGATGATTGATCGTCGGCGGAACAATACCGTATTTCATCGACAAAATGGAGGCGATGGCTTCAATGGCGCCAGCAGCACCCAAAAGATGTCCCGTCATGGATTTTGTCGAATTGATATTGATGTGTTTTGCATGTTCGCCAAAAACCACACTAATGGCTTTTAATTCCGCAACATCGCCCAATGGGGTGGAAGTTCCGTGCGTATTGATCGCATCAACATCTTCGGGTTTTAAGCCGGCGTTTTCTAAACAGTTTCGCATTACCGCGATGACGCCGAGCCCATCTGGATGTGGTGCGGTCATATGATAAGCATCTGAAGACATTCCGCCGCCAATAAATTCTGCATAAATCTTTGCACCACGGGCTTTTGCGTGTTCATATTCTTCCAGAATCAATGCTCCAGCACCTTCTCCCAAAACAAATCCGTCGCGGGTCGCGTCGAATGGCCTGGATGCGGTTTCGGGACTTTCATTGCGGGTAGAAAGGGCATGCATGGCACTAAATCCGCCCATTCCTGCTTCTACAACAGCGGCTTCACTTCCTCCGGTCACAATCACATCGCTTTGCCCCAAACGAATATAGTTCAGCGCATCGATCATCGCATTTGCTGAAGAAGCACACGCGGAAACCGTGGTGTAATTGGGGCCCATAAAACCATGACGGATGGAAATATTGCCGGGCGCAATGTCGGCGATCATTTTCGGAATAAAAAATGGATTGAAACGAGGGGTGCCGTCGCCTTTCGAAAAGTTCATGACCTCGTTTTGGAAGGTTTCCAGGCCGCCAATTCCAGCGCCCCAAATAACGCCAATCCGATGTTTGTTCACGACATTTAGATCAATTCCAGAATCTTTTATGGCCTCATCGGAGGCAATAATAGCATATTGGGCAAATTTATCGAGCCTGCGGGCTTCCTTGCGATCAAAAAAATCATCGATATTGAAGTTTTTGATTTCGCAAGCGAATTTAGTTTTGAATTTTTCGGGATCATAATGGGTAATTGGCGCGCTGCCACTTTTCCCATGTACCAATCCGTCCCAATATTCTTCTATATTGTTTCCGATGGGCGTCAATGCTCCCAATCCTGTTACTACTACCCGCTTAAGCTCCATAAAAGCATTTTTATTTTTTTGCTTTTTCAATATAGGAAACAGCTTGGCCAACAGTTGCGATGTTTTCTGCTTGGTCGTCTGGAATTTGAATATCGAATTCTTTTTCGAATTCCATGATCAATTCAACGGTGTCCAATGAGTCTGCGCCTAAATCGTTTGTGAAGCTAGCTTCGTTCACTACTTCGTTTTCGTCAACGCCTAATTTATCAACGATAATTGCTTTTACTCTTGATGCGATGTCTGACATAATCTTTTGATTTTAAATTTTGATTAAGATGCAAAAATAAAAAACTTTATTATAAAAAAACCGATACGGTCAAAAATGTGGTTCCAATTTACGCAATTTTAAATTAAGTTGGTATTTTTACCGCTTTGATTATTCTGTAAATATAGCATTTTGAAATCACCATCAACATCTTCCATTAAAAAAATTGTCATTTTTGCATCTGGAACCGGAACGAACGCAGAAAATATTATTCGTTATTTTCGAAAAAACGAAAAAGTGGAAGTAGAATGTGTTTTTTCCAATCGAAAATTTGCTCCAGTATTGCAAAAAGCACAAGATTTGGCTGTGAAAACCTTTTATTTCGACAGAAATACTTTTTATGAAACCGATGAAATTATAGGGATTTTGAAAGATATTTCTCCAGATCTTATTGTATTGGCAGGATTTTTATGGTTGTTGCCTTCGAAAATACTTAAAATGTTCCCAGGAAAAATAATTAATATTCATCCCGCTCTTTTACCAAAATACGGAGGAAAGGGAATGTTCGGGCTGCGGGTGCACGAAATGGTGGTGAAAAACAAGGAGCTGAAAACTGGGATCAGTATTCATTATGTGAACGAAAAGTATGATGAGGGAGAAATGATTGCCCAATTTGAAACTCAGATTTCCAGTAATGATTCGGCAGAAAAAGTCGCTGTCAAAATTCATGAGTTGGAGCAGAAATATTTTCCGCAGGTGATCGAACGGATTTTGTTCCCAAAAAATTAGAATGGGAAAAACAAAAAAATATTACGTGGTTTGGAAAGGCAAAAAGCCTGGTATTTACAACACTTGGGAAGCATGCAAAGCCATGATTTCCGGATTTGAAGACGCACAATACAAGGCTTTCCCCACGCATCGGGAAGCACAAGTGGCTTTTGATAAAACTTTTGCCGATTATAAAGGAAAAGCTGTTTCCAAAAAGACTCTTTCGCCGGAAAGATTAGCAATCATCGGAAAACCAAACTTATATTCCATTTCAGTGGATGCTGCTTCCAGTGGAAATCCCGGAATCATGGAATATCAGGGAGTGGATACCAAAACTAAGAAAGTGCTTTTCAAAATGGGACCTTTTGCGGAGGGCACTAATAATATTGGAGAATTCTTGGCCTTGGTTCATGGCTTGGCTTTTCTCAAACAACATAACAGCGACCGCATTATTTATTCCGATTCCAGAATCGCAATTGGTTGGGTGAAAAAAAAGGTTTGTAACACCAAATTGAAGCAAAATGCTAAAAATAAACAGCTTTTTGAACTGATCGAACGTGCGGAGGAATGGCTTCGGAAAACGCCTTTTTCCACTCCGATCGTGAAATGGGAAACGAGAGCTTGGGGCGAAATTCCCGCAGATTTTGGAAGGAAATAATTTTTATTATCTTTACAAGGAAATAAACTATAATTTCCATTTTAACTTAGTATAACTCAAGTTTCGCACCAGATTAATTTTACGTAACGGCTTGATATTTAAAATCATGCGTATTTGTTAGAAAACCAAAATCTTCCATATTTGCTATTATCCTGCAAGTAATCCATTCAATATCAATTGATTCTATTAGT